>CP003096.1:1132500-1432500 GCA_000233775.1 Thermovirga lienii DSM 17291 | reverse complement strand
CTTGAGACGCGCAGGGCTCTTTTTTGGTCTTTAGCTATCACTTTGCCCCTTTCTGTAGCTATGATATTCCATATGTTAGGTTTTCATATCTCCCGTTTTGAGGTTATAGAGTTCCTAGCTGGTGGTGTAGTCATATTCTATGCTGGAAGAGGCACTATAAAAGGAGCGTGGATCGCTCTTTCTCATTTCCATACCAATATGGATGTGCTGATTTTCCTAGGGGCCACAGCTTCATGGATTACCTCTGCATTAGCAATGATAGGTGTTCCTATAGTTTCTTTTGGTGCCATTGGAGCCATGATAGTTGCCCTCCATATTACGGGGCGATACATAGAATCCAGACTGCGTGATAAGGCTACCAAGGAGATTCGTGCCCTAATGAAGCTTCAAGCAAGGGAAGCTAGGGTTATAGTGGATGGAGAAGAAGTAATGGTACCTATGGACGCAGTTAAGGAGGGGTTCGTTGTTCTGGTTAAACCTGGGGAGCGGATCCCGGTGGATGGTATCATAGAAGAAGGAGTCACCTCTGTAGATGAATCGATGATAACTGGCGAACCAATTCCTGTCCCCAAGACCAAAGGCTCATCTGTGACAGGTGGGAGCTTCAATCTTACCGGTCCAATAAAGGTAGTGGTTACGAAAGTGGGGGAGGACACGTTCTTGTCAAAGATGATAGAACTCGTTCAGGATGCCCAGGGTGCGAAAATTCCTCTCCAGGCGCTGGCCGATAGAATAACTTTGTTTTTTGTTCCCACGATCGTTTTTTTGGCTTTGTTGGCGTCTTTTATTTGGTACTTTAACGTCGATACCTTATATGCACATGTTTCCAGGTTAAGCCATGTTTTTCCTTGGATTGCTGTGCCTAAGGACCCTATGTCCTCTGCTGTCTTTGTGCTGGTCGCTACGCTGGTTATAGCTTGTCCTTGTGCCCTGGGACTTGCTACTCCTATGGCATTGGTGGCGTCGGCAGGCGAGGCTTATAAATTGGGGCTTATAATAAGGAACGCTGAGGCCATACAGACTACTAAGGATGTTGGAGTGGTGGTGCTCGACAAAACGGGGACCCTTACGGAGGGAAGGCCTGCGGTTACATATCACACTGTGCCAGAAGAAGAGATAGATGTGGTGGCATCTGCAGAAAAACAGTCTAACCATCCATTGGCTAAAGCCATCGCTGCTCTAGGGGAAAGAGACGTTAAGTTGGAAAATTTGGAGGAAAAAGCGGGAGAGGGGATATTTTTCGAATACGAAGGAAGTAGCTACAGAGTGGGTAAGCCTGAGGATGCTGATAGTTACACAAAATTTCTAAAAGAAGGGAAAACTGTTGTAGAGGTCCATAAAAACGGCAACCTGATAGGTTTCATGGTGATAGAAGATCCGATAAGGGAAGACTCAAGGCAAGCAGTGAAGAAACTTTTGGATGAGGGTATAACCATAGTTATGGCAACAGGAGATAACCCCGTAACAGCTCAAGCTGTTGCTAGTAAACTTGGCATAAGAGAAGTTAAAGCTGGAGTTCATCCCAAGGAAAAGCTAGATATAATTAGGTCCTGGCAAAGAACGGGGAAAAAGGTAATGATGGTAGGAGATGGAATGAACGATGCGGCCGCCCTGAAGGGAGCGGATGTAGGTGTGGCTATAGGTTCTGGAACCGATCTTGCCATAGACAACGCTGATATTGTCATAGTGAAGGGCGGTTTGTCTAAAGTTGCAAAGGCAATTTTGCTCTCTAGAAGTACATTTAAAATAATAGGGCAAAATCTTTTCTGGGCATTTTTATATAATACAATAGCCATCCCCATGGCGATGGCAGGTTTGCTTCACCCAGCAATTGCTGAGGCAGCCATGGCCTTGAGTTCCATCTCTGTGGTTATTAATTCGTTGAGAATAAAGGGGGAAGGAAGATATGACTAAGACGGTTTTTGTTGTTCCAGACATGTCCTGCGAGCACTGCGTTAGGCGCATTACACAGGTCCTCAGTGATGCTGGCTACGGGGACGTAGAGGTTTTGCTATCGGAGAAGTTAGTAAAGGTGTCAACCGACAAGCCAGAGGAAGTAATGGAGATCTTGGAGGATGCTGGTTATCCAGCAAGCATAAAAGGTTAGGGGGAAAGTGTAGTTTTGTCAGTTGTTCCAATGTAATGTAAGGATTCGCTTCCACTGGATGCTTTGGAGAGCTTCTCTGGTTGGTGGCATACCTGAAGCGAGGTTTTTGAAATCATTGATCAAGTAGGAATACGCTTCTCTACGCTTCGGGTATTGTTCAGAATTTGCCACTAGTTCAGCTATTTTAAGTATTTGTCTGTAGGCCTCAGGTTGGGGTACGAACTTGGGGCCGTTATTGGTTAGCTTGATGGTGCAGATGAAAGTCAGGGTTTTAGCTCCTCCAAAAGGAGGCAATCCATCATATCCGGGTAATTGGGGCAGAATGTAGGGGAGGACACCTTCTGGGAGATTTAAGCTTACCGGCAAGGTGTCCCAAAGGGTGCTTGCTACAGGGCAAATATCTACCCATATAGTTTTCTGACGACTTGAGTATCCGACCCACATCTGAAGTCCTCTCTGTTTGTTGTTGGGATTCCTGAAAGTCAGTACCCAAAGGATATCTTTTATCATATCTTTGTCCATATCAAACCTTGTGTATCTTTGGCCTACCAATAGGCTTCCCTCTAAGGGAAGGAGTTTTTGGATTCCTGCAGGACTTCGCAGGTGGGCAGATTCTACTAGTCCCCTTGAAAACTTTGCCACGATGAAAAAGGGAGAGCTAGGGACAGATAGTATTTTCGTGTAGGCCATAACCGGAGAACTTTTTAAAGCAAAAAGCAACATGAATATTATAAAAATAATAAACCCTTTCTTGATGGCAATACGCATTTTAACTCTCCTAGTAATCTTAAAAAGTCATAGCTCTGTTATCCTCAAAATGCCGCTATTATTAGACTCGCTGGACATTTCTTCTACCGTCTTTTTTAAAGTGGGGTGTGTCCATTTGGGGGATATTTGATTTAGTGGTATCAACACGAAAGGCCTTTCGTGCATGTGGGGATGAGGTATTTTTAAACTAGGTTCGTTGATAATCTGTTCGTCGTAAAAGACGATATCTAAATCTATCTCTCTGGGCCCCCATTTGAATCTTTGAATTCTACCTATCTGTTTTTCTATTCTTTTAAGTTTTTCTAAAAGGGTGAGGGGTGATATGTCCGTCTCAATTAGTATACAGGCGTTGAGGAACCTAGGCTGGTTGGTAACCCCGAAAGGAGGAGTTTCAAAAACATCGCTAGTCTTTATAATATTGATCCCTTCACTTTTTATAAGTAAAACGGCTTTCCTCAGTGAACTTAGCCTGTTCCCTAGATTGCTACCCATGCTTATGGCTACGAGGCTCACCTATTTGACCTCCTTTATTGCGTTTATCATTCTTACGACGTCGTAGTTTTCCCTAACGTCGTGGACCCTAACGATAGGCACATCCTGCCAAGCACATAGGGCAGTTATCGCCAATGTGCCTTGTAGACGGTCTTTGGGATCGTCTTTTTTCAGTACTGCACCTATGGTGCTTTTTCGGGAGTGGCCTATGAGTATGGGACGACCTAAACCAGCAAAAGCCTTTAAGTTTTTTAATATCATTAAATTATGATCTTTTGTTTTACCAAAGCCCAGCCCAGGATCTAATATTATTTTGTTGGTATCTACACCTGCTTTGTGAGCTGCGTCCATTCGTTCCTTGAAGAAGTCAAGGAGTTCGCCAAGAAGGTTATTGTAGTGAGGATTAAGCTGCATAGTTTTGGGAGTACCCTTCATATGCATAAGAATTATCGGCGCCTTTTCCTGGGCTGCAACGCGCAGGATCTCAGGGTCCAAGATGCCTGCCGAGATATCGTTGATTATGTCCGCTCCTTCTCCGAGTGCAGCTTTTGCTATCTCGGATTTTGTTGTATCTACGGATATGGGCAGGTCGAAACCTTCCTTACGGAGTCTTTGTATGACAGGTAGAAGCCTTTCTTTCTCCGTTTCCGCTGGTACTGGTTCAGAACCGGGGCGGGATGATTCTGCCCCTATGTCAAGGATTATGGCTCCTTGCTCCTTCATTTCAAATGCTCTTTTTACGCATTCATCCAGCTCCATCGCACGGCTAGTGGAGTAGAAGGAGTCCGGTGTAATGTTAAGTATACCCATGATCTGGGTATTGTCGTTCAGTTCTATGCTCTTCCCGCTACCCAAGACGATGTTCCAACCCTTAATCGCTAAATTCTGAAAAAATTTTTCAAGCTCGCCCTTGATTTTCTCAAGTCCCCAATATGGCATGGCCTCCAGCTTTTTCGCCAGTTTTTCCAGGGAGCTTATTGTTCCCAAAAGTACTACGTCGCTTTTATCGATGGTTCCTTGTATTACGTTCCTGTGAACGATGGCGTCTCCGCCCCGGGACAGCATCTCCTGTTTTAACGCATTGGCAGCCCTGTAATCTACGTCCCTCAAAAAAATGGCATAGGTGTCCTTTTTTGCGCGGAAATAGGGAAAAGACCTTTTGTCTGCGTTGATTTTTTCTAGGATATCTACGAGGTCTTTGTCGGATCTTATGTTGATCAAGTATGGAAGCACTGCGAATCCCCCCATGTTAGTTCATTCTTAATGAATGATATGGTAGGCGAGAAGTGTAGTCAAGGAAGGGGATAGGAAAAACTTGTCCCCTTCCTTGAAAGCGTGATATTAATCAATTTATTCCATAACGAAACATAATTCCCATGTAGGGATCATCAGGTGGATTATGAGAGGGGCTGTGGATATGGAAATGCCCTATAAGCTCTGGTATGGTTTCGTGTCTTACAATCATGTCTAGGAATCTTTCCACTGTGGATAAAGGGCTTTCTCCATCAAGGATTATTTGAAAACCGAGGATTTGTCCCTTCTTGATGGAATCTGCGGGCTCAGTGGAGAAGATGATTTTCCATTGTCCGCTCTTGCCTTCTGGCATAGCGGGTTCTCTTGTCCTTACTGGCATAACTATGGCTGCCGCTTTCATGCCTAAAGATGCTGCTAATTCCTCCGTTAGGCCTACACTTCCCCAGTGAAGGTCAAAGATGGTAGATACGCCCCAAGAAGTTGCAGGTGGGTGCTCTGTGGGTTTGCCGGCTATATTGAGAGCAGCTATTAGGGCTTGCCTCATGGCTAAAGTGCCTATTAGAGGTAAATATGTTTTTCTGCTGACGGTATTTTCTATTTGGGTTGCGTCTCCGATGGCATAAATATTGGGGATGTTAGTTTGCATATATTTGTTTACCACTATGCCTTTTTCTACTTTTATACCTATCTTTGCTGCCAACCTAGTATCTGGTCTTACTCCTGTGGCAAAAACAACTCCAGAAGCCTCAAGCGTTGTTCCGTCGTTCAAGGTTAAAGAACCGTTATGATATGATGTGGCTTGTTTCTCTGTTATAACCTTTATTCCTCTTTCTTCTATCCTTTTCTCTAGCAACTTTGCCATATCTTTATCCAGGGCAGGTGTGAGGTGAGGTAAAGCTTCAATTATAGTTACTGTTAGGCCTCGGTCTGCTAGAGCCTCCGCAACTTCAAGGCCAATAGCTCCACTTCCTATAATGATTGCGCTTTGAGCCTCTTGGGCAAACTTATCTAATGCCCTTGCATCATTGGCAGTTCTCATTACATAAATGCCTTTGGCTAAGGATGCTTTAGGGGCAAATTGATTCCCAACGCATACCACTTCTCCAGAAAAGTCTTCGTTATCACTTCGATGGTCACAAGACATAAGGACGCCCTCTATTGGTGGGATCCATGGTACAGCACCTGTAGCTAGTATGACGTTATCGTAGGATACGTACATATACTCAGATGCTTGCGTCTTGATAGTAGCAACTTTTTCCTCCGTGTTAATGGATATTACACTACCGATTATTGTGTTTTGCACTATATCCCTTGGCAGCCTTGGAGATTTTGAAATATCTACAACTGCATCTTCCGGTCCTCCGGGTATCAGTCGTCTTCCCACTCCGTATGGAAGGCTGCAGACTACGGTTGGTTCCAGGTTCATTACTAGCATTGATTTTTTTTTGCCCAAGCGATGTAAGGCAGCATAAGCAGTCCTTCCTCCAGGTCCTCCTCCTATTATCAGAGTTTCTACTTTTTTGGTTGTTTCCACTATAAATTCCCCCTCGTTAGCAATACTTTGGTGTAATTATTATACCCCTAAAGGTATAAGTCAAGGGGATTATTCCCATTCGCTGATGAAGTTCTTTAAATGTCGTGTTTGGTTTAGCAAGATTAGACAGTAACCTTTTTGTGGATCATGGGTAAGAACTGAGTAGGAAGCGGTATCCACGTGAATCTTCCAAAAATAGGGTTCTGGAATCCCTAATGCTCCCGCTATTAGGGGCTTTAGCACTGCCCGATGGGTAACTATTGCGAACGTAGAACCTCGGTGGACCTTTATTAAATGGTTGAGGTTGGCGAAGGCCCTTCTCTGTACGTCCGAGATGGTTTCTGCACCCTGTAGCCTAAGGCGTTCTGGATTTCTAAGCCATAAATTCCATTCCTCGGGGAATTCTTCTTTTATCTCTCTTTTGGGTCTTCCCTCCCACGGACCCAGTGAAATATTATTGAAGCCATTTCTTATCTCTGTAGGGATGTTGGTAACTGATGATATGGTTTGAGCTGTTTCCAATGCCCTGGACAGGGGGCTGGAATATATCTTATCCAGCTTGAAGTTTTGGGCAATCTCATGTGCTATGGCCTTGGCCTGAGATTTCCCGTTATCGTTCAAAGGAAAATCATATCTTCCCCTGAATAAGCCCTCTCTATTGCCCTTGCATTCGCCATGCCTTATGAGAATGACGGTGGTTTTGTAGTGATCTGATCCCATCTTTAACCTTCCTTTCTCTTTGCAGTCAATTAAGAATAATATATCACTTGTACTTAAAATATAGTGTCAACGGACAGTGAAAATGTCACCCTAAAATGTCTTTAACGGGACAGTGAAAATGTCACCTTTAGATATTGTTTAAGTGTATAGATATTAGCCCTGTCCTATGTGGTTTTTCGTGTTTTTTGCAGTTTAGGACAGGGCTGGTTTTTCTGGGTTTGTGGTAGTCATTACTATGGGGTATACGTTTCCCTCAATTCATCATTCATGGGATAGCTTTTCTTGTTTTTATAATATCTAATGGTGTTATTTATGCTCCTGCGCCATGGGTGGTCCGTGGGTGGTTTGTATTTTCCTCTTGGTTTTGCCTTGTTTTCTATATCTTCTCCCTGGATGGCTTTTTTGTCAGTATCATTTGAGATGGCCTTCAGTTTGAAGTAATCGCCACTGTACAAAGCTCCAAGGGATCCATCGAGATGTCTTGTGACACAGACAGTACTTTTGGGCTTCAATGGTACCACTCGACCTCTACAATCCAACAATTGATATGTATTGCCCTCATAAGATATGGTGGAGCCATTGGAAGCTTTTCTATAGCTCTTTATACATATGATTTTATGCAAAGAGTCTACCCCAGGACTTGCTCTGAATGCCTGCTCTTTATCTTCTGCCTTTACAGCGAAACGTCTATTAAACCTCTTTTTGAACCCACACAGAAAATCATTGGCATCATCCATACTGGAAATATTTGCTATCCTAAGCTCTACAATCAACCGACTCTGCAGGGTCTCCCAAAGACGCTCTATACGCCCCTTCGCTTGAGGTGAGCGGGCCTTTATATGGGTTATGCCCAGCTGATTTAACACCTCTCCAAACTGAGTAAGCTTAACTCTTTCTCCTTTAAGCTCTTCCTCTATGGAGAGCTTGTCTCCTTTAGGAGAAAAGAATATAGAATGACCGTCACTGTAAATACTCCTGGGAACCCCGTAATCTTCCACCATCTGCTTCAAAACATGCAGATACCCCAATAAATCTTCATTGGGCCTGAAATAAAGGCCAAAAACCTTCCCCGTGGCGTCATCTATGGCTCCATGAAGACATAGCTTGGAGCACCTTCCTTCAAGCCAATCATGGGGACTAGCATCGCATTGTACCAACATGCCCTCCATGGACATTCGATTCCTAGTACGCCTCCTCCTCGGAGCCTTGTGAGTGTGCTTGTTGGGTATTGATGCCTCCCTGAGAATTCGACCTACAGTCTTGGCCGACACAAATATTCCATCGTGCTCTTTCATTAGCTCCGACATGTGTTGGTAGCTGGCTCCATGGTATTTACCCACTGCAAAACCAACTATGGCCTCTTTTACCTCCTTCGGCGTAGCGTGTTTAGGCTTCCTCCCCCTGTTGCCATGCGCCAGCGCTGCTATACCTCTTTCCTTCACTCCTGACTTCAGCCTCTTTATTTGGCGCTCACTCAACCCTAATACACACGACGCCTCCTTCACCGTCACAACGCCCTCCATCAACCGCTCCATAACATATACACGCCTGGATTCCTTCTCGCTCAAATATACGTCACCCCTACTCATGGTGACATTTTCTCTGTCCCCTTACAGGGTGACAATATCACTGTCCGGTAACATTGTACTTAAAATATAGTTGACAACGATTGTGCTCGTTGATAATCTACGTTTCGGTGGAGGCCCTATTTAGCACTCACTAAAAGGGAGTGCTAATAATGCAAAAGTGAAGACGGGGGTGACAAACTATGCTTACAGAACGACAGCTAGAAATAGTGCTTGCTGTTGTATATGAGTACATAAAAACCGGAGAGCCTGTGGGTTCTAGAACTTTGGCGAAACGGTATCTCAGAGGGCGCAGCGCTGCAACCATAAGGAATGAGATGGCAGATTTGGAGGAGATGGATTTTCTGTATCAACCTCACACGTCTGCGGGGCGACTTCCTACCCCCAAAGCATTCAGGGTGTATGTGGATGCCATATTGAGAAGGCAAAGAAACCCTGGTGAGGAATATAAATACTGGGTTCAGGAGCTCAAAAAGAAAAGGGATGACCTTGAGTCGGCTCTGAGATATGCCACAAAGCTTCTCGGAGACCTGACAAAGTGTGTAGGAGTAGCGGCTGTGGGGCCAGCAGATGAGGCAGTTCTTCAAAAGGTGGAATTCGTAAAGGTGGCTGAGCGGACTGCCCTCTTGATCGTTATATTGAAAGGTGGGCTTTTGCATCATAAGGTGATTCAGCTTCCTCAGGATATGGATCAGGAGATTCTTGATGAATTATCCCATAGGATAACCACAGTAGCTTCGGGAAAACCGTGGAGGAAAGTAAGGGATGCTTTGCTTCAATATGTATTGCATGGGCTTCAATCTTACGCAGAAAACTGCAAAGCAGCCCTCAAAGAGGTGGATATACTACTTTTAAAGGATTCGTACCACCTCTTCACGGGTGGGAAATATAATATATTGAGTGTTCCTGATTTCGCTGATTTAAGTAGGCTTCAGGTTATAATGACTCTTTTAGAGGAAGAATCATCTATCGTTGAGCTTGTGCAGAAGTTCTCTCCGGATAGGGGACTCTCCGTCATGATAGGTAAGGAGGATCCAGCCTTCCCTATAGAGGATTGTTCGGTGATAATGGCTTCCAATGTGAAGGATGGCAAAAAGACCGTTCTTGGGTTGATTGGTCCAGTTCGGATGGATTATGAGCATTCCATATCTGTTTTGGAAACTATTTTGGGTGGTATATCAACAGATGTGGAAGAGGAGGGGGATAAGTGATGAGTAAAGAAAGAAAGGATAAAGCAATGAATAAAGAACTAGAAAACCAGAAAAACGAGGGTTCTTCCCCTAAGGAGGACCAAAAGGCACATGAAAATGTAGAGCCTGCAGAAGGAAGTATCCCTTCGGTGGAGGCTCTAATGGAGGAAATAGGTAAACTTAAAACGCTCATGGAAAAGCTGGAGGAAGAAAATGCCCAGCTGAAGGAAGCCGCTATGAGGGTTACCGCTGATTTTTATAACTATAGGCAAAGAATTGAGAAGGAAAAGGAGAGGTTGAATGCCCTTGCGGCGGAAAAAGCAATAAAAGAACTATTGCCAGTACTGGATAATTTGGATATGGCCCTTTCGTCCAGTTGCGGAGATGACAGCGAAAAGATACGAAGTGGAGTGGAAATAATAAGAAAACAGTTTTTGGATGTTTTGTGCAAATTGGGCTTGGAACCCATAGATGCGGTAGGAAAGGATTTTGACCCCTCAATGCATGAGGCCTTGGCTATTGAGGAGGTAGAACCAGAACGAGATGGTAAGGTCCTGGAGGAGTACCAAAAGGGATTTATTTTGGGAGGTAAGGTTTTACGAGCATCCAAGGTCAAGGTGGGTAAATCTGAATCTAAGGTAGACGAAAAAGAAGAACAGAATTAAGAAAGAGGTGACCCTTTTGAGCAAAGTTATAGGTATCGACTTGGGAACCACGAACAGCTGTGTTGCTGTAAAGGAAGGAGACAATATAACGGTAATACCAAACGCAGAAGGCGGCAGAACTACGCCTTCCGTGGTGGCCTTTACTAAAGAGAAAGAGATCCTGGTGGGGCAGCTTGCTAAAAGGCAAGCCATAGTTAATCCGGAGAGGACCATAATATCCATCAAGAGGCATATGGGGACTGACCACAAGGTGGATATCGAGGAGAAAAGCTACACGCCTCAGGAAATATCTGCGATGATTCTTCAAAAACTCAAAAGAGATGCAGAGGCATATCTTGGGGAAAAGGTCACAAAAGCGGTAATTACTGTTCCTGCATACTTTACTGACTCTCAGCGTCAGGCTACAAAGGATGCGGGAAAGATAGCCGGTTTGGAGGTTTTGAGAATAATAAACGAACCAACGGCGGCCGCTTTGGCTTATGGGATGGACAAGAGTGGAGATCATAAGGTCCTGGTGTTCGATTTGGGAGGCGGGACCTTTGATGTCTCGATTTTGGACGTGGGGCTGGATGACGGGGTAATTGAAGTGTTGGCAACCGCTGGTGACAATCACCTAGGTGGAGATGATTGGGACCAAAGGATAATTGATTGGATGGTTTCAGAGTTCAGGAGAACAGAAGGGGTAGACCTTTCCAGAGATAAAATGGCCATGCAGAGGCTGAAGGAAGCTGCAGAAAAAGCCAAGTGCGAGCTTTCTTCGATGACTGAAACTACTATTTCTCTGCCCTTTATAACGGCCGATGCCAGCGGCCCAAAGCATTTGGAGATGACGTTGACCAGGGCAAAGTTTGAGGAGATGACCAGAGATTTGCTGGATAGAGTCGTAGGTCCAGTGAGGAGAGCTATAGAAGACTCTGGTCTCTCTACGCAAGATATAGATAAGATCCTTCTCGTCGGTGGTTCTACTAGGATGCCCATGGTCCAGAAGAAGATAGTGGAGATGCTGGGCAAAGAGCCTACTAAGGGCATAAATCCCGACGAATGCGTGGCAGTGGGGGCGGCCATACAAGGGGCCATACTTTCGGGGGAACATAAGGACATAGTGCTAGTTGACGTTACCCCTCTGTCTTTGGGAATAGAGACCTTGGGAGGCGTATTTACCAAGATAATAGAGCGAAATACGGCCATACCGGTTTCTAGAAGTCAGGTGTTTTCTACGGCGTCCGACAATCAAACGCAGGTAGAGATTCATGTTTTGCAAGGGGAGCGTCCTATGGCTGCAGATAATGTAACCCTAGGGAGATTCATACTGGATGGCATACCGCCTGCGCCCCGAGGAATTCCCCAGATAGAGGTTACGTTTGATATAGACGCAAATGGCATACTTAAAGTAAGTGCAAAGGACAAAGGAACCAACAGAGAGCAGCATATAAGAATAGAATCTTCCAACCTGAAGGAAGAGGAAATAGAGCGCATGAGAAAAGAAGCAGAGGAAAATGAAGAAAAAGACAGACAGAGGAAGGAATTGGCTGAAGCCAGAAATGAAGCAGATTCCGTGGCTTATTCAGCAGAGAAGGCCCTGAAAGATTTTAGGGAAAAATTTACTGAAGAAGAGATAAAAAGGCTGGAAACCGAGCTGGATAATTTGAAAGAGAAGGCTAAAGGAGAAAACATAGGGGCTATAAAAGAGGCTAGCAAAAAGTTGATGAGTTTAGTGCATGAGCTTTCTGCAAGGATTTACAATCAAAGCGGAAGTAGAGATGATGGGTTTGCAGAAGGACATGATGAAGGGCAATCACACGAAGACACTATGGATGCTGAATTTAACGAAGAACATAGTGCGTAAGACGAGAGGTGACGAATAGTGGGCGCCTTCGGAGAACATAAAGATCTTTACGAAATATTGGGAGTATCAAGAAGCGCCACTCAAGATGAAATCAAGAAAGCTTACAGGCGCCTAGCCAGAAAGTATCATCCTGATGTTAACCCAGGGGACAAGGAAGCTGAGCAGCGATTCAAGGAGATCAATGCCGCATACGAGGTTTTGAGTGATCCTCAGAGAAGGCAGCAGTATGATCAGTTTGGGACCTTGGATGGTACCCCTGGTAGTTCAGGACCCTTCGGCGGTTTTGGAGGGTTTGGTGACATCTTTGGCGACATATTTGACTCTATATTTGGAAATTTTGGGGGTACTTCCCAAGGGCCTGTGAAAGGACAGGACATTGAGATGCGCCTTGATGTATCTTTGGAGGAAGCTCTTACGGGGGTCTCCAAGGAGATCTCCGTACCTCGATGGGAGTCTTGTAAAAGGTGCAAAGGTTCAGGGGCGGAGCCTGGATATGGAACAAGAGTATGCCCCGTGTGTGGCGGTTCGGGTCAGGTAGAACAGCATAGGCGCACTCCCTTCGGCTCCTTTGTGAGCGTTACGGTTTGTCCAGAGTGCGAAGGTACGGGCAAGAAAATAGAGAAGCCTTGTAGCGAGTGCGGAGGAAGGGGTAAGACAAGGGTATACAAAAAGGTAAAGGTTAACGTGCCTAAAGGTGTAGATACAGGAGTCAGGCTCAGAATCCAGGGAGAGGGAATGGATGGACTGAGGGGTGGCCCCCCAGGAGATCTTTTTTTGGTCGTGAATCTTATCCCTCATGGCGTATTTAAGCGGGAAGGTGATGATCTGCACATGTTTCTGCATCTTTCCTTCCCCGAGGCTGCTTTGGGGTGCGAAAAAGAGCTTGAGCTTCTTGATGGGACGTATAAGCTTGAGGTTCCCCAAGGAGTGCAGAATGGCCATGTGTTCAAGATCAAGGGGAGGGGGATGCCCAAGCTCAGGCATATGGGACGAGGAGATTGTCTTGTCCATGTAATAGTTGATGTCCCCAAGAAACTCACAGATAAACAGCGAGGATTGATAGAAGCCCTCGCTAAGGAAATGAACGTAGAGGTTAAATCAGGAGGATTCATAGAAAAGCTGAAAAATTTACTGTAGCTGCCTGGATAAAAGGACGGGGCAGAAGGGGGAAAGATCTCTCATGGAAGAAAAAGGGAGTTTTTGGTGGTATGTAACCATAGAATCCAGGGGAATGGACGAAGAGGTCCTCAGTTCTTTAGTGGATCTTTCAGGCAGCATAGGTTCTGAGTTGGTGGAAACTCAAGATAAGATGGCAGTGAAGGCTTATTACAGGTCTTCCCACAGCTTGGAATATTGGATAAGCAGGATCAACGAAGTACTTAAGCCGTGGCCTGAATTGAAAATAATAGACGCAGGAAAGATAGAAAACCAGCGGTGGCATACCGTATGGAAAGAGGCGTTTCCTCCGATAGAGATAGGCAAGACGTTGGTTGTGATGGCCCCGTGGCATAAAAATTCATATAAGTCCGAAAAGGAAAAGAATGTTCTTCTGGTTTATCCTGGTACAGCCTTTGGAACGGGTTATCACGAAAGCACGCAGATAGCTTTGGAACTTTTGGAAAAGTGTATGGAAAAAGGCGACACTGTAGTAGATGTGGGCACTGGCTCCGGTATTTTAGCCATCGCGGCAATTAAACTTGGGGCAAAGAAAGTTTTTGCTAGGGACTTGGATCCAGCTGTTTTGGATGAGGTTAAATCCAACCTGAGACTGAATCAAATCTCCGAAGGTCTGGTCGAGGTTGAACAAGGTAATTTGCTTGATGGATTTAATAACATGGTGGACTTGGTGACGGCGAATATCGTTTTCGAGCCACTCATGAAACTTCTTCCTTCTTTGCCTGCTAAACTAAAAAAGGGAGGAAGGGCAGTTTTCTCTGGTTTGGTTAGAAAAGAAAGGGACTCCTTCATCTCTGCTTTGAAGGAAATAGGTTTCGAAATAAAGGAGGAGGCTTCGAAAGGGGATTGGTGGGGTGTCTTTGCCCAGAATACGTCTGGAGGACAGCAGTAAAATAGACAATAATGTCTGGCTGATAGAGCCTTCGGAAGCTCACCACCTGCTCCATGTTAGAAGATGCAAAGAGGGGCAGAAGGTTGAAGGCTTGCTTGGGGATAGGCTGGTTGTTCTCCGATTGGAAGTTAGAGATGATAAGCTATTGGGGCATGTGGAGTGGGAGGAAGAATGTCCTCCCGAAAGGAGCCTCTGGGTCTTGCTGGGGCTTACCAAGGCGGAAGCTTTCGAGCTAGCATTAAGACAGGTGACCGAGTGCGGGGCTACGGTCATTGTGCCCCTACGTTGTGAGAGAAGTGTAGTAAGAATTGATGAAAAGAAAGAAGCAGCAAAGATGGCAAGGTGGAACAGCATATTAAAAGAGGCAACCAAGCAGGCCAGAGCCTTTCGGGTTCCCAAGCTTTTTCCTTTAGTGCAGGTAAAAGACATAACTACTTTGGCTTTACCTGCTTTTAAGTATGGAGCCTTTTTGGACGAAGGAAGCGTAGAGTTGTTGAGTTGCAGGCCTAAAGACGAGGCCGCGATAGCCATAGGCCCAGAGGGAGACTGGTCCGATGAAGAAAAGAAGATGCTTGTAGAGTTTGACTTCAAACCAGTTAGTTTGGGTGCAAGGATAATGAGGGCGCCCACGGCAGCAGCAGTAGGAACTGCCGTTTTGTCTATGCTTTTGGAAAAGGGTTGATTTAATTGCCTTATGATCGCTTGAAGGGTAAGAAAATTATCATAGAGACTCTTGGATGCAGAAGCAATTTATACGAATCTGAGGCTATTGCCTCGGCTCTGGAGGCCCTAGGAGCTGAGATTGTCGAGTGCCCTCCGTATGATGTTGCAATCATAAACAGCTGTACTGTGACTCAGGAGGCGGATCGCAAGTGTAGGCAGTTGATCAGGAGATTGAAAAGGCTTTCTCCCGAAGGGCAGGTAATAGTCTGCGGGTGTTGGGCGCAAAAAGTGGAAGAAAGGGAGGCTAAAGCCCTTGGAGTAAGGGCCCTTGTAGGGAACAGGAAAAAGAATCTAATTCCTCAGATACTAGCTTCTCTGTTTAAAGAAACGCAAGAAGAACTTATAGTTAAAAGGCACTCGCTTCAAAGCTGTGGGGAATGGGACGATTTGTTTCTATCTAGGCCTCATTTTCACACAAGGGCCTTTGTGAAAGTCCAGGATGGATGCTCCAGAAATTGCTCTTACTGCATCATACCCAGCGTTAGAGGAAAGTCTGTCAGTAGGCCATTGGAGAACGTAGTAGAGGAAGTTCAAAGTCTTGCACTCAACGGATGCAAGGAAGTGGTTCTGACGGGGATCCAGCTGGGCTTTTACGGCAAGGATATAGGATCTAATTTGGCAAATTTAGTGGAGGCTTTATCGGGAATAAAGGGGATAGAACGTATAAGGTTCGGTTCTTTGGAGCCTTTTGGGTTGAGTAGAGACTTGATTTTCAGGCTTGCTTCCTTTAGTAAATTGTGTCCTCACTTTCATCTGCCTCTGCAAAGCGGCGATGACCAGGTGCTAGAGGCAATGAATAGGGGATATAACTCTTCTGATTTTGCAAAGGTTGTTAGTTGGTTTAGGGAAGCTTTTGGAGCGGACGTTCATATAGGGACCGATATAATGGTGGGGTTTCCCGGGGAGACGGAGGATATGTTTAATAGGTCTCTCCTTTTTGTGGAAAGGTTAGAACTTGGCAGACTTCACGTATTTCCTTATTCAGGAAGGGAAGGAACCAAGGCATATAGCATGAAAAGCAGTTTGACGAAAGAAGAGGTACGTGTGAGGGTAAGGGAAGCGATCTCGCTGGCTAATAGACTGCTTGATAAGTACGCAAGAAAATGGGTGGGTAAGAACGTTCCTGTCTTGGTAGAGGAGATCTCTAGCGGAGTGGCAGAAGGTCTGACACCTCATTTTTTAAGGGTAAAATTAAGGTCTGAAGCCTTAGTGGTGAACAATGAGGTCGCCCGGGTCTTTATAGAGGGGACGAAAGATGGAGATCTTTTCGGCAGGATCGTCAAAAATAAATAAACTGATTCTTGGGAGGGATGATACCTTGAACGCACGTAGCAAAACAAAGGCTTACGCAGAAGAAGTGGCTTTGAATACAAAGATTGAAGTAAGGAAGAGGGACGTGGAAAGAATTCTGTCCGCGATAATGAACAATTCCAACTTCTGGAAGATCGTGCAGCTTTCAGAGGAGCCAGTTCCGGTGGTGGCTGAGCTAATCAAAATCATGGAAAGAGACGGATTTGTTGCGATAGAGGGGGACCAAATAAAATTTACTGATGACGGAAAGGCTTTGTGCAAAGATGAGGGAATAGAACCTCTTCATATCCACTCGTGCCCCACTTGTAGTGGTAGAACTGTCATCTTGGATGAGTCATTGAAGGAGCCTTATGATAAGTTTCTAGAATTGCATGTAGAGAGACCTGAAGCCATAAGGCAATACGACCAAGCATACGTAACCCCTGAAACTACTTTCTCAAGGATAGCCTTGGCCGATAGCAGAGGAGATATAAGAAATAAAGATGTCATAGTTTTGGGGGATGACGATATGGTGGCCCTAGCTTTGGCTATCACCCGGCTTCCTCGTAGGATAGTGATGCTTGAGATAGACGAAAGAATAGTGGATTTTCAAAGAAGAAAAGCGAAGGAACTGGGACTTTCCAACTTGGAGGTAAGAAGGCATGATTTGAGGAAGCCCTTGCCGGAAGATCTTCTTGGACAATTTGACGTGTTCTTCTGTGATCCACCGGAGACGGTAGCAGCGTTGGCTGCCTTTGTCGGACGAGGTGTGGCTACCCTTAGAGGGATGGGTGGAGCTGGTTATTTTGGTTTGACTAGCAGTGAGAGCTCTTTTGCTAAATGGAGGCGTTTAGAGCAGGTCCTCCTAGATAAGGGCTTAGTGATAACTGATATAATTCGTAATTTTAACGAATATGTTAATTGGGGCTATGCAGAGGAAATGTTGGCTTGGAAATTGGCCCCAGTTAAAGTCAAACCGACTGAGAACTGGTATTATTCCTCTATCTTCAGAGTAGAAGTGGTGAATGAGATACCTGTGAGTAATGAGGATTTGACAGATTCAGATATTTACAACGACGCAGAAAGCTCTACTGTCTAGGGGCAGTTTTTGAAACAGTGGTTGTCTAAAAGGCGAACCTTTTCTAAAATAGAGGAACGCAAGAGAGGTGGCCTTTGGTGAGCGATGATTGTATCTTTTGCCGGATAATAAAAGGGGAACTGCCGGCACAGTTTGTGTATAAAGATGAGAAAGTAGTAGTCATCAGGGATATTAACCCCCAGGCGCCTACTCATTTGCTAGTTATTCCAAGAGAACACGTGCCCTCGGCTGACAAAGTAGAGGATCCTTCCCTTTGGTCCCAAGTAATGGGAGTGGCTACCAAGGTGGCAAAGGATCTTGGGTTAGTCGAGGATGGTTATCGTGTTGTGTTAAACTGTGGAGACCGAGCTGGACAAACGATTTATCACCTTCATGTTCATGTGTTGTCAGGTCGGTTTTTCCGATGGCCCCCAGGTTAGTGTGGGCGTTAGAAAGGGGGGAAGAGCAATGACCGAAGTAGTACGTAGAGAAAACGAATCTCTCGAAGATGCATTAAGGCGCTTCAAAAGAGAGGTTTCCAAGGGAGGTGTCCTGAGGGAAGCCAGAAGGCGTCAGCATTACGAAAAACCAAGCGAGGAAAAGAAAAGGAAGCGAGAGGCTGCCAGGAGAAAGAAGAGGAGGTAGCAACTTGAAGGATTTTGAAGAAAGGATCCAACAAGACCTCGTAGATGCGCTTAAAAGGGGAGACGACAAGGCTGTAAATGTGCTTAGAATGCTTAAAGCCTCAGTACAGAACAAAAAGGTAGAGAAAGGTAAGGATTCTTGCCTAGGCGAATCTGATTACGTGGCATTGCTGAGGCAAATGATAAAACAACGCAGAGAAGCCGCAGAGCAGTATGAGGGCGTTGGAGCCAAAGATAGAGCGGAGGCAGAGAGATTAGAGATTGGTATCCTTGAGAAGTACTTACCGGAGCAGTTATCTGAAGAAGAGATATTAAGGATGGCACAAGAGACAATAGAGGAAATAAGAGCTCAAAGCAGCTCGGATATAGGTAAGGTGATGGGCAAGCTTATGCCCAAGATAAGAGGCAAAGCTGATGGCGCAGCAGTAAGAAGCGTTGTGGAGAAGTTGCTCAAGCAGAACTAGCTTATTGCTTTTAGTGAAAAAAGCGTTGATTTGGCACTAAGTGAGTGTTTCGGAGTATGGGCGGACCTTCTAATTGGGAGGTCCGTTTTTTTATTAATTGTAAGAATATTATCTTGCTACTCAGACCTTAAATATAGTGTTATAATTTGATCTAGACATTATATATGGTGGTGGTTGGATTGAGATGTCCCAAATGCGATGCATGGGAGACTCGGGTCCTAGAGACGAGGACAGTCAGCGAGGGAAGGGTAGTAAGGAGGAGAAGGGAATGTCCAAGTTGCCAAAATCGCTTTACGACCTATGAGCGTTTTGAGGAGGCCCATGTGCTGTGGGTGGTCAAGAAGGGTGGCCAAAGGGAGGCTTTCGATAGAGATAAATTGTTGAAAGGAATGGCGAGAGCCTGTGAAAAGCTTTCGATCCCGTTGGATGTGCTTGAGGAAGCTGTAACTAGGATTGAAAACAACCTCCGAAGGTGCGGGCAAAATGAAATTCCAAGCCAAATGATAGGAGAAATGGCCATGGAAGAGCTTAGGGGGATCAATAAAGTTGCCTATGTGCGTTTTGCGTCTGTTTACAGAGAATTCACAGATGTGGCCAGTTTCATAGAGGAGATAAGGCACATTACCGATGGAATGAAGAGAGGGGAGGCAGATTGAAGCCATGAGTAGTGGAGCAGATAAAACTTTTGGGGAAGGCACGAAGACTCATAAAAGAAAACAGGGAGTGTTTTTCACATCCTCAGGTGATATAGTAAACGCTCAAGAGTCCACTGATTTGTTGTTGATGGTAGAGGCCCTAAGTGGTGAGGAACAAGCTCCATGGGATCTAACCAAAATAAGAGACGCCATGATAAGAGAAGCAGGAGTGGAACCCTCTCTAGCAGAGGAAATTGCTATTGAAGTTGAAGATGAAATATCTCGTTATGGAAGAAGTAGGGTGACCACAGATTTGATAAGGGAGATAGTCAACGTAAAGCTTTTTCAGCGAGGACTGGATGCCAAACTGAAAGATCATTCAAGGTTGGGGTTACCTCTTTACGATCTGGAAAGGCTGCTGTTGGCTCCTAATAAAGAAAACAGCAACACCACTCACAATCCAGAGTCAATAAACTTATCCATTGCAGAGAGGATACTCAAGGAGTATGCTCTCAAGAAGATTTTTCCTTCCGATGTTGCCAGGGCTCATCTTGCAGGGGATATTCACTTACACGATCTTGGTATGGTAAATAGGCCTTACTGCTCTGGACAAAGTTTGGCTTATGTCATCAAGTACGGGATAAATTTGCCCTCCATCACAAGCGTTTCATCGCCAGCGAAGCACCCTGAGGTCCTTATAGCTCACATGTCCAAGATGACTTCAGTCCTTCAGAATAATTTTGCAGGTGCCATTGGTTGGGATGCGGTGAACATGTTCTTTGCCCCGTATTTGGTTGGATTGGATTATCAGCATATCAAGCAGTTGGCTCAAATGATGATCTTTGAATTCAACCAGCTTGCAGGTGGCCGTGGGGGTCAAGTGGCTTTTACTGATATAAATCTGTATTTTGAAATCCCAAGGCACTTTAGAGACGTTGAGGCCTTAGGGCCGGGCGGCGTTCCTACGGGCAAAACCTATTCTGAGTATTCTCATGAAGCAAAGCTGTTTTTGAAGGCTCTTTTTGAGGTCTATTTAGAGGGAGACGAAAGAGGACAGCCATTTTTCTTCCCCAAACCTTTGCTTCATATAACTGATGATTTCTTCAAGGAACCCGGGTGGGAGGAGTGCCTTGCCCTCGCATGTAAGGTGGCCTCAGAAAAGGGCAATACTTATTTCGTCTTTGACAGAGGCGGAGTGGCAAAGTTGAGTGAGTGTTGCAGGTTGAGTTTTGAATTGACTGACGAAGATTTGAAGGAGGCTGCTACTCCTTGGAAGATGCGCTACAGTGCTTTGCAAAATGTCACCATCAATTTGCCCAGAATTGCTTACAGAAGCATGGGCGATGTGGATACTGCGTTTGCTTTGTTGGATGAAGCCATGGAGCTTGCCGCAAAGGCTCATAAATGCAAGAAACGCTTCTTGGAGGAGATTTTATCCTTAGGGGAAAACGGCCCTCTCTCTGCCCTTTGCGTTAAACATGATGGCGAGGCGTATCTTAGATTGAGAAAGGCTAGTTTCTTAGTGGGCGTGCTGGGATTAGAGGAAATGGTGAGCTGTTTGGTGGGCAGCTCCCTTCATGAAAGCAAAGAGGCTATGGATTTGGGGCTTGCGGTTATCAAGTACATGGAATTGAAGTGTCAGGAGCTTGCTGAAAAACACAACTTGAAAATGGTTATAGAGCAGACTCCTGCGGAGAGTACGGCTTACAGGTTTGCTAAGCTGGACCTTCGAAATTTCCCAGAGCTGGCTCCTCGTTATGTAAAGGGGAATATAAAAACTGGAGAAGTTTATTACACCAACAGCACCCATTTTGCGTATGACGCTCCGGTTGATCCAATCACTAGGGTCATAGAAGAGGGCCGGTTCCATCCCATGATAAAGGCAGGGGCCATAACTCACATTTGGCTAGGGGAGAAGAGGCCAGATCCTCGAGCATTGGCTTCCTTCGTGCGCAAAACCTATTTGCATAGTGAAAATGCTCAGATTACCTTCAGCCCCGAGTTTACCGTGTGCAACGATTGTGGGAAGATCAGCAGAGGGCTCAAAGAGGCTTGTGTTTTTTGCGGTAGCAAGAACGTAGACGGTATAACCCGCATAACAGGTTACTTCACCAAGACTTCTTCCTGGAACGCTGGTAAAAGAGGGGAGCTTAAGGACAGGATCAGGGTAGGGGTGAATTGATGTTATGAGTGATGGGAATATACCGATAGGCGGGCTTTTGCCCGTCTCTTTTTTGGATTGGGATGGCAGAGTTGTCTCTGTGATTTTTACTCAAGGTTGTAATTTTCACTGTCCTTATTGCCATAACAGGGAGCTCGTATTGGGTGAGGTTGATCTTTTAAGTCAAGAATGGGTTATTGAAGAAATAAAGTGCAGGAAGGATTTCCTTGATGGTATAGTGATCTCTGGTGGAGAACCGACTGTACATGAAGGGTTGCCTTGTTTCATAAGGGAGCTTAAAAAAGCAACGGGTTTGCCCGTAAAGCTTGATACTAACGGTTCTAACCCAGACATGCTCAAGACTCTTATTCATGAAAAGCTGATATCCTGTGTGGCTATGGATATGAAAGGGCCATGGGACAAATATCAGCATATTACCCGCAGTAATGTGTCGGTAGAGTTGGTTAAGGCCTCTTTGAATGTTTTACGTCGTTCCAATTTGGAGTACGTATTGCGAACCACATACGTTCCTCATCTTATGTCTTTGGAAGACTTAAAGGAAGTCCAAAAGCAACTTTCCCACGATCGATCTTGGAGGATTCAGCTTTTCTCCTCCAGAAAAACCCTCGACGAGGAGTATCTCTATTATGCAGAACCGTCTCCTTTGGATGTGAAAGAATTTTTACCGGACGTTCCTGTCGTAGGGATTGATTTATAATAAATAACATATAGGGTGACCAAAAATCTTAACAGAAGGAAGTGATGAAAGTGGCCGTTAGGATGGATTTCGTAACAGAGGAATTAAAGAGGCTCAAAGACGAGGGCTTATATACTTACATAAGGACGATAGAAAGCCCTCAAGGGCCGTGGGTCGTGATTGAGGGACGCAAAGTATTGAACCTGTGTTCTAATAATTACTTGGGGTTGTGCAACGAGGAAAGACTAAAGGACAAAGCAAAGAAGTACATTGATCAATACGGAGTCGGCCCAGGTGCCGTAAGGACGATAGCTGGCACCATGTCAGTTCACATAGAGCTAGAGAAAAAATTGGCTGCATTTAAGGGAACAGAGGCAGCAATGCTGGTTCAGTCCGGTTTTTGCGCAAACCTTTCAGCTATACCTGCCTTAGTTGGCAAGGGAGACCTCATTTTCAGTGATGAGCTGAATCATGCCTCCATAATAGATGGTTGTCGCCTAAGTAGGGCCGAGATAGTAAGGTACAAACACAACGATCCAGATGATTTGGAAAGAGCGCTTAAGGAAAAAGAAGGAACAAATTGTAGAAAACTTGTGGTAACCGATGGAGTCTTTTCCATGGATGGCGACATAGCCCCCTTGCCTGAGCTGGTCGAGGTAGCGGAAAAGTATGGTGCAATGATAATGGTGGATGATGCCCATGGAGAAGGAGTCCTTGGCCGGAGAGGCAGAGGAATAGTGGACCATTTTGACCTTCATGGCAGAGTGGACGTGGAGGTGGGCACACTGTCAAAAGCCTTTGGAGTCATGGGAGGGTTTGTGGCCGGCAAGAGCGAGCTTATAGAGTATCTCAGGCAGAAAGCGAGGCCCAACCTATTCAGCAGCGCCTTAACCGTTCCTGATGTAGCGGCGAACATTGCGGCAGTCGAGATCTTGCAGGAGAGCGGCGAGCTCGTGGAGAAACTTTGGGATAACGCCTTTTACTTCAGGGCTAGGATGGGAGAGCTAGGTTTCGATACAGGACATACTCAAACCCCTATAACCCCTGTAATGGTCGGCGAGGCTACACTGGCCAAAGAGTTGAGCATGAAACTATTCGAGAGGAACGTTTTTGCCCAGGCAATAGCTTTCCCAACGGTTCCTAAAGGTAAGGCGCGCATAAGGGTTATGGTTTCAGCTTCTCACACTAGAGATGACTTGGATTACGCTGTTTCCGCCTTCGCCGAGGCAGGTAAGGAGTTAGGGATAATTGGCTAGTTGCATATACTGGCCATCCTCAAAGGGTTTCAAAAAAATATTTTTTCGTGTAGAATTTTTACAGAAACATACTAAAAGTGGGGGTGAAGGTGCGTGAGAAAAGGTTTATTGTGTAGCTTTTTGTCTGCTGTTTTAGTGCTGGGGTTATTGCTTGCCAGCGCGGGTGCCGTCATGGCAGAGGATACCATTAAGATTGGTGTCTATCTTCCGCTGACTGGTCAGAATGCCTTCGGAGGACAGCTGGAGCTTGATGGAGTCAAGATGGCCCATCAAGAAGCACCGGAGGTCTTGGGTAAGAAGGTAGAGCTCTTCGTCGTGGACAACAAATCTGACAAAGTGGAGTCCGCAAATGCCGTAAAACGTTTGATCAACAAGGACAAGGTCGTAGCAATCATAGGCACTTACGGTTCTTCCCTTGCCATGGCTGGCGGAGAAGTGGCAGAGAAAGCTGGCATCCCTATGGTGGGAACATCCTGCACTAACCCCTTGGTAACCCAGGGCAAGAAGTACATTTTCAGGGTGTGCTTCATAGATCCGTACCAGGGAGCGGGTGCAGCGACTTATGCTTACAGGGTTCTTGGCCTAAAGAAAGCAGCTCTGCTTGTGGACGTTGCCAATGACTACTCTGTAGGACTTGCAGGCTTCTTTGAAAAATCATTCAAGAAGATGGGCGGCGAGATAGTTGCCAAGCTCAAGTACAATTCAGGTGATCAGGACTTTACTGCACAGCTTACAGAGATTATAAGCAAAGGTCAAGTCCAAATTTGTGTGTAAATTCCCTCTGGCAGATAAGATCACCCCGTTTTAAGCTACATTTACCTGGGTATCGGCATTATTCACCTCCTTCTGCTGTTTTTCTGTGTTAGCCTTCCACTCCCAATACTCTGCCATATCAAAGTAGCGCTTTCCTGTGGTCCACACCTCGTCGATCTCTACAAGCACTGCTCCGATCAGTCTCACAGCCGACTCCTCGTTAGGGAAGATTCGGATCACCCGCTCCCGCCGGCGGATCTCCTGGTTGAGCCGCTCGACTCCATTGGTGGTGCGCAGCCGCTTCCGGTAGCGCCCTGGTAGTGCCATCACCGCCATTGCGTCCTCGAAACCAGCTTCAAGTCGCTCTACCGCCTTTGGCGCCCGGGCGCCAAAGGCCTCTATCGTTTCGTTCAGCAACCGCCTGGCCGTCTCCATATCCGGCGCGTCGAAGATCAACCGCAGTCGCCCGTGCAGGTCGCCCTGGAGGCTCTTAGGACAGGCGTCCAGGATGTTCCGGATAAAGTGGGTCTGGCACCGCTGCCATGTCGCTCCTTGGAAGTGGGTTTCTATCGCATTGATCAAGCCCTTGTGATCATCCGAAACAACCAAGTCCACTCCCTTGAGACCGCGCTCCTTGAGCCGGCCGAAGAACTCCGACCAAGCAGCCTCTGATTCGCTATCCCCGAGCATAAGCCCTAAAATCTCCCGGTATCCCTCCCGGTTGATCCCTGTAGCGAGAAGTACGCTTGAAAGCCGTACCCGGCCGCCTTTACGCACCCGGATGACAATGGCATCTACCAGGAGAAATGGGTATTCCTGGCTGCTCAAATCTCGCTCGTTCCACTCCTTTACGATGTCGTCCAGTCTTTTGCACAGGCTGGATACGGTGGATTTGGAGAACTCCGTGCCGCATAGTTCATCAACAACCGCCCTTACCTTCCTGGTGGATACGCCGTTCACGACCATCTCGACCATGGCCAGCAAGAGCGCCTGCTCGCTCCGCTGGTACCGCTCGAAAAGCTCCGTGGAGAAGTGCCCGCTCCGGAGACGGGGAACCATAAGCGTAAGTTCTCCTACGCGAGACTTGAGCAGCTTATCCCGATACCCGTTGCGGTACCCCTGCCGCTCTTCGGTACGTTCGTATGGCTTGGCCCTGAGTTGTTCGGTAGCCTGAGCATCGAGTATCTGATTCACGATGTTCTCCACCAACCGAGCCAATCCATCATCCCGAATAAATAATCCTTGCAAGAGATCACAGTCTACGGTAACCTGGTAGTGAGCCATCTTTTCTCCCTCCTGATGATTAAGATTAAGCTACTTCTTATCTACCAGAGGGAGGGGTGGCTCTCCTGCTTCAAGCCATCAATTTTACACCATCATAATGGACACTACTTAAGCAAAAAACCTGATGTCCTGTTTATTCCATCGTACTTTGCAGAGGGCGCTATAATAATGAAGCAGGCTCAGGAGCTGGGAGCCAACTTCCAGATCATGGGTGGAGATGCCATGGACAACCCGAAGATTGCGGAGATAGGTGGCAGCGCAGTTGAAGGATTCATCCACACAACATTCCCCTATGATCCTTCCATGAAGGATATGAATCCAGTGGCTAAGGAGTTTACAGAAAACTGGAAGAAGCTTCATCCCGACGAAGATCCCAATGTTAACGCAGCACTTGGATATGATGCATACATGATCTTGATAGATGCCATTAAGCGTGCTGGAAGCGCAGATCCCGAAGCCATCACCAAGGCTTTGGCTGAGACAAAAGGATTCGTTGGAGTAACTGGCGTCACTACCATTAACGAGACTCACGACGCGGAGAAGCCCGTTGGAATAGTTAAGATAGTAAACGGCAAAAAACAGTATGTTGCCACTATAGAACCTGAACTGTAAGTTCCACATATTCAAAACAAAAAAGGGGGGAGGAGTGGATATAGCCTCCCCCATCTCTTTGAAAGCAAGGAGGAGCTCAAATGAGCTTAGCAATGTTTATTCAACATTTGTTAAATGGCCTTACTTTGGGTAGCTTGTATGCCTTGATAGCCATAGGTTACACCATGGTCTATGGTATACTGCGCCTCATTAACTTCGCTCATGGCGAGATATTTATGCTGGGTGCGTATTTTGTTTTTTGGGGAGTAACTCTTTTCCATTTGCCTTGGTTTGTGGCAGTTATCGTTTCGATCATAGTTACGTCTTTTGCAGGAATAATGGTCGACAGGGTTGCCTACAGACCATTGAGGGAAGCCCCTCGTATTTCAGCTCTAATCAGTTCCATTGGTGTTTCTTTTTTCTTGCAGAATTTTGCGATAGTCGTTTTCTCTGCGATACCTAGAGAAGTTCAAAGGCCAGATTGGCTTGTTAATGTCATAGTGTTGGGGAAGGTTAGGCTTTTGCCTCTTACTTTGGTAGTTCCTGCCCTTTCCTTTGTTTTGATGCTGGCTTTGCTGTTTGTCGTTTATAAAACGAAGCCAGGGTTGGGCATGCGAGCTATATCCAAGGATATAGAGACCAGCAGGCTAATGGGAGTCCCGGTAAACAAAGTAATTGCTCTCACCTTTGGTATGGGCTCTGCTTTAGCCGCTGCATCGGGGATAATGTGGGCTCTTCGATATCCCCAGCTGCAACCGATAATGGGAGTGATACCCGGTTTCAAGGCCTTTATCGCTGCGGTCTTTGGGGGCATCGGATCTATCCAGGGAGCCGTTATTGGAGGCCTTATATTGGGTTTCATAGAGATAATGATAGTGGCTTTTATGCCGTCGCTTGCAGGTTATAGAGATGCTTTTGCTTTTGTTCTCCTCATAATAATATTACTCTTCAAGCCCACTGGACTTCTTGGAGAGAAGCTGGAGGATAAAGTATGATGGAAGTGATCAAAAAAAGAGACTACATTTTGAATACCTTAGCGTTGGGTTGTTTGGCATTGTTTCTCTATTGGGCAGAAAATCACTTGGATGGCTATAAAATACAGATACTTAACCTTATAGCAGTCAATATAATATTGGCCCTAAGTTTGAACCTCATATATGGTTTTACTGGCTTGTTCTCCTTGGGGCACGCAGGTTTCATGGCTATAGGTGCTTACACATGTGCCCTTTTGATCCTTCCGCCCATGCAAAAGGAGATGCTCTTCATATTGGAACCTGCTATGTGGCCTTTCTCCGTAATGCATGCACCTTTCCTCGTGGCAGTTTTGGCAGGTGGTCTAATGGCTGCTTTGTTTGGTATATTGATAGGACTTCCTGTCCTAAGACTGGGAGGAGACTACTTAGGGATAGCTACTTTGGGTTTTGCTGAGATAATACGAGTATTGGCGAACAACTTGCCCAGGGTGACCAATGGAGCGCTAGGCTTAAAGGGTATTCCAGGCTATGCTAATCTTTGGTGGAACTATGGCTGGTGTTTCGTCACGCTGTTCGTTATAGTGAGGTTGGTGAACAGCAATTTCGGTAACGCCCTCAAAGCTATAAGGGACGATGAGATTGCAGCGAAGGCCATGGGGATAAATACCTTTAAATACAAACTTACGTCTTTCACGATAGGGTCGTTCTTTGCAGGAGTTGGTGGTGCCCTGCTTGCCAGTCTCCTGACCACCATAGATCCAAAGATGTTCCTCTTCATACTTACGTTCAACGTCCTAATGATAGTCGTTGCAGGAGGTCTTGGCTCCATATCTGGTTCCGTAATAGGAGGAGTAATAATAACGGTACTTCTTGAGTGGCTCAGGTTCGTTGAGAATCCTATCAACATAGGTTCTCTGTCCATCCCAGGGATCCCTGGTATGAGGATGCTTGTTTTCTCGTTGGCTCTTTTGTTTATTATCCTTTTCAGACGACAAGGCATAATGGGAATGAGAGAGATAACGTGGGATAGCGTGTTAGGGTTTTTTAGAAAGAGGGGTGGAAGAGGATGATGTCCACATCCCAAGATATAGTTCTTGAGACGAAAAACGTAACCATGCGGTTTGGCGGTCTCACAGCCGTGTCGGATTTCAACATCCAAATAGAAAAGGGTAAGATTTACGGACTAATAGGCCCCAACGGAGCAGGTAAGACTACCTGCTTCAACATGATAACTGGGTTTTATACTCCTACGGAAGGTCACATATTCTACAGGGGCATGGATATTACCGGGTTTCCACCCTATAAAGTATGTCAGCTTGGTATAGCGAGGACGTTCCAAAACATAAGGCTGTTTTCCAACGAAACGGTCCTGCAGAATGTCATGATAGGTGGTCATTTGAGACAAAAAACCACATGGTGGCATGCGTTGCTCAGTTTGCCCTCGTATTTTGCCGAAGAAAAGGCTATACGTCATAAGGCCTTGGAATTGTTGGAGGCCGTTGGATTGCGGGAATATGCAGCAGAGAGAGCAGATAGCTTACCCTATGGAGCCCAAAGGCGGCTTGAGATAGCTAGAGCTTTGGCAACTGAGCCTACCTTCATTCTCTTGGATGAGCCAGCTGCAGGAATGAATCCCCAGGAGACTCAGGAGCTGATGGGTTTTATTAGGGACATACGAGAACAGTTTGACCTCACCATACTTTTGATCGAGCACGACATGAAGGTGGTAATGGGTATATGTGAGAAGATATGGGTTCTCGACTATGGCGTCACCATCGCCCAGGGAACTCCAAAAGAGATCCAGTCTAACCCAAAAGTTATAGAGGCTTATCTTGGAGAGGAGTACGTGCAAAATGCTTAGCATTCAGGATTTGCATGTTTACTATGGCGGCATTCACGCTCTTAAAGGAATATCCTTTGAGGTGCCTGAGGGCAAGATAGTAACGTTGATAGGTGCAAATGGGGCTGGCAAAAGTACCACCCTTAGGTCAATAGCAGGCTTGGTCAAGAAGGCTAAAGGCTCCATATCGTACAAAGGTCAGAGAATTGATAGTTTGCCACCGGAAGATATAGTGAAAGCAGGAATAGTCTTGTCTCCAGAAGGTAGAAGAATATTCCCGCACCTTACGGTTTTGGAGAACTTGATGCTCGGGGCGTATACGAGAAACGATAAAGAAGGCATAGAGAAGGATCTTGAGTGGGTCTACGAACTGTTCCCCAGATTGAAGGAGAGGACTTGGCAAAAGGGGGGTACCCTCTCTGGTGGAGAACAGCAGATGCTAGCACTTGGTAGAGCTCTTATGAGCCGGCCAGATGTGGTCATGCTAGATGAACCTTCGCTGGGACTAGCTCCATTGTTGGTCAAAGAGGTATTTGAGATAATAGAGGCCATCAATGCTCAAGGGAAGACTGTCTTGTTGGTCGAACAGAATGCCTTTGCAGCGCTTAAGGTGGCTCACTATGCTTATGTCCTCGAAGTTGGTAAAATAGTGCTTGAGGGCCCCGGCCAAGAGTTATTGGAGAACGAAAAGGTCAAAGAAGCGTACCTGGGAGGGTAGCAAATTATTAGATGCCAACGTTGCGAGGGGGCCGCTTTCTTGCGGCCCCCTCGGTTATCTGTTCTTGTTTGGGAGGAAGATATGACGACGCTTAACTTACCCAATACGATAAGCCTGCTAAGGGTTTTTTTGGCTCCACTCATTATGGTAATTTTGACTTTACGAATTCAGTGGGGAGATTTCTTCGGGTTACCTTACGGTGATCTGTTAGCAGGGGTCATTTTTATAATAGCTGCCCTGACAGATACATTGGACGGGTACATAGCCAGAAAAAAAGGATTAGTAACAAACTTTGGCAAGCTGGTGGACCCCCTTGCGGACAAAATATTGGTGACCGCTGTTTTAATAGCCTTGGTAGAGTTGCAGCGCTTGCCTGCTTGGATAGTTGTGGTCATAGTTTCAAGGGAATTTTTCGTTACTGGGCTTAGAATGGTGGCAATATCGGAGGGGCGAGTGGTAGCTGCTTCTAAGTGGGGTAAGGCGAAAACCATTATACAGATCATCGCCATACTAGTCGTCATTTTCAACCTTCCAGGTGGTTTTTTGGCAATGATACTGGCGATGATAATTACAGTAGCATCCGGGGTGGATTATTTCTGGAAATTGAAGGACATTTTCTAGAGAGCTTTTAATGCTTCATGAGGCAACAGAAACGAGAAAATGTTGCCTCTTATTTTGTGGGTGGCAAGGTGCTATAATGTAAGACAGCCAAGAAAGCGGAGAGAGACCAGTTAGACCTCCAGAAGAGCTGAAGATGAGAAGCGTGTAGGAGGGTTTTTGTGATGGTTTCTCCGATTCAACCAGAGCCTTTCAGAATAAGGATGGTGGAACCTGTAAGGGTTCCGAACGAGGAAGAGAGGGAAGAAGCACTCAAGAAGGCTCATTACAACATGTTCGGGTTGGCTTCAAAGGATATCTACATCGACCTTTTGACCGACTCTGGAACAGGTGCGATGAGCAAATATCAGTGGGCAGCCTTGATGTGTGGCGATGAGGCTTACGCTGGAGCTGACAGCTTCTTTGCACTCAAGGAAGCTGTAAAGGATGTTTTGGGGTTCGATTACGTAATTCCAACGCACCAGGGGAGAGCTGCTGAAAATGTTATTTTTGGGACCCTTGTCAAGAAAGGTGATATCGTCCCCTTCAATATGCCTTTTGATACCACCAGAGCACACATATTCAATAACGGTGCTACGCCTGTAGACTGCGTCATAGATGAAGCTTTTGATCCGGAAAGTGATCATCCTTTCAAGGGTAACGTGGATATCAACAAACTTGAGAAGGTTATAATTGAGCATAGGGATTCCATTCCTCTCATAATGGTTACCGTGACAAACAACTCCGGTGGCGGACAACCAGTTAGTTTGAAGAATTTACAAGAAGTTTCTGCAGTGGCCAAGAAATACAATATCCCGTTCTTTATCGATGCTGCTAGGATGGCAGAGAACGCTTACTTTATAAAGATGAGGGAAAAGGAATATGCCTCTTGGAGTTTGGCAGATATCCTCAAGGCAATGATGGACACTGCTGATGGGATTTCTGTTTCATGTAAGAAGGATCCATTGGTCAATATCGGAGGAATGATATGCTGCAGGACCGAGGAGATGTACCACACCCTTTTGCCCAGGGTGATTCTGTTTGAAGGGTTCGCCACTTATGGTGGACTTGCAGGTAGGGACTTGGAAGCCCTTGCTGTGGGACTAAGAGAGATGACCGATGAACAGTATATGGCCCACAGGATTGCTCAGGTTAGATACCTTGGTGAGCTCCTTGAAGAAGGAGGGGTTCCCTTCGTCAAACCCACGGGAGGGCACGCTATATTTATAGACGCCGCAGCGTTTTTCCCACATATTCCTCAGGAGTACTTCCCGGCGGACGTTTTGTCCATAGAGGTTTATAGGGAAGGAGCTATAAGAGGTATAGGGCTAGGAGCCTTGGCCTTCGGAACCAAGGACGAGAAAACAGGGGAATTAAAGTTGCCCAAGCTTGAGCTTTACAGGCTCGCCATAAACAGAAGGACGTACACAAACAGCCATCTCGAGTATGTGGCTAAGAAAATAATAGATGTGTACAAGAGAAGGGACCAGGTAAGGTACGGCCTAAAAGTGAAATACGCACCTCCGGTAGAGGGGATACACCACTTCTTAGCCCATTTGGAGCCCTTCAACCTGTAACAAATTCACAAAAATAAATAACCCAAAAAGAAAAAGCGGAGCTTGCAAGCTCCGCTTTTTTGACTGGACTTTGAGGGAACACTATAATGGGAATCTGATGTAAAGATTTGTTTTTTATTTTCGCAGAGGTGAATGGAATGTTTGAAGGGTTAAAGAAGAAGTTAGGGCTCGATAAGAACGAAAGACATTTGAAAAGATACAGGAAAATAGTGGAAGCTATAAATAGCTTGGAACCGGAAATGGAGAAGCTGTCTGATGAAGAACTTTCCAATTTGGGAGCCAAATATAGAGAAAGGATTTTGAGAGGCGAGAGTCTAGATTCCCTACTTTCTGAGGTTTTCGCGGCTGTAAGAGAGGTATCCAAGAGAGTTTTGGGGCTAAGACATTTCGATGTCCAGCTTATGGGCGGTATCGCTCTTCATGAAGGCAAGATAGCAGAGATGAAAACCGGTGAGGGAAAGACTTTGGTCGCCACTTTACCGGTTGTTTTGAATGCTCTTTCTGGAAAGGGAGTTCATGTCGTTACAGTCAACGACTATTTGGCCAAGAGGGATGCCGAGTGGATGAGGCCTATCTATAACTTCTTTGGTCTAAGTGTAGGGGTAATTTATGCTTTCATGGACAACCAGAAGAGGAAGGAAGCCTACCAAGCGGACATAACTTATGGCACTAACACGGAGTTTGGATTCGACTACCTGCGGGACAACATGGCTCTACATTCATCACAGTTGGTCCAAAGGGGACATGAGTACATCATCCTTGATGAGGTGGATTCAATATTAATCGACGAGGCACGAACGCCGCTTATCATATCAGGGCCTTCAGAGGATAATGTTGAAATATATAAGAGAGCTAATGATGTTGCCCTACGTCTCAAACCCCAAGTTCATTTTGAAATAGACGAAAAGGAACGAAATGTGGCTCTTACAGAAGAGGGCATAGCTGAATGTGAAAAGCTTCTTGGCGTGGAGAACTTGTTCGGAGAATATCATAATTCAGAGCTAGGACACAGAGTAGTTCAGGCCTTGAAAGCTCATTACCTTTTCGAGAAGGATGTCCATTATGTTGTGAAGGACAACGAAATAGTTATAGTTGACGAGTTCACCGGAAGATTAATGTTCGGGCGTAGATATTCCGACGGTCTGCATCAGGCCATAGAGGCCAAGGAGAGGGTGCCCATAGGCAGGGAAAACCAGACCCTTGCCACTATAACCCTGCAAAATTATGTCAGGATGTATCGCAAAATAGCAGGTATGACGGGTACCGCTGCTACGGAGGAAGAAGAGTTTAAAGAGATATATGGGCTTGAGGTTGTAGTCATTCCCACCAATAAGCCCATGATACGCCAGGATTATCCTGACGTCATATTGAGGACTAAAAAGGAGAAATTCGCTGCTGTTGCCGACGAGATAGAGGAAACCTACAAGTCGGGGCAGCCAGTCTTGGTAGGAACCACCTCCATAGAGAATTCGGAGCGTTTAAGCAAGATTCTGAAAGCCCGAAAGATCCCTCATCACGTCCTTAATGCAAAATATCACGAAAAAGAAGCCCAGATAGTGGCTCAGGCGGGTAGATTGCACGCTGTGACGGTCGCCACTAACATGGCAGGTCGAGGTACTGACATAATCCTTGGAGGCAACCCGGAGTTCCTTGCCCGAGAGGAGATGGCGAAAGCTGGACTAGATTGGACAGAACACAAAGATGAATACGAGAGGATATTGAAAGAGAAAAAAGAAGAATGCCAAAAGGAACATGAAAAGGTCGTTGCTCTAGGTGGTTTGAAAGTCATAGGTACCGAACGGCACGAGTCTCGCCGAATTGATAATCAGCTCCGAGGGAGAAGTGGAAGACAGGGGGATCCAGGCTGTAGCAGGTTCTATCTTTCTCTGGAAGATGATTTGCTCCGTCTGTTTGGTTCGGAGCGAATTGATGGACTGATGCAAAAGTTGGGGATGGAGGAAGGTGAGTCCATAGAACACGGCCTAATATCGAAAGCCATAGAGTCAGCTCAGAAAAAGGTGGAGCAGTATCACTTTGATATACGGCGCCAACTTTTACTGTATGACAACGTGATGAATCAGCAACGGGAAGCTGTATATGAAGAGAGACGAAGCATCCTTACAGGGAACAACCTTATAGAAAGGGCGCTACAAATAATAGAAGACGCTGTCAAGAGTGTTCTTTCGAGTGCTTTTTCAGAGGAAGGAGAACCACAACTGGAGGCGGTATCCATAAAACTCAAGGGCATTTTCGGTCCTGGCGTGGAAAGGCCCCTTTTGGATGTGGAGGATCCCAGGGATCTCGAAGAAGCCTCTGAGAAGATAATAGATCTTTTGAGGGAGAGATTCAGAAAGAAGATAGCTGAAATGGGAGATGAAACGGCAAACGAGATCATAAGGTTTGTCTTCCTCCATGTGCTGGATAGCGCGTGGAAGGAGCATTTGTTGGCAATGGACGAGCTTAGAAGGGGTATAGGACTGAGGGCAATAGGACAGAAAGATCCTCTTTTGGAATATCAGTTTGAGTCTTTCAATTTGTTCAGTGAAATGATGGAGAGGGTAAGGCTCAACATAGCTGAATACTTGTTTAGGGTCTCGGTGGTAAAGGATGAAGAGCTTCAAAAAGGCGATGATAGTAGGGTAAGAGAAAGTAGGGATTTACTGCCCATAGGCATGTCTGTTCCCGATCAGAGAGGGACACAAACAGCTGCTGGAGACCAGGTTGGCAGGAGAGAGCCCATACGCAAGGGGCCCAAAGTAGGAAGAAACGATCCTTGCCCATGTGGTAGTGGTAAAAAGTACAAGCACTGTTGTGGGAAAAATTAGAAGGCTTAGTCTGGAAAGGATAGGTGCTCAATGAAAAGGTTGTTTCCCTCTAAGCTACGCCCTTGTTTGTTGGTAGGGATAATGCTGTCAGCGGCTTTGCTTTTGGCCCCTTGTGCTGGTGCCTTCGACGTCGAACAGGACTTGCAGAGGTTACTTACTGAGGCACCTTCCTCGGAATTGTTCGAGGGGTCCAATGGCCTGATTCTGTTAAGGGAAATAAAGTACAGTTTGACCGCTGATGGATCAATGGAGCGTACCACGTTTTTGGTTTTTGAGGAAGTAAGCCGTCTCGTTGATGTTTTGCCAGAAGTTGAAATTGCCCCGCCTGAAGGTGGAAAGTTGGAGATACTGGAGGCTGCTGTTTTTGGAAGGGATACTTTAAGAAGGACGTTGCCACTACTCCCTGAATCAGCCTTTGGAGTTCGCAGCACGCCTGTATCTGTACGAGTTCCTAGCAGTTTGGACGGCAACGTGATGGTTTTAGGGTTTAAGCAGACTTGGCCCGGAAGAGTAAACGTCGAGGACAGGGTGGCTGTTTCATTGTCTTTGCCTCAATGGGAACAGAGAATAATAGTTGAAGTACCTAAAGGAAGCGATTTTTATTGGAAGACTGAGGGTATGGATCCTCCAGTTATGGAAAGGGGAAATTTGAAAGATAAATATGAATGGACTTCAATTAACGTAAGACCCAAAAGGTGGAATTCCATTTTCGTTCATAACGAACCTGTCATCGCCTTTAGTATGCGAGAAGGCTTGAAGAGATCTTTGGAAGCAGGTTATGAGTATATTCAGTATCTTGCAGATATATTGGAGCCGGTGTACGTCAAAGAAAATAAGATAAATGGTGCTAACAAGACAAAAAGGGGATTTGACCTGCTGAGCGAATTAAATGCTAAAACATTCCATCCTCTGGATCTTTCGGGAACACTACCAGCAGGGGCTGATACCTTAAAAGGAAAAGGGCTTTTAACTCAGTGGGAATCTGCTGCGTTGGCATGGAGGCTTCTAGGAAGGATGGGATGGGAGACAGACCTTTTCTTTTTGCCTGCTGTAGAAACGGAAGGTAAGGTTCCTGGGTCTTTGGCTTTGTGGGAGGCCCCTGTGGTTTATGTCAAACCGCCAAGTGGAGAAGGTTTTTTCTACAAGTTTGGCCAGATTGAGAAGCCAGGAGCTGTAGCTTCAGGGCTTTATGGGAGAACCATGTTGGGACTTAAGGAGGGGGAGGTAACCAGAGAAACTGTCAGTGCTCAACCAGCCCAAAAACATCTTCTTGAATTACAATGGGATCTGTCCTTGAGTTCGGAAGGCAAAGCTGAAGGCTTTTTGTATATGAAGGCCTCGGGCGCGTGGATCTCAGACCTTTTGGAAGAGGGGCAGAATGGAAAAGAAGGGGTACGAAAGTTTATGGGTGCCCTCAGGTTCCAGAACGTTTCAGGGGTGTCTTTGCGGGATGCCGAGATAGACTACAAGGGATCGGCGTTCACCGTTACATTACCGGTGGATACCAATCTTGGAATAGTGGGACAAGATAATCTGTTGGTTCGATGGCCAACGGTTTTCATGCCGTGGCAAGAGGAAGTGCTTGATGAAACAGAGAGCGCTAAGATTAGACATCCTTTCGTGTTCCAGCAAAAACTAAAGTTGCGTTTGCCAGATGGCTATAAAGTGTTAGTTTTACCGACGACAGGATCATATGAAAAAGAGGGTGTTAGCCTTCTTGAGGATGTCAGGATTCGTGGCAAGGGAAAGGTACTTGAAGGAGAGACTAAATTGGTCGCTGCGGGGTCTTCCCTGTCGGGAGAAAAACTTGATATATTGAAGGCATTAATGACAAGGCTTATGAGGTGGAAGGACGTTACCGTCCCCCTCCAGAAAAAACCTTAAGTGGGGTGAGGATATAAATGATGGGACCATCAGAGGTTTTACGGGAGCTAATAAAAAATGCAGTGCTTGAGTTGGCCGAAGAGAAGGGAATTGAGATTCAAAAAGATATAGAAGTTGAAGTGGAAAGACCCAAAAGAGAAGAACATGGAGACTGGGCAACGAACATTGCATTGCAGTGCGCTAAGGTTTTTGGAGAAAAGCCGAGGGATTTGGCCTTGGGTATCGTTAGCAAACTAGGTGCCAATCCATATATTGAGAAGGCAGAGGTCGCTGGTCCTGGATTCATTAACTTCACGCTCTCTAGCAAATGGATAGGAGAACTTCTAAGTGACGCCATAAAGAAAGGTTCTGATTATGGCAGATTGGACTTGGGCAAGGGGAGAAAAGTACAAGTTGAATTCGTAAGTGCTAATCCTACTGGTCCTCTTCACGTAGGGCACGGAAGGGGCGCTGCCGTGGGGGATGTTTGCGCTAACATACTTGCCTTTGCTGGGTGGAACGTACAAAGGGAGTATTACATAAATGATGCCGGCTTGCAGATGGACCTTTTAGGAAAATCCACTCAAGCTAGGTATTTCGAGATATGTGGAGAGCCTAGCCGGGTCCCCTTCCCAGAAGACGGCTACAAAGGGGCTTACATATATGAGCTAGCCCAACAGATAGTCGAAAAGGAAGGCCGTCGTTTCTTGGAAGAACCACCAGAAGAGTCTCTACCGTATTTCAAGGATTATGCCTGCAAGGTGATACTTGATGGTATCAAGAAAGACTTGGAGGACTTCGGCGTCAATTTTGATATGTGGTTTTCCGAGAAATCTTTATACGAAGGTGATTTGGTTCAAAAGACGCTGGAGACGCTGAAGAAAAATGGCTACGCTTACGATGCTGATGGAGCAACGTGGTTCAAGGCAACGGCCTTTTCCGATGATAAGGATAGGGTCCTCATCAGGAGCAATGGAGCTCCAACCTATTTCATGTCTGATATTGTCTATCACAAGAACAAGTTTGATAGGGGCTTTGATATGGTCATAGATGTTTGGGGAGCAGATCACCATGGATATATCCCAAGGATGAAGGCTGCCGTGCAGGCATTGGGAAGATCCCCAGAAGATCTGCAAATTCTTCTCATTCAGTTCGTAAACCTCTTGAGGGGTGGTAAACAAGTATCCATGTCTACCCGTTCGGGGGAATTTGTCACCCTGAGGGAGGTAATGGATGAAGTAGGTGTGGACGCAGCAAGATATTTCTTTGTTATGCGAAGATCTGACAGTCATTTGGATTTCGATCTGGATCTGGCCAAAAGTAGCACTAACGAGAACCCAGTTTTTTACGTACAGTACGCTCATGCCAGAATCCACAGCATATTCAGGGAGGCAAAGACCAGAGGCGTCTTTCTCCCAGAGAATTTGGAAGAGGTCGACTTTTCTTTGTTGACTTCCCCGGAGGAGCTATCTTTGATAAGGAAGATAAGTGTGTTTCCTGAGGAGATTGCCAAAGCAGCTGAGGAACTTGCCCCGCACAGGGTTACGTTCTACCTGTACGATGTGGCCAGCGTTTTCCACAGCTTCTATAACGCCCATAGGGTTTTAGGAGTAGAGCCGGAACTTGAGAAAGCTCGATTGTGTTTGGTGGAGGCTGCGAGGGTAGTGATAGCCAACTCTTTAAAACTTTTAGGAGTGTCAGCCCCGGAGAAGATGTAGTCATGGTGAGATTACGCTGGGTCCTTTTGGTTGCGTCAGTTTTATGTCTAGTTGCCATAATGGGAACAGCGTATTTCATGGAGATAAGGAAGGTCAGAAGACTTTCGGAGTTACTTGATTCTAGGATGAATTATTTGATCGAATTAACCAGAAGAAACCAAAAGATGGAGGAGAAGCTTAAATTTTATAGTACTCCGGAGGGAATAGCCAGGCTGGCGAGAGAACAGTTCAACATGACGTTTCCTGGCGAAAAGTTTTACGAGATAGAAATAGTTTCATCTGATGGGTTGTCCAATGATAACCCATAGCGTATAATACATACTCGCATTTCCCTGTCTCTCCGTAGAGAGACCTAAGTCCAAAGGGAGGAGGTGAATGGCGTGCGACCATATGAAATGATGGTTATTCTTGAGCCTGAGGTCGAAGACCACAAGGCCCTTGTTGAGGAGTTGCAAGAGGTCGTACGGAACCTGGGAGGAGAGATAGGCAAGGTTGATGTCTGGGGCAAAAGGACCTTGGCCTATCCCATTAAGAAGAAAACAGAAGGTTTCTATGCTGTTTTCCAGTTTAAATTGGATCCCTCACAGGTGGCGGAGCTTGATAGGCTCATGAAACTCCGGTCTCAGGTTATGCGCCATATGGTTGTTCTCAATGAGAACTAAGGAGTGATATATTTGGCTCGAGGGTTCAATAAAGTTATTTTGATGGGTAATCTTGCGAGAGATCCAGAGGTTAGATACACCACGTCAAACCAGGCCGTTGCGAAGTTGTCCGTTGCTGTGAACAGGGTGAGCCGCGGTAAGGATGGCGAAGTTTTGGAACAGGTGGATTTCATCCCGGTGGTTGTTTTTGGAAGCCAGGCGGAAAACTGCGAACGGTACCTCAGGAAGGGACGCCCGGTTCTGGTGGAAGGTAGACTTCAAGTGAGAAGCTATGAGACCGGAAGCGGCGAGAGAAGATGGGTAACAGAAGTGGTGGCTCAATCGGTTACCTTTTTAGGAAGTAGAAGGGATAATTCCGATTTGGATGATGTGGCTGTCTCTTCAGTTGACAAAAAAAGAGTAGGAAGCCTGAGGGAGAAGGATTTTGGTGACGAGTTCCCGATGGATTTCTCGGAAGTCTCTCCGGATGCAGATGAAGAAGGAGAGATAGACATCCCCTTCTAGGTGGATTGATTTTTTGGGTAAAGGAGGTTCATCATGGCCTATCCTCAAGGTAATAAAAGGAGACGGAAGCGACCTAAGGTATGTTTCTTTTGTGTGGACAAAGTAGAAAAGGTCGATTATAAAGATGTTGATAAGCTGAGAAAGTACATGAGCGACAGGGGTAAGATTATCCCCCGTAGGGTTACGGGAACCTGCGCCAAACATCAGAGACAGGTTACCACTGCTATAAAACGTGCAAGGTTCATGGCGCTTTTGCCCTACATAGCTGATTAGTTGTGATTCGTGAAAGCTGTATATGCGTAGAGATTGAATAGCTGTATGTTATCAAGGGGGGGAGCCAAGCTTCTCCCCTTGATTGTAGTTGTGTATTAAAAGTCAATGTAGAAATTATCAAGGGGATGAGTCATGAATAAACCTAGAGAAATTGTAGAGTCTGCTTTGCTTGTTGCCCTTGCCGTGGCTCTTTTTTTGGCAAGCTATGTCCTTCCAGTAGTTGGTATGGTCTTTGCTTTTTTATGTCCAGCACCTTTGGTGGTTTTAGGTTTGCGCCACAGCTTGACCAGAGCCTTTCTTGGCTTGGGGGTTGCTTCAATCCTCGTTACCCTATTTGCTGGCATAAGCGGCGCTTTGTTTTTTGTCTTAAGTTTCGGTATTTTGGGTGTGGGATTAGGTTACCTATCCAGACGATACAAAAATTCCATTGAGATAATTTTGTACGGAGTTTTGATATCTCTTGGAGGCAAACTTGTACTAATGGTCATCTTGGCCAAGTTGACGGGTGTTAATCCCTTTGATGTGCGCCCTGATGAAATGATGGCTGTAATAGATAAAGTGGCTTCCATTTATAAGGAGATGGGGATGTCTAAAGAGACCTTGAATACGGCAAGATCCCAGATGGAAGCGACTATATCAATGATCCCCAAAATATTTCCTGCTTTACTAATAATGGCTTCGGCAGTGGACTGTTTTTTGAGTTATGTCATAAGCAGGACGGTGCTATACAGGTTGGGCAGCAATGAACTGCCTCCTATAAGGCCGTTTGCAAGATGGTCCTTCCCCAAGAGCGTTTTTTGGGTTTTTATACTTTCTGGTGTTTTGAGTTTTATGGGACTAAGTGGCACTTTCCCGGAGATTTTTTTGCGGATAGGGTTAAACCTGAGGCTCCTTTCCAGTGGCCTTTTAATGCTGCAGGGGTTGTCGGTTTTTTGGTTTTATCTTTCCTACAAGAATGTCAAGAAGGTTATAAGGTGGATTCTTGTTGGAATGGTAATGTTGTTTCCGTTATTGACTCAAATAGCCCTAATTTTGGGTATTATAGATATGTGGCTTGATTTGAGATCTAGAATAGGGAGGTAGAGGTGCTATGAAGTGCATCTTGTTGTCAGATGTTTCAAAGTTGGGAAAAAAAGGAGAGCTTATAGAGGTTTCTGATGGTTACGCCAGGAACTATTTGATACCTAGGGGCCTCGCCGAAGAGGCAACTCCCGCGAAACTGGCAGAGTGGAAACAAAAGCAAAAATCCATGGAGATAAGGGAAAAAAAGCTCAAAGAAGAGGCCCTTGCCCTTCAGAAAAAGCTGAACGGCAAGGTTGTAAAGATTGCTTTAAGTGCTGGAGAAAGGGGCAAGTTGTTTGGCAGTGTTACAACAGCTCATTTGGCAAAGGCTTTGGAAGAACAATTGGGTGTCAAGATAAGCAAAAAAGATATAAAGATCGAGGGAGCGGTAAAAGAAACTGGAGAGCATCCCTTTGTGGTTAAACTTTATCCCGGAGTGGAAGCTCAAATGACCATGCTTGTGGAGGCTGAATAAGTTGTCGGATAAACTCTTTGAGAAGGTCCCCCCGCATAATCTCGAAGCGGAAAGGGCGGTTTTGGGCGACTGCTTGCTGGATGCTGATGCCCTCACTTTGGCAGTCGATTCTCTGAGGAGCGACGATTTCTACGATGCAGTTCACAGATTGATTTTCGAGATTATTTGTGAGATGTCGTCCAAGTCCAAGGCAGTGGACCCCTTGACTGTCATGGAGGAATTGTCCAAAAAAGGTCTTCTGGAATCAGTAGGAGGGCAGGCCTTCATAGCGGAACTGGTCGATGCCGTACCTACAACTGCGAATGTGGAACACCACATACGAATCGTGAAAGATAAGGCAGTTCACAGAAGGCTTATTCAGGTAGGAACGGAAATTGCCAAGATGGGGTATGCAGAGGATAAGGAGTTAGAGGAGATCTTGGACGATGCGGAGAGGGCCGTTTTTGAGGTCACCCAAAGTGGTAATAAGGCCTTTTTCAGAAAGATCAGTGACGTTCTTGCTCCTACCTTCAAGGATATAGAGGAACGTTTTCATTCTCCTGCTGCAAAAGTAAACGGTGTTCCTTCAGGATTTGACGACTTTGAGAGGATAACTGGAGGCTTTCAGCCTGGAAGCCTTAATATTTTGGCGGCAAGGCCTTCCATGGGAAAAACGGCTTTTGCCCTTGGTATAGCCCTTAATGCTGCAGTGGAGCACTCCATTCCTGTTTTGATATTTAGTCTTGAGATGAGTGCCGAGCAGCTAGTTTTAAGGATGCTGGGATCAAGAGCCAGGATAAACATACATGATTTGAAGACTGGAGTCTTTCATGAGAACAGTTGGCATGACCTAGCAGAGGCAGCGGGAGAGCTTTCGAGCGCACCCATTTTCATAGATGACAGCTCCGTTCTTTCAACGCTAGAGCTTAGGGCCCGTAGCCGTCGTTTCAAATCCCAGTACGCAAAGGACGGCTTGGGTTTGATAATAGTGGACTACCTCCAGTTGATGCACTTACCCAGGAGAATAGAGAGTAAGCAGCAGGAGGTAGCCGAGATATCTCGTTCGCTGAAAGCTGTAGCCAGAGAACTGGACATGCCGGTGATAGCCCTTTCTCAGCTTTCAAGGGCAGTAGAGCAGAGAAATGAAAAAAGGCCTCAACTTTCGGATCTCAGAGATAGCGGGGCCATAGAGCAGGACGCTGACTTGGTTATACTGCTTTACAGACCAGGTTATTATGAAGCCCCAGGTAGTGAAGCAGAAGATCCTACTGCTGAGGTCATAATAGCCAAGCACAGGAACGGACCTACCGGAACGGTAAGCCTGATTTTCCAGAAAGAGTACGCAAGGTTCGTAAACAAGGCTTACGAGTCCTATTAGAGCCTATCAACTTTTGGGGGGATAGCGCCTTGATCTCAGCTAAAAGAGCAAAGGAACCCAAGATAGAGAACAAAGGGAAGTTGATAAATAGTACCGTGCTTTTTTTATGTCTTTTGGTTTCTTTGACCATCCCTAACGTTATATTTTCTGGTGCAGGGTGGTATCAGTCGCTACATCTTATGAAATGGGCGGTAGCCTTTGCGCCTATAGCCTTGGCTGCGGCTTGGGCAGGAACCAATATGTTGCTAAAGGGCAAGAAAAAATTGAACTTAGAGATGGAGCCCTTCGGTGTAGTGTGGCTGTTTTTGATCTTGTTTTTGACCGTTCAACCTCTGTGGGCTCCAATAACCTCCGTCCCTACCTTTGTTAGAGAATGGTTTTTCTTTGCTGCTTTGTGGATCACATATTTTTTGACCTATCATGATTTTGATAACAGAAAACTAGTTATCCTGCTTTGGTTCGGTGCTCTGAACGCAGCGTTAAACGTTATTTTTGCTGAGCTGCAATATCGGGACCTTATTAAGGATCTTTGGTTCATATTGCCCACGCCGGGGAAGTATATAGGAAATACAGGGCAGCAGAACATGCTTGGCCTTTGGGTTGCAATGATGCTTTTTTCCTCAAGTTTCATGTTTTTGTTCAAAAGGGGAGGCAAAGTATCACAAGGACTGCAATGGGCTAACATAGTCATTCTTTTCCTTCTGAGTTGGGGGTTGTGGAACACCACCAGCAGATCTGCAATATTGTCTTTCGTGGTAGGTTTTGGCGTTTTGCTGCTGACTGCATCTAGACTTAAAGAGCACATTTCAGTTGAAGGCAGAGTTTGGAAGCGTGCCATCTTGTTGGGGGTGATTTTGGTTACTACCTTGGTTGGTACCATCCTCTATGGAAGGGGAGGAGCCTTCTTGGACAAGGCCAACAACATGCTAACCCAGGTGGAAGAAGTGGGCAAAAGAGACAGCATATGGGCCACCGCCTTGACTATGTTCAAGATGCATCCCCTGACGGGGGTGGGGCTAGGGCACTTTAAGTGGAATTACCTGGAAGCCCAGAAAGAAATGCTCAAGGTCTACCCCGGCAAGGAGTGGAAGTTTACTCTTTGGGCTCACAATGAAATTTTCCAGTGGTTTTGCGAGACGGGCCTGTTTGGAGGAATGGTGCTAGTCGCTCTGGGGGGATGGTGGCTTTGGTGTTTTGCAAGAGCTGTCTTAAGCAAGAAAGCCCTATCCCTTGAGGCTTTGTGGGCCTGCGGATTGCTGTTTCTTATATGGTTTGATGCTTTATGGACAAGACCATTCCATAGAATAGAGGATGCCCTTTGGATGGCCTTTGCATTTGCTATCGTCAACAGGGAGATTTTGCCTAAGAATTTTCAATGGACGAAGATAAGAAGAGATTACATGGTGAGGGCTTTGGGTGGTGCTATTCTCTGTTTCAGCTTGTTGGGGATCTTTTCCTTTGGAGGGGCGATGGTGGCCGACAAGCTAATGGTTCGTGCATTGAGATCCAAGGATCCTGAGGTCGCAAGACGACTCTTGGAAGAGGCCCAAGAGCACCTCATGGTGCAAGATCTTGCTGAAAAGCTGATAGCCTATCACTACCTCGAAAAAGCCAAATATTCAGGCAACGTGGAAGACCTGGTTGAAGGGATAAACAGGTTACAGACTTACTTCAATAAGGAACCTCAGTCGCGGGAGCTTTATCGTTTGATTTATTTATACAAGGCTTTTGGAGACAAAAAGATGCTGGACAGCCTAATTGGCTATGCTAATCCATCCAGCTTGGACGAAATTTTAAAGTAGGAGATGGCTCCTTGAGCCATCTCCTACTTTTTGTGCCTTTTTAGTCTAGAGTTAGAAGTTCCCTATATCGGGGATAGGGCCAGTACTCTGATGCTATGGTTTTTTCTGCCGCGTCGCACATGCCCCGTATGCCTTCCATGAAAGGAAGAGCTTCGTTCGTTAAAAATTCCGACTGCTCGTCTGATGACATCTCTTGAGCTTTGACCCGGATGTTGGATAACATCTGAATGGATTTCAGTAGGTTGTTTTTGATTTCGCAAATGCTGCCTAGTTGCTCCTGCCATTCTTGGAGATTGGTGTTTAAATGTTCTATGGCCTTTAAAGCATTGCCTTCCAAGCATATCTGCTTTGATATGGCAGGAAGGACCCCTTCCCAGACCATTGACTCCATTACGGTCATCTCAATTTCCAGCGTTTTGTTGTATTGTTCTATTTTTGTCTCAAAAAGAGACGCTATTTCCTTTTCTGTCATTATTCCGAGGGAGCTTAATAGCTCCATGTGCTCAGGTTCCAGGTAAAGCCTCAAGGCATCGTAAGTTGTTTCTGCTATGGGTAGTCCCCTTCGCTTTGCCTCTATTACCCACTCAGGGGAGTAGCAGTTTCCTTCAAATCTTATGTTCTTGCTCTCTACTATTGCCCACCGGATTGCGTCCAGAGCAGCATCGGCTATGTCTGTTGAGCCCAGCCTTGATTCGATTTTACCCAGCAATTGATCCATACCCCATGCCCATACTGCCAAGATCATGGTAAGGGGGCCCGCTGGAGACTGGGATGCTCCTGGAGCTCTGAACTCAAACTTGTCGCCGGTGAAAGCCAGGGGGGCGGTTCTATTTCTGTCGGTGTTTTCTTTTCTGATAGTGGGTAGTCGGCTTAGTCCGATATCCAGTAAGCCCTTTGAAGGCATCTCATCTGGAAGGCCTTTTTCTATCTGTGTCATTATTTGAGTCAAGACATCTCCCAAGTAAACGCTTATTATGGCTGGAGGTGCTTCATTTCCTCCTAAGCGATGCATGTTACCCGGCGTTGCTACCGAGGCTCGCAACAATCCACCATATTTGGCTACGCCAATAAGCAGTGAGGACAGCAGGGTCAAAAATTGCAGGCTTTTTCTTTGGTTCGTTGGAGGTTTTAGCAAGTTTCTGCCTTCGCTGTCCACTAGGGAGAAGTTCATGTGTTTCCCGCTTCCGTTTATGCTGGGGAAGGGTTTTTCATGGAGTAGCAACCTGAGGCCATGCTGTCTAGCTAATCTCCTCATCTGCTCCATTAGTATCTGGTTTTGATCCACCGCGAGGTTTGCCTCCGAGAATTGGGGGGCGAACTCGAATTGGCAGGGAGCTACTTCGTTGTGTCTGGTTTTAACCACCATTCCCAGGGATCCCATCATTTCAGCCACATCTTCCATGAAGGATAATGCCCGTGGGTGAATGGAGCCAAAGTAGTGATCTTCCATCTGTTGTCCTTTAGGGGGAAGAACTCCCATTAGCGTCCTGCCGCAAAAGAGGATATCTGGCCTCTTTAAGCTCTTTTCTGCATCAACGAGAAAAAATTCTTGTTCAGGTCCCATGGTCACCTTTACCCACTTTACGTTTCGATTCCCGAAAATTTTCAGGATTTTGAGAGCTCTGTTTTCCACGGCGGTTAGTGCTTTGAGTAGGGGGGTTTTCATATCAAGGGGAGTACCGTCGTTGCTTATAAAGACCGAAGGTATGCAGAGAGTGCCTCCTTTCTCTGAAGGAATGACGAACGCAGGGCTTGAAGGATCCCATGCAGTATAGCCTCTAGCTTCGAAGGTAGACCTCATTCCCCCCGAAGGTAAGGAAGAGGCATCGGGTTCACTTTGTATCAAGTCCTCTCCTGAGAAAGTCTCAAGGGGTATGCCTTTTTTGGTGTCTATGCTCAGGAAGGACGAATGCTTTTCAGCGGTCAGTTCAGTTCGAGGATGAAACCAGTGAGTGTAGTATGTCGCCCCCCTGGAAATAGCCCACTCCTTCATGGCCGTCGCTACTACTTCAGCGACATCTTCTTCCAGGCGATTTCCTTCCTCTATTGCGCTTTTTAGTTTTTTGTATATTTGCTTGGGAAGTCGTTCAAGCATTGCTCGATCGTCAAAGACGTTAGTAGCAAAATTCTTTATGGTTCTTGTATCTGCCATTGCGGTAACCCCCTTTATGGGAAATAGTTAGAATATTATGGGGGTTTTTATACTACATAATTTGACTTTTTGCAACAACTATCTGCTCAAAAAGCGCAAAATCAAAGAAATTAGGTTGCAAAAAATGTGTTTTTTTGTGTATACGCAAGCAAGAGGTGTTTTATTCGACCTTAAGTGCCTCAGCAGAGTGTAATATGTGGTGTTCCATCAATTTTTGCGCAAGTTTTTTGTCCCTGAGCTTGAAAGCTTTCACTAGCTCTCTATGCTCATCAAGGCTGGGATTTGTGTCGAAATCAAAAAATGATTCGTAAAAGACCATGAATACATAGATCCGAGAAAGCACGTTGTCCACGTATTCCACAAGCAAGCTGTTACCCGTAGCCTCTGCGATTATATGGTGAAACTGTATGTTTATTCGTAGATAATCTTCAAGATCTTTTCTTTCGAATATTCTCTCTTCTTCCTCTATGGCTTCTTCAAGCCTGCAGATCTGAAGGGGGGTTATTTTATGGATGGCCTTGGCTATGGCCAATTGTTCGAGATAATTGCGAAGTTCGAATGCATCGTTTATTTCCTGCAAAGAAGGAGAGACTAGCCTTGCTCCAGCGTTGGGGGTTATGATGACTAATCCCTCGTTTGCCAATTTTCTAAGGGCCTCTCTGACAGGAGTTCTGCTCACTTGCAGCTCTTTTGCTATCGCTGCTTCAGGTAGTCTCTGGCCTGCCTTTAGCTTCTTTGTAAATATGTCTTTTTTTATTGCTCTGTAAACATACTCTGCTGCCGTTTCGTAATTAACTTGTGGGTTGTTCATGTTCGCCCTTCCTTTCTTCTTACGAGCAAAAATTCTACAACAAAACCTTATCTCTTGACATGAGGAAAAAAGTATTGTAAAACGAACGTATACACAGTATACCATGTATGCAAATTTTTTGAAAGGTTTGTTTCGGGGGGTGATTGATGTGTATCCAGACTTGAAGGGGAAGCGCGTAGTAGTGACAGGAGGCGCAAGCGGGATAGGCTTTGCAACTGCGGAAAGGTTCATCCTTGAGGGGTGCAGGGTTGCTGTGTTCGACAGGGATGAGGAGGCTTTGGAACATACCAAAAGGACATTGTCTGGCTTGGAGTTGGGGATAAAAGCTGATGTTAGCTCTGAAGCTGAGGTTGAAAGAGCTTTCGCGGTTTTGGATCAAGCGTTTGGCGGAGTTGACATCCTAATTTCTAATGCAGGTATAAGCGTAAGGAATAAATTCATCAACATTGGAGCTTCCCAGTGGGACAAGGTTTTGAGCGTAAACCTCAAAGGCATGTTCCTGTGCTCCAGGGAAGCTGCTAAAAGGATGTTGGATCAAGGTAAAGGTGTGATACTAATGACAGCCTCTACTAATGGAATGGAGGGGCATCCTCTGTACGCGGATTACAACGCTTCGAAGGCCGGAGTGATCCTTTTGACAAAGACGCTGGCTTTAGAGTTCGCACCTATCATAAGGGTCAATTCAGTAAGTCCCGGATATGTTCTTACTCCCATGCAGAAGGCTGAATATACGCCTGAGATGTTGGAGGAAGTAAATAAAAAAATACCTTTCAAAAGACATGCACAACCAGAGGAGGTTGCTGCGTTGTTTGCTTTTTTGGCTTCCTCGGAAGCTTCGTACATTACTGGTGCAAATATTCCCATTGATGGGGGAGAAACTGCAGGTTTGGTCTAAATTAGCGGTAGGAGGGTAAAGCCGATGAGGGAAGAACTTTTCAGTTTGAGTGGTAAGGTTGCAGTTGTAACAGGAGCTGCCTCAGGTATAGGAAGAGGCTGCGCGGAGTTTCTTCATGAGATGGGGGCAGCAGTTGCTATTGTGGATGTCTCCCGGGATAAAGGAGAAGAGGTTGCGCTAAAACTTAAGGATCGAGCAAAGTACTTTTTTTGCGATGTTACTGCAGAGCAAAGCTGCGCAGATATGGTGCAAAATGTCATAGACCACTTTGGAGGCATCGACATCTTGGTGAATTGCGCGGGCGTTATTCGGCGGAAAAGCGTAGTTGAACTTGAGGAAAAAGATTGGGATGCAGTGTTGGATGTGAGCCTCAAAGGGACTTTCCTGGTGTCAAAGTACGTAATACCCCAAATGGAAAAAAGAGGCGGTGGCAGCATCGTTAACATAGGTTCCGGATGGGGTATCAAGGGAGGGCCGAAAGCAGCGGCGTACTGTGCCGCAAAAGGAGGAGTGGTCAACCTCACTAGGGCCATGGCGATAGACCATGGGCCTCAGAACATTCGGGTAAATTGCGTAAGCCCAGGAGACACCGATACTCCCCTTTTGAGGGACGAGGCGAGACAACTGGGGATAGACGAGAATAAATGGCTTGAAGAGAGCGCTCAGAGGCCTCTGGCTAGGTTAGGTGAACCCCTGGATATAGCTATGGCCGTTTACTTCCTTGCTAGCGATCTATCAAGATGGATAACAGGAGCCAACCTTGTCGTAGACGGCGGCGGAACGGCTTAAGAGTTGTCAAAAAGGAGGAATGAACTGATGGAGAAACGAAAAGTAGTACACCCTTATATTCCCAACTCAGTACCTGAAGTTCAAAAAGAGATGATGGAGGCCATAGGAATAAATGATATAGAGGAGCTTTACAAGTGCATACCTGACGAATTGAAATTTAAAGGCCCTTTGAACCTTCCGAAACCTCTGCTTTCCGAGTGGGAGCTTAAGCGACATGTAGATGGTATGATGCAAGAGAACGCATCCTGCCTGGAGTATTTGAGTTTTCTAGGTGGGGGATGTTACCAGCATTATGTGCCTGCTATATGTGATGAAGTAAACAGAAGGTCGGAGTTTTTGACTGCCTACGCAGGGGAGCCATATGAGGATCACGGCCGCTTCCAGGCTCTTTTCGAGTATGCGAGCATGATGGCAGAGCTGTTGGAAATGGACGTGGTGAACGTTCCTACTTACGATGGTTCTCAGGCTGCCGCAACGTCCTTGCGCATGGCCTCTAGAATAACCAAAAGAGACAAGGTGCTGGTTTTAGGAAATTCCAATCCCGACAGACTTCGCATAATAAAGAACTATTGTCATCCGGGAGTGGAAGTTGAAGTCCTTCCTTTTGATTTGGAGACTGGGACCGCCAATTTGGATTTACTGAAGCAAAAGGTTGATGAAAACGTAGCTGCGGTATACTTCGAGAATCCCTCTTTCTTTGGAACCGTAGAGGCAAAGGGCCAAGAAATCGCTGATTTAGTGCACGACGCAGGAGGACTTTTGGTTGTTTTCGTAGAGCCCAACTCGCTAGGAGTTTTGGCTCCTCCCAGTAGGTACGGGGCCGACATAGTATGTGGAGATCTTCAGTCTTTGGGGCTTCACATGTACTACGGAGGGGCCAGAGCAGGTTTCATAGCTACTCCGGATGAAGAAAGATTTGTGATGGAGTATCCTTCCAGGCTTTTTGGAATAGCTCCTACATCTCATAAAGAATGGGGTTTCGGCGACGTTGCCTGGGAAAGGACGTCCTTTGCTAAACGAGAGAACGCCAAGGAGTTTGTGGGTACAGCCGCAGCGCTGTGGGCCATAACCGCTGGAGTCTATTTGGCGTTGATGGGGCCCCAAGGCATGGAGGACCTTGGAAAGGGAATCTTGCAGAGGACTCGTTACGCCAGAAAACTGCTCTCGGAGATACCTGGAGTAAAGCCTGTTTTCCCCCAGACTCCAGCTTATAGGGAGTTTGTGCTGAATTTCGACGATACCGGAATGGATGTTGAAGAGATAAACCAAAGATTACTGGAAGAAAAGATATTTGGATGTATTGACCTGTCGAAAAGATTCCCATCCTTGGGTTTCAGTGGTTTGTTCTGTGTTACCGAAATTCACTCTGCAGGTGACATAGAGCGTTTGGCAAAAGCGCTAGCAAAGGTAATAAGCTAGATTTACAAGAAAGGAGATGTGCTATATGGGCATGGACATGAATACCAAATTGCGGGATTTCCACCAGGCAAGATGGGATGAGCCTATAATATATGAACTTTCACGAAAAGGAGAAAGAGGTATATTGGTTCCTGAGGCAGATCAAGTAATGCAGTCTCCTGATGAGGGGTTAGGTGATATCCCAGAGGGATTGCATCGCAAAGAGCCACCAAACTTGCCTGAGATGGGTCAAATGAGGGTGCTGAAACACTACCTTAGGCTATCTCAAGAAAACCTAGGTGCTGATTTGAACATAGACATTGGCCAGGGAACTTGTACCATGAAATACAGCCCCAAGATAAATGACCAACTAGCAGCCAATCCTAAGGTTTCAGAACTTCATCCTTGCCAACCAGAAGAAACGGCCCAGGGTTTGCTTAAGATGATGTATGAGACGGAACAGTATCTCAAGGCCATCTCGGGCATGGATCGCTTCTCCCTCCACCCAGGAGGTGGATCTCATGCTATCTTCACCATTGCGTCCATAGTTAGGGCGTGGGTCGATAGCAGAGGAGAATCAGATAAGCGAGATGAGATAATAACCACTATATTCTCACATCCTTCAAACGCTGCAGCCAGTAAATTGAAAGGGTTTAAAATTATTACTATCTATCCAGGGCCGGATGGAAGGCCTGACATTGAGGCATTGAAAGCTGCAGTTTCGGAGAGGACAGCAGCGCTTTTCATAACGAATCCAGAGGACATAGGAATATATAATTCCAGGATAAAAGAGTTCACCGATATCGTTCATTCTGTAGGGGGATTATGCAGCTACGACCAAGCAAACTTGAACGGCATATTAGGGCTGACTAGAGCAAGAGAGGCTGGGTTCGATCTTTGCTTCTACAACCTTCACAAGACCTTTTCCTCCCCTCACGGTTGTGGAGGCCCTGGTGGAGGAGTAGTAGGGGTGACAGAGGAGTTAGCTAAATTCCTGCCGGTACCCTTGGTATCCTTTGACGAGGGATCTGGTAGATATTTCTTGGATTATGATGTTCCCTGCACCATTGGCAAGGTGAAGGATTTCTACGGAGTAATACCTGTGATCCTAAGAGCATACGCATGGATTAGAAGCCTTGGCGATGAAGGATTGAAAGAAGTAGCCAGGGTAGCTCTGCTAAACAACAACTACGTCTTTAAGGAGATATTGAAGATAAAAGGGGCTAGTGCACCTTATGCTGAAGGCGAATTGAGAATGGAGCAGGTTCGTTACAGTTGGGAAAAGCTTACCAAGGACACAGGAGTAACGACTACGGACATCCAAAACAGGATGTTTGATTTCGGTGTCCATTACTGGACCAGCCATGAGCCATGGATAGTTCCGGAGCCCTTCACCATAGAGCCTACGGAGTCTTATTCGAAGGACGAATTGGACGAGTTCTTGGCGATATTGAGACATGTGGCCAATGAAGCTTACACCAACCCTGAAATAGTCAAGACAGCTCCTCATAGAAGCGTAATACATCACATAGATCACGACTACCTGGATGATCCCAAAAAGTGGGCTATCACTTGGAGAGCCTATAAGAAAAAGTACACGGGATATTTCGAACCCAAAGAGAGAAAAGATGGTTAGCACAGCAAAGAAGATAGGACTGATAATAAACCCTATAGCGGGAATGGGTGGAGCTGTTGGATTGAAAGGTACCGACGGCAAGGACACTTTGGAGAAGGCCCTATCCCTAGGAGCAAGTCCCCGCGCCCCAGAGCGGGCGCGGGAGGCTTTGGATATGTTTTTTCGTTGTGGCACAGAGGCATTTTTTTACACCTGTCCTCAAGATATGGGAGAGAACGTGCTAAAGGAATATACCAAAGAATACGAGCTGGTTTTCCCTCACTTTAAAGAGAAGGCTTCCAGTAGGCAAGATACTTTGAGGGCTGCAAAACGCATGGAGGAGCTGGGAGTGGAGCTCATACTGTTTGCTGGAGGAGATGGCACTGCTCGAGATATATGCGAGGCCGTGGGCCTGAGGGTTCCGGTTTTGGGTATTCCTGCTGGCGTAAAGATCCATTCAGCAGTTTTTGCGGTGACCCCGAAAAAAGCAGGTGAACTTGCTGCTAGGTTTTTGGACGGCAAAGTAAGGAACTTGAAGGAATCGGAAGTAATGGACATAGATGAGGAAGCTTACAGAAAGGGAGAGGTAAAGGCCAGGCTTTTTGGCTACCTGTTAGTGCCTTGGGAAAGAAGCAAGGTCCAATGCAGGAAGTCGGGCTCTATGATGACTGAAAGGGTCGTTCAGCAAGCCATAGCGGAAGAAGTGGTTAGTACCATGGATGAGGGGGTACTATATTTGCTGGGGCCTGGCACAACAGTAAAGGCCATAGCTGATAGGTTAGGCATTGAAAAAAGCCTCCTGGGGGTTGATGCTGTCCTAGACGGGATGTCCTTAGGTCGCGATCTCGCGGAAAAGGACATATTGAAACTGTTGGATGAGTATCCAAAGGTAAAGACTGTAGTTTCACCTATCGGCGGGCAGGGTTACATATTGGGCAGGGGCAATCTCCAGCTTAGCCCAAGAGTAATAAGGAATGTGGGAAAAGAAAACATCATCATAGTCGCCACGCCCCAAAAGATAGCGTCTCTGCACGGTGCACCTCTTTTGGTGGATACAGGAGACTCCTCCTTGGACATGGCTCTTGTAGGAGTATATCCAGTCATTACAGGATACAGAGAAAAGATTTTTTATAGAGTAGAGGCTTGAGGTGCTCCTCAAGCCTCTATTTTTAGTCTTTTGTCAAGCTCTCTCCTAGTCTCTCTGCTTCTGTTAAACTAGGAGAGCCGTCGATGTCACTTGGTTCGTACACGTTGGGCACGGTGATTTTCGCGGCAATTTTCATGCCTAAGAGAGAACACGATTTTTCGAAAGAGTAAACAAGCCCTTTAAACACTTCTTCAGAGGAATCTCCCGCAACAGCTAGAAGTATCGCTTCTTTTCCGGCGAGAGTCCTTGGAGCCTTATTTGAGACATACGGCAACAACCTGTCCCATACGGGTTTAATTTGGGTGCTCCAAGTATACCAGTAGAGAGGCGTTGCAAATACTACGATGTCCGCTTTATCCAAGGCTTCATATATTTCGTGCATTTGATCTGGAACTACACAATGTTTACCGTTGTTCCAGCACATTCTGCAATCCTTACAACCTTTGAGCTCTTTCTCTGCCAACCTTATGATCTCAACGTTGGAGGTATTTTTATTGGCTCCTTTTATAAAAGCCTTGGCCAGTTTTTCACTGTTACCCTCGGTTCTTGGACTTCCTAGAAGAACCAAAAGGTTTTTCATGCTATTTACCCCCTTCATAAAAGTTCTTGAAATCGTTGTAGATACCTTTTATTTCCTCTCTTATCTCCTTTGAAACGGGCAAAAGCGGAGGTCTTGGCGGCCCTCCGTAGAGCCCAGCGATCTCCATTGCGGCCTTCAATCCAGGAACGCCATATCGTTTGGTAACAGCTTGGTTTATATCCACCAGGGCCAGTTGTATTTTTTGAGCATTCTTTATATCTCCGTTGTTGAAGTGCTCAAATATTTCTTTGCATGGTTTTGCGAATATGTTGGCCACTGCCATGGTTCCTCCACTGCATCCCACTGCAAGGGAGGGCAAGAAATAGCTTCCCGATCCAGCAAATACGTTGAAATCTGAAGGAGTGTTTTTGCATATTTGGCATATCTGAACTATGTCGGCGGAGCTGTCTTTGATGCCGATTATGTTTGGGTGCTCTGATAAGGTTTTCACTGTTTTGTGATCCATGTTGAAGCCAGTGTTGGCAGGCATGTTGTATAAGACTACAGGTATGGGCGTATTATCTGCTAGCTCAAAAAAGTACCTTTTAAGGGATTCTTGGGTATTTTGTCCCTTATAATAATGAGGGGGAAGAACTAGCACAGCGTCACAACCTACCCTTGCAGCTTCTTTTGACAGTGCTATAGTCTCTTGGGTTGATGGGCAGTGGGTTCCAGCTATGACCTTAACTTTTCCTCCAGCGTATTTGACGCAGGCTTCGAAAAGTTTTATTTTCTCCTCGTAAGTAAGAAGAGGCCATTCACCGTTGGATCCTGCCGCCACGATTCCGTCTAGTGGTGTGGTTAGCCAGTAATCCATGTTTTTCTTCAAAGCATTCAGGTCAAGTTCATAGTTGTCGTCAAAAGGTGTTGGTATGGGTGCGAAAATTCCTTCAAGCTTCATTTTCACTACTCCTTCCAAATTTTAGAAAACTGCGTTCAATATAAATTTTATCCACTTAAGTTATTATACTATAGAGGTGATGAGCATACAGACATAGATGTACAAAAAGAGGTGGTCTGATATTCATGTCCGAGATTAGAATTGGGACATGTTCGTGGATGGACCGCTCGCTGGTGGCAAGCGGGTGGTATCCCAAAAGTGCGAAGGATCCCGAGGATAAGCTGAAGTTTTATTCCCAGCACTTTGACACTGTGGAGGTAGACAGCTCCTTTTACGCCATCCCCAAGGAAAAATCTATTTATGCATGGGCGTTGAGAACCCCTCCTAATTTTTTGTTCAACGTGAAGGCCTTTGGATTGTTCACTTTTCATGCCATATCGCTCAAATCTTTGCCTCTAGAGATAAGAGACGGCATAAATTTAGCCAGGAGGGACCGAGTTAAGTTGTTCGACCTTGAAAGGTCTGTCAGGAGTTTACTTTGGGAGGTTTTTTATCGTAGGATATATGTTCTGCATAATATGGGACGTTTAGGATATCTTTTGTTTCAGTTTCCGCCCTGGTTCAAGTATGAAGCTAAGACTTTGGAGTATATAAGGTTCTTGGCTAAAAAGAGCAGGCCGTTTAAGGTTGCGGTGGAGATCAGGCACAGGTCTTGGCTAGAAGATGATAACAAGGCAGCTTTCCTGAAATTGCTGGAGGATGAAAACTTGGCTTATGTAGCCGTTGATGAGCCCAAGTTGGTATGGACCGTGCCGTTTGAATGGCCCGTGACTGCAAGCTGGGGAACGGTGTTGAGGTTGCACGGAAGAAACAGTGAGGCATGGATGAAAAAGAATATCTCTGTTGCGGAACGCTTTGCCTATAGATATGACGAGGCGGAACTAAGGTCGATAGCAGAAGAAGTAGCAGCTAGAATAGAACAAGTTCCATCAGCCTACGTCATGTTCAACAACTGTTTTAGAGATTTTGCTGTCAAGAATGCTCTCCAGATGAAACGTTATTTAGGTATGGGGGGAGGAAGCACTTTAGAAGTTGAGCAAAAAAATCTTCCCATGGATTGAGCTAAAGGCTATTATGAAGTTAACGTCCTGAGTTTTATAAGATTTTGGGGGTGTGATAGTTGACAGTTATGTACGTTAAGAAAGAATTTACTTTTGATGCAGCTCATTATCTAGGGAAATATCACGGAAAATGCGAACGCCTTCATGGGCATACATACAGGCTGGCAGTCACTGTAAAGGGAGAACCCGACAGTGAAGGTATGGTGATGGATTTCTTGGAGCTCAAGGCAATCGTGCAGGAAAAAGTATTGTCAGCCCTTGACCATTCTTGCTTGAACGATCTGGTAGCCCAACCGACGACGGAGAACATGGTTTTATGGATAAAGGAAAAGTTGGAACCTGAATTTAAAGGGAAGAGCTGCTCCCTTGCCGAAATAGAGCTTTGGGAGAGTCCGGGCAGTTCCGTTATATTGAGGCTGGAGAAGATTTGACATGAAGGACGTTCAGAACGAAAAAGATACTCGCAATATCCCAATAGATAGGGTAGGAGTTACTTCCGTCTCCTATCCCATCGTCGTTTTGGACCCTAAGGAGAACCTGCAACACACGGTCGCTAACGTCACCATGGCGGTGTCGTTACCCCGTAAATTCAGGGGCACTCATATGAGCAGGTTCCTTGAGGTCCTCAACGAATTCAAGGGAAGGGTAACTCTTGAGAGCCTTGAGCAGGTTACCGTCGACTTAAAAAGAAAATTGAATGCAAGTGGATCAGAGGTGAAAATAGAATTCCCCTATTTTATAAACAGAAAGGCTCCCGTTAGCGGATCCACTAGTTACACAAGGTACGATGTGGTTTTCTGGGCCTCCTACGATGAACATTTTGATTTTACGATGAAAGTCACAGTCCCAGTTCAGACCCTATGTCCTTGCTCGAAAGAGATATCCGAGTATGGTGCTCACAACCAGAGGGCAAAAGTTTCCATTGAGGTGAGAATGAACAAACGCATTTGGATAGAGGAGTTAGTGGATGTAGCAGAGAGTTGCGCCTCCTCCCCAGTCTATACCCTGCTTAAAAGAAAAGATGAAAAATTTGTAACGGAGCAGGCATATTCCAATCCTAGATTCGTAGAAGATGTAGTCAGAGACGTGGCCCTAAAATTAGATCAGGATGACAGAGTGGATTGGTTCTCCGTTTCAGTAGTAAGTCAGGAGAGCATCCACAATCATGATGCCTTTGCGAGTCTAGTAAGGGATAAGAGGAGTTGAAGCCCATGGGAAGTAAGGTGTTATTGGTAGGCAAGGCTTTCAAGAAGCTTTTTCCAGAAGTGGAGAGTGTTTTTGATGGTCTGGAGGTAGATGTGTGCTCGGAAGAAGAGCTCTTGAATTACCTTCCCTCAACTGAGGTAATGGTGATAGGACCTATGAAAGTCGACGAAGCCCTTTTGAATAAGGCCCCGAATCTCAAATTTATACATCAATGGGGTGTAGGCGTAGAGAAAATAGATCTGACAGCTTGTGCCGAGCGAGGGGTAAAGGTTTGCAATGTTCCGGCCAAAGGCACAGGAAACGCAGAGGGTGTTGGAGAATTGGCGATAATGCACATGCTTCTTTTAGCTCGGAGGTGGAACCGTACCCAGGAGAACTTACGTAAAAAAAGGCTGTATGCCCCTAGAGGTGTGGCCTTGTGGAAAAAGACGGTGACAGTAATAGGACTTGGAAATGTGGGCCAATGTGTCATCCAGAGGGTTAAAGGTTTTGGTATGAATGTAATAGGAGTGAACAGGTCTTTCAGGCCGGAATTCGACTCTTTAATGCTAGACGAGTTCTGCCTGCTGAAGGACTTGCATCGGGTCCTTCCCAGAAGCAATTTTATAGTTTTGGCATTGGAGCTTAATAAGGAAACCATGAACATAGTTGATGAATCATTTTTCGACGCTGTCTCTGAAGGAACTTACCTAATCAATGTGGCGCGGGCGGAACTTGTGAAAAGAAGCGCTTTAGAGAAAGCTCTTGAGGGAGGCAAGCTTGCGGGTATAGGTTTGGATGTCTTTTGGGATGAGCCTGCAGATCCTGAAGACCCTCTGTTAGCCGATCCTAGAGTCTTGGTTACCCCTCATATAGGAGGGGTAACAGATGAAGCCGTGAAGGGAGTTGCCAATTTTATTGCAGATAACATAAGACGTTTCTACGGAGGCGAAGAATTAAAATCTTTACTGACACGTGGTAATGAGAACTGAAGGTCTGTACCTGATATGAGAAGGAATAGAAGGAAGAACAAACATAAAGCCACTGACAAGATATTCTTGAAATTGCTTTACGTCATATGCTTTGCAGGCATAGTGGCGGGGGCCGTTTACGTATATATCAAGTGGTATGAGCGCTATTCTGCTGCAAGGCCTGCTTTGGCACTGGCGGAAGGATCTTTTTATATCGACGAGACACCTTTAAAGGCCGTGCTGTTGTGGAATGAAAAGGTTATTTACTCCCCAAACGTAGGTAGGGTCTTTTATCCTAAGGGAGTGGGACCGTTCTTCGTTGGAGAGAACGAGACCTTAGCATTTATAGAGTTGGATTCTGGCAGTAAGGTGCAAATTAAGGCCAAAGAACCAGGCTACTTTGTTGCAGGAACAGATGGATATGAAGATAAATGGAATTATATCAATCTATGGAATCATCCTGGGATATCGGTAGAGAAGAAACTAAAACTTATGAGGGATGGTGCGGTTGTCTCTAAAGGGACACCTATAGGCAAGTTAATACCCCAACCCCAACGTTTGCGAGCGATCGTATATTTGGGTCATTTCCCGCTATTGAATGAGTTGATTAAGGGTAGAAAGATGAGCATTAAGATGAACAAAGATAGTTTTATGTTTGATGCAGACATAGAGGCAATAAGCCAGACTGGTTCTCTGAGTAAGGTTTATGTTACATTACCTTTTTTCCCTTTGGAGTATATTTATTCAAGGGGTACCAGTTTAATTTTGTGTATGGGGGAGAGAAGAGGTGTAGTTGTACCAGAAAGCTCTGTTCTTATGCAGGATGGGAAGCTGTGGGTTTACAAAGTTGAAGGAGATGAAGTAATAAGACACGAAATAGAAGGCCTTCCTGTTGGCAAAGGGAAGTTTATGGTCACTAATGGACTTAAACCGGGCGAAGTCGTGGTTAAGAACGCTTCAAAGGCCAGGGAGGGAGTGATCAGATTATGGTGATAGAGGTTATATCGATGAATGTAGCGAAGATAAAAGAGAGGATAGCGGATGCTGCCATCAAGGCCGGCAGAAAGCCTGAGGAAATCAAAATAGTAGCAGCCACGAAGACGAGGACATTGGAGGAAATGATCGCGGTTGCAAAAAGCGGAGTTTACGCCATAGGTGAGAATAGGGTTCAAGAAGCCATGGCGAAAAAGAATAGCTGGCCCGAAGATGTCCGTATACCGTGGCATTTCATTGGTACCCTTCAAAGGAACAAGGCCAGAAAGGCCATAGACATATTTGACTGTATTCAGAGTGTGAACAGCTCTACCTTGGCTGATACGCTCCAGCGCATAGCCAAGGAAAAAAATAAGAAGCTGGAGTGCATGGTTGAAGTGAACATATCAGGCGAGGAAAGCAAACAGGGAGTAGATCCAGGGGACGTTGAGGCGTTGGTGGAACATGTATTGAACGACTGTGATTGCCTTAAACTCATAGGATTGATGGGCATGGCCCCTTTAACTGAGAAAGAGTTCGAGATCAGAAGATCTTTTGCGCTTCTTAGGGAGCTTTGTTCTAAGCTTGAAGAGTCATTACAAATAAGGTTGCCGGAGCTTTCAATGGGAATGAGTGATGATTTCGAATATGCGATAATGGAAGGTAGCACCATGGTTAGAATAGGCACGGCTCTTTTTGGTCCAAGAAGGTGAGCTTGTGAAGAAAGGTGAGGAAAGGAGGGAACGGCATGGGAACTATTATGACGGTGCTGGACATCGAGAACATTTCTTTCAGCAGGTCATTGCGGGGATACAACCCGGAAGAGGTGGAGGATTTCATCGAAAAGGTTATAGCTACTGTTCAGGACTACGCTGAAAAGGTTAAGGTCCTTGAAACAACGGTTGCAAGGATGGAAGATCAGTTGAGGGAGTACAACGAGTTAAAGAAATCTCTGCAGGACGCCCTCATCCTTGCGCAGAAAAGTGCCGAGGAGCGGGTGAGCAATGCAGAGAGCAAGGCAGAGGTTATAATAGCCGAAGCGGAGGCCGAGGCCCATAAGATCGTCATGGATGCCAGAGAGAAAGCTGAAGCATACAGGAGAGATATTGAACGTCTAAAGCAGGTAAGGTACCAGTTCATAGCAGAATTCAAGGGCTTGATATCAAAATATGGATCGTTGCTCAATTCTTTGGAGGCGACGAACATCGAGAAGGAAGAAGTTTTATCTGAGGAGGCATAAAAGCGCATTTGGAAAAGTTGAGAAAAATTGATCTTAGTTCTCCTATTCAGTACCTTAAGGGAGTAGGTCCAGTAAGGGCAAGAAAGTTTAGAAAGCTTGGGGTTGAAACTGTAGAAGATTTGCTGTGGTTTATGCCGAGAAGGTATGAGGATAGGAGCAAGTTATCGAATTTGTCCTCCCTGGAACCAGGAGAGACAAAGGCCTTTTTGGCCCGTGTTGTAAGCATAGAAGAGAGGAAAGCCAAGAGAAGGAATCTTACTATCAGCACTGCTTTGCTCACTGATGGTTCATCATTTGTCCAGGCAGTTTGGTTCAATCGCCCAGGGTTGAAGAGTGTCTTAGAGCCTGGCACTAAAGTGGCTGTTTATGGAAAAATCGAAATAAGGGAAGGAATAAAACAGGTCAATAACGGTGAATTTGAGGTGTTGGACGAGGATTCATCTCCCGAGAACGTGGGAATGATCGTGCCTGTATATCCCGGAACTCAGGGATTGGTTCAAAAGTGGATTAGGAAAATAGTGAAGGAAGCTTTGCGTTTGATAGAGGAAGAAGTGGAAGACCCTTTGCCCATAGACATCTTGACTAAATACGATTATCCCGACTTTTTCCGAGCTATTAAGGAAATGCACTTCCCAAGCTCCAGGGAGAGTTGGTTGGCTGCCCGTAACAGGTTGGCCTTCCAGGAGCTTTTCTTGTTGCAACTGGGACTTGCTGTGAGGAGAAGGTCTTACGTTGAGGACAATAAGGGACATAAATTCAACGTAAACGGTCCTTTGGTGGATGCGTTCATTCACAAAGTGCTACCCTTTAAGTTAACGGATGCCCAAAAAAGAGTGTTTTCAGAGATAAGGGATGATGTGTCGAAAGAAATACCAATGAACAGGCTTTTGCAGGGAGACGTAGGATCTGGTAAAACGGTTATTGCGATACTTTTCATGCTCTGTGCTATAGACAGCGGATATCAGGCTGCTTTTATGGCCCCTACCGAGGTTCTTGCCAAGCAGCATTTCGAAAAGATTCATAAATGGTTGACCCCCTTGGGAGTAAAGGTTTCTTTGTTGACAGGTTCTGTGCCTTCCGCAGAGAAAAGGATAATTTACGAGGAAGTTTCTAATGGATTGGTGAACATCGTCGTAGGTACCCATGCCCTAATACAGGACAATTTGGCTTTCAGGAATCTAGGTGCTGTTGTCATAGATGAACAGCATAGGTTTGGGGTATTGCAAAGGGGCATCTTGGCTGATAAGGGGGAACATCCCCATGTTCTGGTTATGACTGCGACTCCTATTCCAAGGACTTTGACGCTTTCGGTTTATGGTGATTTGTCCGTGTCTGTCATAGATGAAATGCCGCCTGGCAGGAAAGATATAATAACTAAAAGCGTGAAAAAGGAGCAGGAGTCAGAACTCTTAAGTTTTTTGAAAGAAGAGATAAAAGCAGGTGGGCAGGTCTACTGGATATGCCCTATGATAGATGAAAATGAGGAGTTGAGCATAGCGTCAGCAGAGAGTCGGTTTTCTCATTTGAGGGAGATATTTAAGGAAGAGACCGTTGCCCTTCTCCATGGAAAGAAACCCTATAGGGAGAAAGAACAGATAATGAGAGATTTCGAAAAGGGGCATATTGATGTTTTGGTGTCCACAACTGTTATAGAGGTGGGAATTGATGTGCCCAATGCGACTGTCATGGTGATTGAAGATCCGTGGAGGTTTGGACTATCGCAATTGCACCAGTTGAGGGGTAGGGTCGGCAGAGGCAATAAGCAGGGATATTGTTTCCTTTTGGGCCGGCCGGACGATTATGATGGAAAAAGGAAGATTGCAGCAATGTGTTCCACTAACGATGGCTTCAAGATCGCTGAGGCGGACCTTGCCATAAGGGGGCCAGGTGAAGTGTGTGGAACAAGACAGCATGGAGTAACAGATTTTAGGGTTGCCAACTTGCTTCGTGACAGGAAAATACTTAACTTGGCCAGAAAAGAAGCTTTCTCTTTGATAGAAAAGGATCCCAAGCTGGAGGGATACCCCAAACTGAAAGAATTATTATTGAGACAGCTGGGAGATAAATTGGATTTGGTGATAACGGCATGAACGAAGAAGAGAGAAAAGCCAAAGAGTTTGCAATGAGGCTGTTAAGTAAAAGGGCATACACCCGAAAGGGAGTGATAGATAAGCTCAGAAGGAAAAACTTTAAAGAAGAAGTTTCGACAAGGGTAGTAGAAATTCTGGAAGAATATGGTTTAATAGATGATAAATTTTATGCTGTGTGTTTTGCTGAAACCCACCAGGAGTGGGGTCTGAGAAGGATTTTGCTGGAGCTTCGTAGAAGGGGAATATCGCAAAGAGATATGGAAGAGGTGAAAGAGCGGTTTGGCGAGGAGGAGTTTGAAAAATGTCTCAGGTTGGCTTCTGAATGGAACGGTCTCCTGAGCAAGGAACAAATGACAGCTAGGCTGCTAAGAAGGGGGTTTGCCCCTTCAACAATAAGGAAGGTCTTAGACGCAACTTGTGAAGATTTAGTTTAATGGGTAGAATACGGTTGGTGCGAAAGCACTCGTAAGATATGGAATATCCTGTAATTACTATTATGTAACTTGACAATGGAATAAGGGGTGATGTTTACATGCTACCATTTGTGCTCGTAGCGGGCGCTGTCGTAGGCGTTGCTGCCGGCTTTTTTGCTTACAGGATTCTCATAACGAAAAAAATAAGAACTGCGGAAGAAGAGCGAGAGAGAATCCTTAAAGAGGCCCAGCAGGAAGCCGAAAGGCAGAAAAGAGAGATATTAACGGAAGCTAAGGAAGAAATAATAAGGTTGCGCCAAGAAACTGAGAAGGAGATTAGGGAAAGGCGAATAGAGCTGCAAAGAGCGGAGAGGAAAATAGAACAGAAAGAGGAAAATTTAGAGAAGAGGCTGGACATTCTTCAGAGGCGCGAGGACGAAATAAGGCAGAAACAAGAAGAACTTAGAAAGAAGAGCGAAGAAATTGATGTCTTGCATAAGGAACAACTGAAGAAATTGGAAGAGATAGTAGGTATGACGAGGGAAGAGGCCAAGGATCTATTGCTGAAAGAGGCCGAAGAGGAAGCAGCATATTTTATCGGAGCAAAAATTAAAGAGTTGGAAGAAAAGGCTAAAAGAGAAGCTGAAAAGCGAGCAAGAGAGATAGTTGTTAGCGCGATACAGAGGTGTGCAGTAGATCAAACCTCGGAGATGGCGGTCAGCGTGGTAAATTTGCCATCTGACGAGATGAAAGGAAGGATAATAGGTCGTGAAGGCAGAAACATAAGAGCCTTCGAGACTTACACGGGGGTAGACTTGATTGTAGATGATACCCCTGAGGCGGTTGCTCTGAGCAGCTTTGACCCGGTAAGGAGAGAGGTCGCGAGGTTATCCTTGGAGAGGTTGGTCACGGATGGTCGCATTCATCCTGCCAGGATAGAAGAGGTCGTAGCGAAAGCTCAAAAAGATGTAGAAGAGACGATACTTGAGGCGGGAGAGGAAGCTTTACTGGACGTGGGGATAAAATCCATCCATCCTGAGTTGGTTAAGCTACTGGGACAACTTAAGTTCAGGACGAGCTACGGACAAAATGTTCTCTCTCATAGCTTGGAGGTCGCACACCTAGCTGGAATGATGGCGGCAGAGCTCAATCTGGACGAAACTCTGGCTAAGCGTGCTGGCTTGCTGCACGACATAGGCAAGGCTGTGGATCACAAAATGGAAGGTCCCCATGCACTGATTGGAAGGGATTTAGCCAAGCGCTATGGGGAACCTCCCGAAGTCGTCAGCGCTATAGCTTCTCACCATGAAGATGAGGAAATGACTTCTGTCTACGATGTCTTAGTGGCTGCTGCTGATGCTGTAAGTGCCTCAAGGCCTGGTGCTAGAAGGGAAAGCCTGGAGTCGTATATCAGAAGGCTTGAGAAACTTGAATCTCTGGCAAAATCCTTCAAGGGAGTAAGCAAGGCATATGCAATTCAGGCTGGAAGGGAAGTTAGGGTCATGGTCTCTCCTAACGTTGCTGACGACGAGGCCATACATAAAATAGCCTTTGATATAGCCAGAAAAATAGAAGAAGAGATGAAATATCCAGGCCAGATAAAAGTTGTCGTGGTAAGAGAGACCAGGTCCGTTGAGTACGCAAAATAGGGAAAGATAGGAGAAAGCAATGAAGATTCTTTTTGTGGGGGACATAGTCGGAAGACCGGGAAGAGTGCTCCTTCGTGAAAACTTAAAGCAGCTGGAATCTCGGTTTGGCCCCTTTGATTTTCGCATTGCCAATGCAGAAAACGCTGCCGGGGGGTTTGGGCTTACAGAGAAGGTGATGAACGAGCTTTTCAGTATGGGTTTCCACTGCCTAACTAGTGGGAATCATATATGGGACAAGAAAGACTTTCTCGAGGTTCTGGACAGCGAAAGAAGGCTGCTGAGGCCTGCCAATTACCCTCCGGGGGTTCATGGGCAGGGGTATGGTTTTTTCCTCTCAGATAAGGGTACTAGGGTGTTGGTTGTAAATTTACAAGGCAGAGTATTTATGCCTCCAATTGATTGTCCCTTCAGAAAGGCCGAGGAGATCATTAGAGATAGCAATGCTGAAGTAGTTGTAGTTGACTTTCATGCAGAGGCGACCTCAGAAAAAAAGGCGATGGGGCTGTTTCTAGACGGAAAAGTATCTTGCGTCCTGGGTACTCATACGCACGTTCAGACGGCAGATGAGCAAATATTGCCCAACGGGACGGCTTACATAACCGATGTGGGTATGACAGGCGGTCATGCTGGAGTTATAGGCATGGAGAAGTCAGGAGTCATGGAAAGGTTTCTCAAGGGTACGCCTTCCAAGTTTGAGGTATGCAAAGAGGGATTGATATTGAACGCAGTGGTGGTGGAAGTAGATGAAACCACAGGGAAGGCAACCAATATTTTAAGGATTTATGAAGTTTACGAAAAATGAGAGGCGGGAGAATTCTCCCGCCTCTCATTTTTTTGTCTAGCTCAGCAGATTCGCGGGAGCATCTCTCCTACGGGCATATCTACGAGTCGTTTTCCCCCAGCTTTTGTGTTCATTCCCACATAACCTTTGTGTTCTTCAGTGATTTGTCCAATTATTTGTGCCTTTTTCCCGAGCTCGTGGGCTTTTAACTTCGAAAGAACCTTTTCAGCATCTTCTGGGGCGACAGCTATCACGGCACAGCCCTCGCATGCTAAGTAAAGGGGATCGAAACCTAAAATGTCGCATATGGAAGAGACTTCACTGGAGATTGGGATCTTTTCTTCATAAATGTCTATTCCCAAGGATGTGGATTCGGCCCACTCACATAAGACTGTCCCTAAACCGCCCCTGGTGCAGTCCCTCATGCATTTTATGCCTTTCATCTCTATTATTTGCTCCACCAAGGGCCATAACGGGGCACAATCGGATTTTAGAGAGGGCACTGTCAGTCCGTATCTTGCGGCCGCTATAGTTGCTTCGTGTTGACCTATCTCTGTGGTGACTATTAGTACGTCGCCAGGAACAAGGCGCACCATGCCCAGAGGCTCCCTGTCCAAAGGCGGAGTGCCTATAGCACAAGTAGTTATATATAGTCCGTCGACTTGACCTTTCGGTAGCACCTTGGTATCTCCTGTCACAAGCTGTATTGAGAGTTCAGCGCATGTATTTGCAGCGCTTTCCATGTAGGATAAAAGCTCATTTTTATCAAGTCCTTCTTCTGCTATCAAGCCCATAGCGATGAATTTGGGTTTAGCCCCTCTCATGGCTAGGTCGTTTACGGAGCCACAGATTGCAAGTTTCCCTATGTCGCCCCCAGGGAACGTCCTTGGAGATACGGTGTATCCGTCTATAGTTACAGCGATATTACCGTCGACGATTGCACAGTCCTCCAGATAGGGGCTGGAGGAGGTCTTTTGGAAAGGCCTCAATATTTCGGATATTATTTCTGAGGTCAGCCTTCCGCCGGTTCCATGTCCTATGTGCAGTTTCTCCATTATAATTGCCCCTTCCTGTCGTACTTGTATTGTGCAGCGCAGCTACCTTCGCTTGACACCATGCATGGCCCTACGGGCTTCATGGGGGTACAAGCCCTGCCGAAGAGAGGACATTCTATTGGGCTTATGAGGCCCTTCAAGACGTCGCCGCATCGGCAGCCCGTTGGGAGGGGTGAAGGCTTCTTTTCTATGTTTAGGCGGAGTGACGCGTCGTGGATTTCGAACTCTGGGCGTATCTTATAACCAGAAAGAGGTATCTCTCCTAGTCCTCTCCAATAGGCGTTGCATGGTTCGAAGACTTTGTCGAGAAGCTCTTGTGCGGTCTTATTGCCCTCCGGCCTTACCGCTCTTGGGTACATTGATTTAATTGTAGGTTCTCCTTTTATTACCTGCCTGGCTATTTCTAGAAGACCGGCCATTATTTCGAAGGGTTCAAATCCTGCAATAGCACAGGCTTTTCCGTATTTTTCAGGTATGAAGCGGTATGGGTTTAATCCTATGATTACGCTCACATGTCCTGGAAGTAGGAATCCGTCTAAAGACAGCTCTTCGGAGTTGGCTAAGGCTTCCAGTGCGAGGGGGACAGTTTTATGCATGCAAAGAACCAAAAAATTATCGAGCTTTCTTTTTTTTGCCTCAATCAAAGCCAAAGCTGTTGCTGGTGCTGTCGTCTCAAACCCGACTCCCAAAAAAACCACGTTTTTATCTGGGTTCTCTTCGGCAAGGTCGAGGGCTTGAGTGACAGAGGTTACTACCTTTACAGATCTTCCTCTAGCCCTACATTCTTGAAGAGAGGTCCAGCTTCCTGGGACCCGCAACATATCACCATATGTGGCCACTATGGAATCTTCCCTTTCTGCTATGGAAATAGCTGCATCTATCTCCGATTGGTCTGTTACGCATACGGGGCATCCAGGCCCTGATACGAGTTTGAAGGATTTAGGTAGTAGTGCCTTTAGGCCGTGGCGGAATATGGCAACTGTGTGAGTCCCGCATACTTCCATGACGGTAATGGATTTCGTAGCAGCTTCCTCTAGGAGAGAGTTTAAGGCGTGGGATAGTATAGGAACTATTTTTTCTTTATTTTCTGTTTGAGGCGTTTTCATTTTCCATCACTTCCCTTAGCTCTTCCCATAAGCTGCATATTTCTTCTCCTTCGCTTCCTTGAAGTTTTTCTATGGCGAAGCCAGCATGAACTAGAACCTTGTCGCCAATCGAGATGTCGGATACCATATCTGTTCGTATTTCAACCTCAACCGGTCCCGCTGCGGCTATGGCCCTGTTTTCGTCCAGTATTTTTATTATTTCGTGAGGTACTGCAAGACACATATCGGTGCTCCTTCCATAAGAGGTTGTAAGTCGTTAAACATTCTATCCTTAAATGGAAGAATTAGGAAGTGTTAGGATCCTCTGTCTTTGTTATTATAAATAAAGAAGCTTTTTGAGAGGGATGAAAGGAATTGAAGGTGAGCATAGTCCAGCTTGCAGTTTCTCACGGAGACCCTGAAAAAAACATACGCATGGTCATCAATACCTTGGAGAGTGCTCTCAAAAGAAGATGCGATGTTGTGGTGTTGCCTGAACTTTGGAATGCCACCTACCCAGTAACTGACCCTCGTATTCTTGTCAAGGATAATTCACATGTGCTTGACACCATTGGAAGACTGGCGAAAAGACATAAAGCTTGGATAGTGGCTGGTTCCATGGCTATTGCTACTAAAAGGGGAAACAGGAACAGATGCTATGTATACTCTCCTGATGGCGATAGGGTATTTTACGACAAAATTCACTTGTACCCAGGAATGAAAGAGCCTAACTTGTTCAGTGGCGGATCATCTTTAGGGATTGTGCCAATAGCGGGAATTTTGTGTGGAGTGATGATATGTTTCGACATGGAGTTCCCGGAAGTTCCCAGGGCTTTGGGAGAAAAGGGTGCAGTGGTGTTTTTTGTTCCAGGCGCTTGGCGAAGAGAGCATATTCGCCTTTGGAGAACTCTGCTTATAGCAAGGGCAATAGAGAACCAAGTGTTTGTCGTAGGAGTCAATAGATGCGATAAGGGCAAGAACTTTTCTTTCGGCGGGCAAAGCATGATAATTGATCCCTTTGGTGATGTATTGGTACATTTGGGCGAAAATCAAACCATAGAGAGTGTGTCGCTAGATTTGAGCTTGGTGGATGAAGCCAGGAGGAAAAATTCGATTGTGTCCTCCAAAAGACCCGCTCTTTACCGAAAGTGGAAATAAAAATATAATAGCATGCAAAATAAGGAGTTGCTGAGGAAAGGAAAGTTGAATTTAGGTTACAAGGTTTTTTAAAAATCAACCCAAGGTATTGCATGAAAATTCAAAAAATACTTATAATATAAAGGGCCTTTTATGAAGGGGAGGTGATGGCCAGGGCAGAGATGTAGGAGGCAAATGGTAGAGGCTATAAATAGATGATAGGAGGGATAGTATGAGTAACGGAGCGGAAAGAGAACAGTGGGGTTCCAGGTTGGGATTCATCTTGGCAGCGGCAGGCTCGGCTGTAGGTCTTGGGAATATATGGAGGTTCCCTTACATAACAGGACAAAACGGTGGGGCTGCCTTTGTTCTGCTTTACGTGGCTTTGGTGTTTATTATAGGCTTCTCTGTCATGTTGGCCGAGATAGCAATTGGTAGGGCTGCCCAGCTTAACGCCGTTGGCTCTTTTAAGAAGCTTAAGGGTGGAGCTTGGACGATTGTTGGTTGGATGGGTGTGGCCGCAGGTTTCATAATTCTTTCCTATTACGGTGTAATCGCAGGTTGGACCATAGCTTATTTCATCAAATCTTTTACTGGTCTAATGCAAATTGCGGAGCAAGGCAAAACAGCGGACTTCTTCGTAGGATTCATAACCAATCCCGGTTTGGTTATAGCATGGCAGGCTCTGTTCATGCTGGTGACGATTTATATAGTTTACAAAGGTATAGGAGAAGGGATAGAAAAGTATTGTAGGGTTTTGATGCCCGCCCTTTTCATTATTTTGCTTGTTTTGATCGTAAGAGCTGTTACCCTGCCGGGTGCAGGAGCCGGTATCGATTTTTATCTAAAGCCTGATTTCTCCAAGATAACCGGAGGGACCTTGGGTGCCGCTTTGGGGCAGGCCTTCTTCTCTTTGTCTTTAGGTATGGGGTGTATGATCACCTATGGCAGCTACCTGGATAAGAAAGAAGCCCTGCCTGGTGCTGCAGCTCAGGTTTGTTTCCTGGATACTTTGGTAGCCTTCCTGGCCGGTTTGGTCATCTTCCCGGCAGTTTTTGCGTTTGGAGTAGAGCCTGGTGCAGGACCTGGGCTTACTTTCATCACTCTTCCCAACGTATTCGCTAAGATGCCTGGGGGAGCCATATGGTCAGGATTGTTCTTCTTGCTTCTTTTCGTTGCAGCGTTGACTTCTGCTATATCTCTTCTGGAAGTGGTATCCGCGTATTTCATTGATGAAATGAAATGGTCGAGAGCGAAAGCCGCGTGGATTAATGGGCTTGTTATATTCCTGCTGGGTATCCCTTCTGTGCTCGGCTTGGCGGGTAAGCTTCCCAAGTTTGCTGGAAGGGATTTCCTCGACTCCGCGGACTTCATAGCCTCCAACGTCCTCTTGCCCTTGGGCGGACTGTTTATAGCTTTGTTCGTGGGCTGGGTCTGGACGGAAGGAGCAGAGAAAGAAGTTACCAACAATGGCACAAAACCTTTTGCCCTTCACACTGCATGGCTCTGGGTGTGCAGAGTGATTGCCCCTATCGCTATCGCTTACATATTCATCACTGGCCTGAAATGGTAATGAAAAAGTAGTCATAGCCGTGTAAGAGCCGGCCCTAGAAGGGCCGGCTCTTACGTTTTTAAATTCAACAAAATGTAAGGGGCCACAAATTGCTTCCGTTTAATTAGTTGAAGGAGATGGTGGGAGTCCCAGGAGATGTTTTGAGCTCCCACCATTTTTAGTATAAAGGTGTTTACTTTGTCCAAGAGTATAGGGGGTATGGAAGTAGCGGCTTTAGAACTGACTAGTGAGAGTTCAAATATTTTTTCCTTTGGAGTTTTCCCGTTCATATCTCTGCCTCCATGAGATCGTTTTTGATTGTAATATTTTACCCAGCTTGCGGCAGAAGTCATAAAGACCTTTCGGGATGTTATGTGAGGTAGTGCAGGTATGTAGAATTCCTCATCATCGGTGCGATGACTTCGTTCCACAAAACCTTGGGCTTCTTTTTCTCCTTTTGGTATGGAGAGGAGAGTAACGCCTAAGGGTTCTAGGAATTTTTCCTGCAATATTTTTCTTTTTCTGCTTTCTTCAGATCCGCCGAATTCGCTCCCGTTGTCAGTTTGGAAGAACATTCTATGTCTGATGCCCAAAGCCCGCATGAGGAAGGCGATGTAAAGTATGAAGGAGAAGCCATTTGCGAAAGAGCATTCATCGGAGAAGCATAAGATTCTCATTCTTGTTTTGATATCGATAGCGGTAAATTGGTATTTGGGAAGCCTGTATTTAAACAGGGCAGCATATGCTTTTGGTGGGAGAGTCTTTGCGTCTGCTATATGTTTTGAATCGATCTGGAAGTATTGTAGGGCTTCCCAGTGGTTTAGGTTGGCATAGTAGCGTTTATTTCCGTTTCTAGAACGTACTTTTTTAGTTTTAACGTTGTTTCTGCGTAAGATGTTTCTGATGGTGTAGGAAGATATATTCAGATTGAGGGTTCTTTTCAGCTCTCTTGCAAGTCTTCTAGGACCCATGTTGGTTTTCTGTTGAGTTTCAATAACCAAAGCTTCGATGTGAGGTTTAGTTCTTTTTGGATGAGGGGATCTGGGACCTTTTTTGTGCAATAATTCTTTGGCAGATAGGCCATCTTTTTTCCGTTTCATCAATGTTCTAACCCATCTTTCAGTAATTCCCATGATGTTAGCTATTTCTTTGGCTGTTTTACCTTTTTCTATCAAGTCGCATATAACTTCCATAGGGGCTTTGGGATTCCCTGATTCCTTTAGTCGCTGGTATAATGAAGTCATGGCGGGTTACCTCCTTTTTCCTTTGTTTTGGTTGTTGTTGCAGCACCAGTATAAAGGAGAGGTACCCGCCTTTTCCATTATCTCTTTCACTTTACCAAAGTAGACGGAACGAAATATAGGCTCATCTACATTAAATTCAACAAAATCGGTTGACCGACAGAGGTATTTGTGCAAAAATACACTTGCTAGGTTCGGATGAAGGCCGCAAGAGAGACCTCTGCCCTGTAAGGGATAAAAGAGGCGCCGAAGGTGCAACCCTAGCGGAAGGTTGCTGGGGGAAACTCTCAGGCTAAAGGATTGCGGCTGGACGAGTCTCTGAACACGATGCCCCTCTGTCTCTTGTGGCATCGCAGGAACAGAGAACCCACCTATTCAAGTAATAGGGGGTTTTCCAATGTTCGACGAATACAAAGAATATAAGGTCGTTTCGAACAATCCTCTGCTCGAAGGTAAGGTTTCTTCTTGCCTCGAGCTAGTCAGTGGTGGTGCTTTATCTGTTTTTGAGAAAGCGAGAGACTACATACACTTAGGGTGGACCCTTCTAAATCATCCCCTTTACGGTAATTTTACTCCGAAACAGCAACCTTACAGAACTATACTTCTTGGCCGCAAAGCGGTAGAGGATCACAAGTTTCATCAGGTGGATTTGGAATCACTGCAGCTAATAGAAGGTAGTATCCAACGATTTTCCTCTGGTTTCCCTGAGGGAGCAAATCCCCTTTCGTTCAAACATTTTTCCCAAGAGATTCTTGATGATTTTGCTACCCTAGATTTGTACCTTGTGTCAGTTAACTTGGAAAGATACGGGATAAAGCTTAATACAGCATAGCTGGAATTGTTAAAAGGCGCTCCGATGTGGAGCGATCAGAAAGATTTTTAAAAGGAGGTGAAAGAGATGATAGAGGTAAACAAGGATAATTTTGAGGACGAAGTTATCAAAAGCGAACTGCCAGTAGTGGTAGACCTGTGGGGGCCAAAGTGCGGTCCTTGTTTGGCGTTGATGCCTCAGGTTGAGGAGCTTGCAAAGGAATACGAAGGCAAGGTTAAGTTTTGCAAGCTCAATGTGGCAGAAAACAGGAGATTGGTGATTTCCCTCAGAGTGATGGGCGTTCCTACGTTCCTTTTCTACAAAGATGGGGAATTGAAGGACAGGATCACAGGCGGGGATGTTACACCTGAGGCCATAAGGGAGAGAGTGGAAAAGCTGCTCTAGTAGAAAGAATACGACAATGAAAGGAGGGATTGAGTTTGAGGTTAGAACTGCATAAGGTGAAAGTAAAGGATTTACAGTGGGGGGAGAAGACTTCTTTTGATGGGGGCGTACTATACATTAACAAAGAAGAAATAGAAAAAATGCTTTTAGAGGATGAACGTTTCGTTAAAGTATCTGTCGACCTCGCTAGACCTGGAGAAAGCGTAAGGATCATGCCTGTAAAGGATGTCGTTGAACCCCGATGCAAACTCGAAGGGGAGAACGAAGTTTTCCCTGGATTCATAGGCGATGTGGATACAGTGGGTTATGGTAAAACTTTGGTGCTTTCCGGCGCTGCAGTCGTGACATGTGGCAAAATAGTCGGGTTCCAGGAAGGAATCATCGACATGTCAGGCCCTGGCGCGGAGTACACTCCTTTCTCCAAGACAAATAACGTTGTTTTGGTTTTTGAACCCAAAGAAGGGCTTGAGAAGCATGACTATGAAGCTGCTTGCCGCGTGGCCGGTTTGAAGGTGGCTTATTATTTGGCCTGTGCCGCAAAAGGGGCAAAGGCCGATGATGTGGAGGTTTATGAGCTACCTTGCTTTGCCGAGGCCATGAAGTCCCATGAGGGCCTTCCTAAGGTGGCATATCTTTACATGCTGCAATCCCAGGGGTTGCTCCATGACACCTATGTTTATGGAGTAGATGCTAAAAAGATATTGCCCACGCTAATACACCCCAACGAAGTAATGGATGGAGCAATTATTTCTGGCAACTGCGTCTCCGCCTGCGACAAGAACAACACTTATTCTCATCTCAACAACCCTGTTATAAAGGAAATGTACGCAAGGCATGGCAAGGATTTCAATTTTGTTGGGTGCATAATCACCAACGAGAACACTACACTTGCAGATAAGAAGAGAAGCTCCTCCTATGCGGTAAAACTTGCCAGGCTTTTAGGGGTTGATGGGCTCATAATCACCGAAGAAGGATTTGGGAACCCAGATACAGACCTGATAATGAACTGTCGCAAGGCAGAAAAGGCGGGCATCAAAACGGTTCTTTTGACTGATGAATATGCAGGTAGGGATGGTGCAAGCCAATCCCTTGCTGATGCCTGCCCTGAGGCTGATGCAGTGGTTACCGCTGGTAACGCAAACGAAGTGGTTGTGCTACCGAAGATGGACAAGGTCATTGGTTTCCCAGAGTATGCTGACGTAATAGCAGGAGGTTTCGACGGCTCCCTTAGAGAAGACGGCTCCATTGAAACGGAAATTCAGGCAATAACTGGTGCCACCAGTGAGCTTGGTTTCAATAGGATAGCTGCTTACACAGGTTAATGTTTTAGGTTAGGACTTTAAAGATTAAAGACAGGAGGTGTAAGTCATGGGTAAGCTAGCGGGGAAAAAGCTGATCCTCCTAGGAGAGCGCGACGGCGTCGCCGGGCCGGCTATGGAGGAGAGCTTGAAAAACAGCGGTGCTGATATAGTTTTCTCCGTAACAGAATGTTTCGTCTGAACGGCTGCAGGAGCGATGGACCTGCAGAACCAGCAGAGGGTTAAGGATGCAGCAGAAAAATTTGGCCCAGAGAACGTAGTTGTGGTATTGGGTTCTTCCGATCCAGAAGGGGCCGAGATATATGCTGAGACCGTCACAAACGGTGATCCGACCTTTGCAGGTCCATTGGCAGGAGTCTCGTTGGGACTCGCCGTATATCATGTTTTCGAGCAGGAAATCAAGGAAGAGGCTGACCCCTCCATCTGGGAAGAACAGATTGGCATGATGGAGATGGTCCTTGACACTGAAGCACTTGCTGAAGCGGTTAAAAAGATAAGAGAGCAGTACAGCAAATATTCCCTTTAGACAACAGATATCTGCGGAAGGGGGGGGAAGAATGGCGTATCGAGTAGTGCATTACATAAACCAGTTTTTTGCTGGTGTTGGAGGAGAAGAAAAAGCTGACTACAAGCCTGAGGCACGAGATGGTGCAGTAGGGCCCGGGATGGCGCTTAATGCTGCCCTTGGCGGTGAGGCAGAAATTGTAGGAACGATTATATGTGGAGATTCCTACTTTGCCGACAATATAGAGGAGGCAAAGAAGCAGATTCTTGAGCTTATTGCGGGATTCAAGCCAGATGCCCTGGTAGCAGGTCCGGCTTTTAATGCCGGTAGGTACGGTACGGCCTGCGGCGCAGTTTGCGAAGCTGTTGCCAAAGAGCTTGGCATACCCACTGTCACTGGTATGTACGAGGAGAACCCCGGTGTCGATATGTTCAGGAAGGCAACATACATAGTAAAGACGGCGGATAGCGCCAGGGGCATGAAGGATGCCATACCTGTAATGGCTAAGCTCCTACTCAAACAGCTTCGTGGAGAGCCCATAGGGAGACCAGAGGAAGAGGGTTATATTCCTAAGGGCGTAAGGATCAACTACTTTGCAGACAAAATAGGCGCTGCAAGGGCAGTGGAGATGTTCGTGAAAAAACTTAAGGGCGAGCCGTACGTTACGGAGTATCCAATGCCCGTGTTTGATAGGGTGCCACCCAATCCTCCTATAACAAATATGGCCGAAGCCACTGTGGCTTTGGTGACATCGGGAGGAATTGTTCCCAAGGGCAACCCCGATCATATTGAGGCGTCCAGCGCGTCCAAGTATGGTGAGTACAGTCTGGCAGGAATGGAGACTATCACCTCTGAGACTCATGAGACTGCTCATGGCGGATATGATCCCACGTATGCCAATGAGGATCCTAACCGGGTTCTTCCGGTGGATGTCATGAGGGAGTTGGAGAAAGAAGGGGTCATTAAAAAGTTCCATGAGGTATACTATTCAACAGTTGGTAACGGAACTTCTGTTGCGAACGCTAAGAAATTTGGAGCCGAGATTGCGCAGAAACTGAAAGATGCCAACGTCAATGCAGTAATAGTGACTTCGACCTGAGGAACCTGTACTCGTTGCGGTGCAACGATCGTAAAAGAAATTGAAAGAGCAGGTTTGCCTGTGGTTCATGTCTGCACGATAGTACCCATTTCCTTGACTGTAGGAGCTAACAGAATAGTTCCTGCCGTTGCTATACCTCATCCTTTAGGAGATCCAACAAAAACCAAAGAAGAAGAGAAAGCGATACGCAAGCATCTCGTAATGAAGGCCCTCAAGGCTCTTCAGACAGAGGTGGAAGACCAAACTGTGTTTAATGATTAACATTTAAAAGGGAGGGGGAAGTGTGTCTTTCCCCTCCCTTTTTTAGGAGGAGGAAATCAAAATGGCTAAAGCATCGATAAAAGGCTATTCTTACTGCTTAAATCACGTTCCAAATCTGGCTTTTCATTACGGCAATACTCCTTTCACGGAGAGAGTTTTGAGAGGAGAGACGGAGTTCTTAGGAAACCTTAAGGGTAAAATGCAAAGTTTCGAAGAGGCTTGCGCATATGCTCCCAACCAGGCCTACATAGGTGGCATTTCTTTAACGGATCTGGAGCAGCAGCCTAGCCCTATGTACGAAAATAGATTGAAGAGTTTCGACCGTTTTGGCAAATATGGGGAAATAATGCCCGAGGACGAATTCATTGGGCTGATGGATATATGTGATGTCTTCGACATAATATGGCTAGAGCAAAGTTTCGCTGCAGAAATAAGGGGAAAGTTGGAGAAACACCCCCTTTTGAATGAATCTCACTTAAAGAGACTTGAAAGTGGACATGCCGAAGAAGAGATATCAAAAGAAGTAAGCGAGCAGGAGGCTCTTCCTTTATATTTGGGTGAAAGGCTTGTGGGATGCTGCAGGAGGGGGCACGAGACGGATGAGTGTCTTTCATCGTATGTCCTCCTGGAGAACATAGCTTGTAAGGCCGGAGGAGTGCTTTCCTTGCTCCATTTGATGAAGAATGCAGGTTTGAAACCGGAAGAAATTGATTATGTCATAGAGTGCTCAGAGGAGGCAGCTGGAGATGCCAACCAGAGAGGTGGAGGCAACTTCGCCAAGGCTGTGGCGGAGATAGCTGGATGCAGCAACGCCTCTGGCTGCGATGTCAGAAGCTTCTGCGCTGGTCCCGTGAACGCGATCATTGCAGGCGCATGCCAGGTTGCATGCGGAGCCAGGAAAAACGTGGTTGTCTTGGCAGGGGGTGCAGTGCCCAAGCTTTACATGAACAGCCGAGATCACGTGAAGAAAGGTATGCCAGCTTTAGAGGATTGTCTTGGCGGATTTGCCGTTCTTTTGGGGCCATCAGATGGAGAAAATCCTGTAATAAGGCTCGATGCACTGGGGAAACACTCTGTTGGAGCCGGTGCCTCTCCGCAAGCCATAACCAGCGCCTTGGTCTGGGAGCCCCTTCAGAAATTGGGACTGGATTTTAACGACGTAGACAAATACGCAGCGGAGTTGCAGATACCTGAGATCACGTTGCCTGCTGGAGCAGGAGATGTGCCTCTGGCTAATTTCAAAATGATTGCAGCACTCGCTGTCATGAAAGGGCGTTTGGAGAAGAGCGCCATGAACGAATTCGTCAAAGCGAAGGGCATTCCAGGGTTTGCCCATACTCAAGGGCATATTCCTTCGGGTGTTCCCTTCATAGGACATGCTTGTGATGCCATAAAGGCCAATGAAATGAAAAGGGCTATGATCATTGGTAAAGGTAGTTTGTTCTTGGCAAGGTTGACTAACCTCTCCGATGGAGCTTCCTTCGTTATAGAACAGGATCAGAAGGAGGAAGAGAAGGCGGCGCTCACGAGAGAAGAGATAAGGGAAACCATTCTGGATGTGCTGCAGGAACTGGCAGACGACCTTAAGAAGGAGCAATGAGGAGTGTTGTCTCATGGATAGCTTAAAAAGGATAATAGGAGAAGAGCTTTCTGAGATAGTTCAGAAAGCCAGATACGGCGAAAAGCCGATGAGAGTGGGGCTCATGGCTTCTGGTAGTGAGCATGGAGACCAGGAGTTGCTGGAAGGAGCGCTCCTTGCTAGGGCCAAAAACAAGGGCGTAGAGGTTGTTATGATAGGTCCTAAGCCTGCAGACGATCATGGCTTTGAATGGATCGAGACTTCAAAAGATGAAGGCGAAGTCGCAAAGGCCATGGAAGAAGCTTTGAGCTCAGGTACCATAGATGGTGCAGTGGCTTTGCACTATCCATTCCCATTGGGGGTTACAACTATAGGTAGGGTGGTGACCCCAGCCAAGGGCAAGGCCATGTTTATCGCTTCCACGACAGGAACGAGCTCTACTTCCAGGCTGGAAGCTATGGTACTCAACGCTATTTATGGAAACGCCGTGGCAAAGGCCGTGGGAATAGAGAATCCTAAAATTGGTATTCTGAACGTTGAAGGAGCTCAAGTGGTCTATAGAAAGCTATCAGAGCTCGTTGAACATGGCTATCCTTTGACCTTTGGAGAGAGCGTCCGCAAAGATGGGGGAGCTATCTTAAGAGGTAACGACCTTTTGGCTGGTGCTGTTGACGTCTGTGTGACCGATACCTTAACCGGGAACGTACTGATAAAACTTTTTTCAGCGTTCAACACAGGTGGAAGCTACGAGGCTCTGGGATGGGGATATGGGCCTTCCGTAGGAAAAGGCTGGCCCTACATAGTATCCATAATCTCCAGAGCATCGGGTGCTCCGGTGATATGCAACGCCATAGAATTCACAGCGGAAGCAGCCAGAGGGAAACTTGGGAACGTAGTTGAAAGAGAATTGAAATTGGCCGAGCAGGCAGGTCTTTCTGGGGTGCTTGATTCTATGCGACAAAGTACTCCAACGACGAAAGAAGAAGTGACGCCACCACCGGCAGAACCTACGGAAGAAGAAGTCCATGGCATCGACGTCTTATCTATAGAGGATGCGGTAAAGGAACTCTGGAAAAATGGCATTTATGCCGAATCTGCCATGGGATGCACGGGGCCAGTTGTAAAGGTGTCGGCACAGAAGCTAGCTAAGGCTACAGAGGTGTTAAAGGAAAAGGGATATATATAAGTAAAAACTTTGTAGCTTTGTAATATCAAACTTAACACGAAAAGAGGTGTTGTCCCTGGTTATTAGTTGAGCGTGGTAACCGCTTGTAAAGGGGATGCACCTCTTTTTTGTGTTTAGCTTGATGATATAATTAGGGCGTAGTTGTTTGTGAAGGAGGTGATTAATAAAAGTCGAGGTGCTTGGTTTTCCTGCGATTCGGCGTAAAGTTGTAGGGGAAGTCGTGTGGGTTAAGAAGAGGAGGGATTACAGTTGGAGACCTTAATGAGGATCAACAGTGTGGTTAATGGTTTTGTGTGGGGACCACCCATGTTAGCTTTGCTGGTGGGAACGGGCATATACCTCACGATCATTTTGGGTTTTCCGCAGGTTAGGTATTTTGGATTTATGTTTAAAGAGGTGCTAGGTAAGCTAGGAAAGAAAGCAGAAGGTGAGGGTACCATTTCTTCTTTTGGTGCTCTGGCCACTGCTTTGGCTTCAACTGTGGGTTCAGGAAATGTTGCCGGGGTCGCGACAGCCTTGCATTTGGGCGGACCGGGTGCCCTATTCTGGATGTGGGTTACCGCTGTGTTCGGTATGACCACTAAGATGACCGAAGTTGCGCTTGCCGTGAGGTTCCGTGAAAAGGACGCTGCAGGCAACTGGCGCGGCGGAACCATGTATGTTATGGAGAAAGGCCTAGGGCAGAAGTGGCTGGCTTGGCTATTTGCCTTTTTTACCACCTTTGCAGCTTTCGGTATAGGTAACGCCATCCAGGCTAATTCAACCGCTGAAGCTCTTTATTTGGGATATGGCGTCCCCCACTGGGTGTCGGGGATAGTCGTAGCTGTTTTGGTTGCTTTGGTTATACTGGGAGGTTTGAAGAGGATCTCCGACGTCACGACATACCTTGTTCCCTTCATGGCTATCTTTTACATTGTAGGTGGACTTATCGTAGTTTTCATGCACATAGATATGGTTCCTGCTGCTATAGGGCAAGCCGTTAAATATGCTTTCAATGATCCCATGGCTATGCCTGGAGCCATAGCAGGATGGTCTGTTAAGATGGCTCTGACCAAGGGTGTTGCCAGGGGTGTCTTCTCCAACGAAGCAGGATTGGGTTCTGCTCCAATGGTTCATGCTACCGCCATAGTTGATCACCCTGTGAGGCAGGGTTGCTATGGCCTTTTCGAAGTGTTTACTGACACCTTGGTAGTGTGTTCCATAACTGGCATAAGCATTTTGGCCACCGGCACTCTAACTGGTTCTCCTGACCTTACGGGGGCTCAGCTAACACTGACAGCTTTCCAGTCTGTTTTAGGGAAAACCGGAGTCATGGTTCTCTCCGCTGGTTTGGCAATGTTTGCCTTCTCAACCATTTTGGGGTGGTACTGGTACGGTGAGACCGGAGCCACATACATCTTTGGCCTTAAAATAACCCCCATATACAAAGCCCTTTGGATTTTGGTTGTTGTCGTGGGAGCTTGGGGAGGAGGGGGTGAGTTCCTCTCCAATATATGGAACCTTTCAGATACAATGAACGGTTTGATGGCCGCACCTAACTTGATAGCCCTTTTGTGGTTGTCCAACGAGATGCGCAAGTTGGTGAAGGATTTTGACGCGAAGAGGAAGCAGGGGTTAATAAAATAAGTAATTTGTTTTGCACTGATATAGCGACGCGCGGGGGACAAAATGTCCCCCGCAGATATTAATCAGAGGGGGTGAGTGCCTTGAATTTTCGCCCAACCAGGATGGAAGTTAACCTCGAGAATATCAAGCATAACTTCTTACAGGTCAAGGGGCTGTTGAAGGAAAAATCCCAAATTATAGGGGTAGTAAAGGCCAATGGCTACGGAATGGGTATGGTTCAGGTAGCAAAGACTCTCATAGAAGCAGGGTGCTCAAGATTGGCTGTTGCGACTCCTGATGAAGCTATCATTCTCAGAGAAAATGGAATCTATCTTCCACTACTAGTTTTGGGGCCTTCCCCGGCGTCAGTAGCAGAGGAGTACGTAAACAAGGATATATCATCCACGATAACGGACCTGTCTTTTGCCGACGCACTAAGCAAAGCAGCTATCGACTTGGGTAAGAGAGCAAGAGTTCACATCAAAGTCGATACAGGTATGGGCCGTATCGGCTTTTTGCCTGAAGAGGTTCCTGAAGTAGTAGAGAGGCTCCTTTTAATGAAGGGACTTGAAATCGAGGGGATATTCACTCATTTTGCTACGGCTGATGAGCGAAACGGGTCGTACACCGAGACACAATTTAAGCGATTCTGTGACGTACTTGATGTTTTGAGAACGAAGAACGTTCACTTTAGGTTGAGGCATTGCTGCAATAGCGCAGGGACGTTGAACTTTAGTCACATGCACATGGATGCAGTAAGGCCGGGAATAATTCTCTATGGTATGTGGCCCTCTGAATGGTGCAAAAAAAAGATAAAGCTTAAAAGAGCCTTTAAGGTTGTTACTGCAGTGGCATGCGTTAGAACTCTACCGCAAGGTAGTGGCATAAGTTATGGATTGAGATATATGACTAGAGGAGAGGAGAGAATAGCTGTATTGCCCATAGGATATCATGATGGGTATCCTAGGAGTCTCTCAATGAAGACCGAAGTCCTGATAAAAGGCCAAAGAGCACCGATAGTGGGCAACATCTGCATGGATCAAACAATGGTGGATGTCACCCATATCCCTGATGTAAAGGTAGGAGACGAGGTGGTTTTGGTAGGGCCGCAAGGGAATGAAGAAATAACTCCCGAGGAAATAGCGAAGCACTTGGGGACCATTAACTACGAAATACCGAATTTGTTTACACCCAGGGTTCCCAGGGTCTACGTTTAAATGGAGAAATAGATAAAATAAAGGTGTAAGGGGTTGAAGGTTTTTGCTGTAAGATATACAATATACACTGCGGCTAGCGGAATCTATCAAGTTAAAGAGGAGGCGTAATTTTAATGAAAATAGGGTGCCCTAAGGAAGTCAAAAACCACGAATACAGGGTTGGGTTGATACCCGCTGCAGTGCACGCTTACGTGGCTGCAGGTCATGAAGTGTTCATTCAGAAGGGTGCAGGATTGGGGTCTGGTATAACTGATGATGAGTATGTAGCCGTTGGTGCCAAGATTTTGGATACGGCAGATGAGGTTTGGAACGTAGCAGATATGATAGTTAAGGTCAAGGAGCCTCTTCCTGAGGAATACGACAGAATGAAAGAGGGACAGCTCATTTATACGTATTTCCACTTTGCGGCCGATGAAGAGCTGACCAAAGCCTGCATGGAAAAAAAGATAATAGCTTTAGCATACGAAACCGTTACAGAAGCCAACGGTTCGCTGCCTCTCCTCAAACCCATGAGCGAGATAGCAGGTAGAATGTCCGTTCTCATGGGAGCGTACTACCTTGCCAAGCCTTATGGCGGAGAGGGCTTGCTCCCAACGGGTGTTCCTGGCGTAGCACCTGCGAACGTTACCATAATTGGTGGCGGAACGGTGGGAACCAATGCAGCCAAAGTAGCTGCTGGCCTGGGATGCAAGGTGACCATACTGGATATAAACCCAGATAGGCTTGAGTACCTGGAGACCATAATGCCGGCCAACGTCTTCCCTGTTTACAGCGACAAGGTCAATTTGGAAAAAGCCCTCCAGGAGGCGGATATAACGGTGGGAGCAGTTCTGATTCCTGGAGCCAAGGCTCCTAAGCTTATCAAGAAGGACCATCTGAAGATGATGAAGCCAGGCTCAGTGATAGTCGATGTGGCTATAGACCAGGGTGGCTGCACCGAAACTTCAAAGGCTACGACCCACAGTGATCCTATCTATGTTGTGGATGGAGTGATACATTACTGTGTTGCTAACATGCCGGGAGCTTATGCAAGGACTGCAAGCTTTGCCTTGAACAACTACACCATACGTTATGGTCTACCTCTGGCGAACAAGGGCGTGGAGGCTGCATGTAAAGAAAGCCCAGCCCTCTTGAAAGGCCTGAACATGTACAAAGGCAAGGTCACTTGCAAGGCTGTCGCGGAGGCATGGGGTCTGCCTTATACACCTGCAGAGGAAGTTCTGGGTTAAGGTAAATTTGCAATAACAAACGGCGGCCTTTCAAGGCCGCCGTTTTTTTGTTTGCTGATAGAGGGTATAATTTCAGTGCATAAACGAAAGGGGAGAGTTTGGTATGGAGATAAACATAAAAGAGGTTCTGCGCGATTATAAAGAAAGGGAACTAAACGAGGAGCTTATAGAGGCTCTGAAAGATGCAGCCAGGAAATGTCGCCTTTGGGCTTTGACCATGACCACGGCAGCCAAAAGTGGACATATAGGCGGTTCCTTGTCCAGCATGGAAATGTATCTTCTCATCTATGGTCTTGCGAACTTAACGCCGCAAAATGCAAGAAGCACCGACAGAGACCATGTGGTGATAAGCCATGGGCACACATCTCCCGGAGCATATGCAGCTTTGGCATACTATGGTTTTATTGATGCAGAGGAGGTTATGGCTCTCTTCAGGAAGGGGGGCAGTCCTTTCCCTGGTCATGTAGAAAGGGAGGTCCCTGGGATAGATTGGAGCAGCGGCAATTTGGGACAGGGCTTAGCTGCTGGTGTAGGTTTTGCCTTGGCTAAGAAGGCGAAGAAATCAAAGGATCATGTGTTCGTATTAATGGGAGATGGAGAGCAAGTAAAGGGTCAAGTCGCAGAAGCCAGGCGGGTGGCTGTGAAAAATGCTTTGGATAACATAACCGTTTTGGTAGATTGGAATGATATACAAATTTCGGGGAAACTGGAAGAAGTAATGCCGTTTAACATAGTTTCCCTTTGGGAAGCTGATGGTTGGAAGGTTTACGAGGCTGATGGGCACGACTTTGCATCTATTTATAGAGTTGTAAGACAAGCTATGGAAGATGACTTGCCCTCTGTGGTTTTGTGCAGGACGACCATGGGTAAAGGCGTTTCGTTCATGGAGGGGACTCCTGATTTTCACGGAAAAGCAGCGTCAGAGGAACAATACAAGAAGGCCGTTATGGAGCTAGGCGGAACACCGGAACTATTGGATCGTGCTAAGGTAAGTAGAATCCAAATGGCTGGCAAAAAAACGATTGAATCCCTTCGCAAGGATTTTGGCGTGTTCGTTGAGCTGGGTAAGCCCAGAACATATCTTCCAGATGTCAAGACTGACTGTAGATCCGCTTTCGGTGAGGCTCTCATGGACATAGGGCTGGCAAACTATAAAATTCCAGGGAGAACGCCAATTTTGGTATTCGATTGTGACTTGGCAGGGTCAGTTAAGGTCAATGGTTTTGCTAAGAGCTGCCCAGATTGGTTCTTTGAAATGGGAATCCAAGAGCATGCAACGGCAACGGTCGCAGGCGCAGCTTCCTGCGGAGGGGTTGTGAGTGTGTGGGCGGACTTCGGTGTTTTCGGCTTGACAGAGGTTTATAACCAGCAGAGGCTCAACGATATAAATGAGACAAACCTCAAGCTGATATTGACTCATATAGGGCTTGACGTAGGAGAAGACGGTAAGACTCACCAGTGTATAGATTACATTGGACTAATGCGGAACATGTTCGGGTGGAAGCTGGTTTTGCCTGCGGATCCCAACCAAACGGACAGGGTGGTAAGGTGGGCCATAGGTTCTCACGGTAACGTATGTGTTGCCATGGGTAGGAGCAAAGTACCAGTGATAACCAAAGAGGACGGAACTTGCTACTATGATGAGGAATATGAGTTTGAGTATGGGAAGTCAGATTTGCTTCGTGATGGTACCGATGGGGCGATTTTGTGCTGTGGGCACATGGTTTACAGGGCCATAGAAGCCTGGGAAAAACTCAAGGCCAAGGGAATCTCCGTCAAGATTTTCAACGTTAGCGCGCCACTAGCGATAGATAAAGCCACTATAGAAGAGGCAACCAAGACAGGATTGGTTGTTACTTACGAAGATCACCACTGGCGAAGCGGACTGGGTTCCATAGTTGCTGAAAAAATGTTGGAGTTGGGGTGTGTTTCCAAATTTGTGAAGCTAGGAGTCCATAGATATGGAGATTCAGGAACCGCTGAAGAGGTAATCTCCTTGATGGGGTTGTCCCCTGATAATCTGGTGGAGGTAATAGAGAGTAACCTAAAGTAGGCAAAAACTTTCAAAAGGAGCTGTGGATATGGAAATTTTTACCTACGGGGGACCCATATTATGGGTGTTGACCATATTGTCGGTTTTGTCCTTGGCAATAATTTTGGAGAGACTCTGGTTTTTCAAGGTACAGTCCACTGACCCTCAGAAGTTGGAAACTGCTTTGGGAGAGAGGCTGTATCTTGGGGATCATAAGGGCGCAGCGGAACTTTTGATGTCTGGAAAATCGTCTCTCCATAGAGTTCTTAAGGTAGCTGTAGACCATTGGAAAGCTGATTCAGATGCCCTTCAGATCTTACTGGAACAAGAGGTAAGAAGGGAGCTTTTCAAGCTTGAAAGGGGCTTGAGCTTTTTGGCAGTGGTCTCAAGAATTGCCCCTCTTTTAGGGCTTTTAGGTACCATATTGGGGATGATAGACGTATTTCGCAATTTGCCTGGATTTAGCGGGGCAAATATGGCAATGATGGCTGAAGGAATATGGAAAGCTTTAATTACCACGGTTGCCGGTCTTTCTCTTGCCATTCCTGTCATATTGAGCTTAACGTACCTTCAATCGAAGGTGGAAGACATGGAAGAGACTCTTTCTAGAGGCGTGGATTTCATCATAAGGGAAAAATTGTTAGGGAGAGGCGAGAATGTGGAAGGACAAAACTCATAAAAGTCCTCCAATAATATTTTTCCTAGCCGTCGTATTGGTTTTTGTGGGGTGGCTTGCCGCGGATTCAGCAGAGGCAGACGAGGGAATCAACAGGATCGTGTCTTTGGCTCCCAGCGTGACTGAATCGCTAGAGCTTTTAGGTTATACGTCTAAAATAGCGGGAGTTACAAGTTACGACCCGCTAAGAGAAAAGGGAAATGTTGATTCTGTTGGTGGATTCTCCAATCCGTCGCTGGAGAAGATCATGTCGCTGGATCCCGATTTAGTTATAGGTGTCTCTACGTTTCACCATGAGATATTGGAAAGGATAAAGGCCTTTGGAGTGGGGGCTCTTGAGATAGAGCCTCACCGGCGCCTGATGGAGGTAGAAAAAAGCTTTTACAGGATCGGAGATGCCCTTGGTTGTCTTCGAAAAGCTGAAGAAACTTGGCATAACGTCGTAGTCAAGTTGGACAAAATAAGGGCTCTCGTAAAGGAGACCTTTCCTGAAGGCAGTCCTTCTGTGCTTATTGTCGTATGGCATGACCCTTTGACTGTCGTTGGTGGATACAACTACATAGACGATATCTTGGACTGGATTGGTATACGTAACGCGGCGGAAGCGATAAAATTTACTTTCCCCAACATAGATAGAGAAAGACTTCTTTTGATGGATCCTGATGTAATATTGATCGCATCTGCAGAGACAGGCATGTCCATGGGGGTCCAAGATTTTTTAAGTGAATTTGGCAAGCTGCCGATTGACGCGATCAAGAAGGGAAAAGTAGCTCTTGTTAAAAGTGACCTTTTATTTCATCCTGGGCCTAAGGCACCGGAAACTGCCATGCTCGTACTGGAAGCGACGGCTAACCTTTATGGAAAGAAGGTCAAAAAATGAAAAGAAGACCAAGAACAAGAACTTCTCCGGAAGTGGAGCTTACTCCTCTAATAGATGTCCTTTTCTTGTTGGTGGTTTTTTTGGTCTTAACTACAACTTTCGCCAAAAGTCAGTTAGGTGTCGCTTTACCTGAAGCGAAAGGGGAGACCTCTTCAGTAGAACCGGTAATAATCGAAATTTTGGCGGATGGAGATTTTAAGGTAGATGACAAAGTTGTGGATGAAAAAGACCTCCTACCGCTTATAGAAAACATGAAAATTAACAAAAGAAGTGTGGCTGTTGCGGCAGATAAGCGTTTGCCCTATGAAAAGGTTATATCTCTTTTAGATCTCCTTAAGGAGGCAGGAATTTCTGAAGCGGGACTGTTAGTGGAGGAGCGAAGGGAAAATTGAAGCGCATTATTGTATTTATAATAGCAAGTTCCCTAGTTCATGGTTTGTTGTTTTACTTCATACCTAAAATTTCCCCCTCCCGTGAGCGAGTAAAAGCGGAGGATAGGATAGTAGTAAAGCTGGAATTTCTAAAACCCCAAAAGGTAGTGAAAGAAGAGCGAAAGACCGTTTCAAGTGTTGCAGAGCCGCTAGAAGAAAAGCAATCCCCTAAAATGGTCGAAACAAATGAAAGCAAAGCCAATGAAACCAAGGCTGTAGACGAAAAAAAAATAACAAATAAAAAAACAGTCCAACAGGCATTGCAAAAGGAAACCAAGACAAAGCCGGAAACCAAACAACTCAATGCACAAAAAGAGACAAAAAAGATCAAAGAAACTCCACGTAGCGGCGAAAATGCGGAGGAAAAGCCCCAAGAAGCTTTGGGGGAAAAAGCACCAGTTGGCAGTCTTCAAGTATCTGAAAGGGGAAACGAGTCCGAAAAACATGTATTTGTGAGCGAGGAGATGGTTTTAAAGAAGGTCTCTCCTATTTATCCCCTGTTAGCAAGAAGGAAAGGCCTTTATGGAGAAGTTCTTTTGATGGTGAAGCTTAACAAGGACGGCAGCATAGCAAACATAGCGGTAAAAAAAAGTAGTGGGTACGATATTTTAGATAAAGCAGCGTTAAGTGCCGTAAAGAGGTGGATTTTCGCTCCTAATATAAGAAACACTGTCATTGTCCCAGTGGTTTTTGAATTAAAATAACCTTCCTAATACATACTTTGCTTGCCTTAGGAAGTTTTGCACATGAGTGATTACTTGCTGTAGCTTATTTCTAAAATGATTGGTTACCAAGGGGATGTTATTGGTGTACAATGTAAAAATGATGATTTTATGCTCTACGAAATTGGGAGGCCTCTAGATGAGTATCCGTAAGCTCTTTACGGTAGCTATCGGATTCTTGGTACTTATCATTTTCGGCAACTTAGTGCTAAATTATTATGCTCAGATAAAGTGGAAATATAATCAGCTTGATAGGACCATGTCCAGCGAGCTTGATGGTATATCTCAGCAGATTGATAAAGAGCTTTCCTTACTGAAAAATTCCATATTTACAAATGGAGATTCAAATGCTGCGACTTTTTCTACAGCCTTCAATTTTTCTCTCAAAGAAGAGACTCGTTTATCGGATTTTTGGGAATCCCACGATAAGTCTTCTCCTTTGGCTGAAGGATACGCTATCTATCGTGTCCCCCGCAAAGGAAAGGATAACACCTTTTTATTGTGGAGGCATCCAGAGGGCAGGATCTTAACGTGGGCCATGGAGCCTAATTTCCAATGGCTGAGGCGAACCTTGCACTTGAGCGACAACAAAGAGTTTTTGATTTTCGTAGGGCCTGGCGGTGAGGTGTTGTGGAAGAGTCCATCGTATTTCTTGAAAGGTACCGAAAACCTTCATGGTCCTATAATCTACAATGTCAAAGGGCCGTGGTTTAAGGACCTTAACGGCAGGCTGTATTGGGGTAAGTATAGTCCCATCATGGGAGGCAGTGTCAGGCTTTACGTATTGATTCCTCTGAGGCGTTTCTTCTACTTGCTTTGTGGCAACATTCTAAGCATGGCGGCCTTTGATGTTTCTTTGCTCATCATAATAGTGGGGATTGGTTTTTTAGTCTTCAAATATGTATTGGCTCCAATGGAAGAGATTACGGTATTGGCCTCGGATATGCAGGATAAACTGTTTGCCGCTACAACACCGAAGGATCTATCCATAACGGTTTCTAAAGTGGCAAGGGGGGTACGAGAGATAATTTCCCGTAGCAAGCTTGAGGAGGTAGGAATACTTTGTCAAGCTCTATCTAGCGCCCTCCAGAGTTATGTTTATCAGCAGGAGAAACTACTAGCTAGCGGAGAAAAAATGGCTGAGCTCAATAAAACGTTACAGGCTACCAATGAAGCTCTGATCACAAGGGATAGGGCATGGAGGAGGATAATAGAGATCTCCAAAACAGTCACCATGACAACAGGTTTCAATAAGGGATTAGGCAGGATTGCAGATATAATACGAGAGGTAACAGGCGCAAGTGAGGTGGTTATTTCAAAGAAAGAGGGTAACGAATATCTGCCTTACACGGAAAGCGGCTACGGGGTCAAGCTTTCTGACGTAAAGAGGAGCTTAGACCTTAGACTAAAGGATGCTTCGTTCAAAGAAGACAAGGTTTTGTGGATAGAGGATGTGTATACTGATCCATTGTCGTTGGCTATGGGAGCTCCAGTCAAGAGCGAGGCCATTTTCCCTGTGTTTCATTTAGGCAGACCCGTTGGAGTTATTTACCTGGGATGGGCCAAGCCCAAGAAGGAAAGTCAGGAGGTTTTGGATCTCCTTTTGCCCATAGCGTCTTATATAGGAGGAATGATAGATTCAAAGAGCGCGCTGCAGGGGTTGAGGCAGTCCTATCAGTATATGGTTGAGAGGATCCAAACAATAACATCGATCTTCCACGAGGAAACCTCTGCCCATTTGGAGAGGGTCGAAAAATACTGTTTTTTGCTTGCCAAATCTTTATCCCTTCCTGCAGATCAAGTCGAGGATATAGCGCTGTTTTCTCGACTCCACGATATAGGCAAGATGAAGGTCCCTTTGGATTTGCTGACCAAACGTGATGCCCTTGCAGAGGAAGAGTTCGATATTATAAAAAAACATACCATATGGGGTGCGGAGATATTAGGCGATGCTCCTTGGCTTCGGATAGGCAGAGCTATATGTTTGTATCATCATGAGAAATGGGATGGCAGCGGATATCCATATGGATTAGCGGGTGAGGATATCCCAGTTGAAGCTAGGGTAGTTGCCCTTGCTGATACATATGATGCTCTCCGTTCAAGAAGAGCATACAAGGAGCCCCTCTCTCACGAAAAAGCTTGTGAGATAATAACGAAAGGGGATGGAAGAATAGAGCCATTCCATTTCGACCCTACGCTGCTTTCTTTGTTTGTCGAAATTGAGCAGAGTTTCGATGAAATATATAATTCTTTCGAAGAACCAGAGGGTGTAATAAGCCTTTGAGCCTATAAAGACAAAAATTTAACGTGCGAGGTTGATTACATGCTTAAGGATAAAGATGTTGTGTTTTTGTGGTCGCCAGAAAAAGGCGATACTTTTTTGTTGAATTTGGAGGAAGGTGCCAAGTTGGATAGCAGACTTGGCGTGATCAATCATAATGACATAATAGGTCGCTCCTACGGGGACGGAGTGAGGACTCACCTGGGGAGCATGTTCTACATATTAAGACCCAATGTTCTTGAGTTCAGTCGGAGGATAAAAAGAAAAACCCAAATTATTTTCCCCAAGGAAATAGGTATGATCATCGTGGCCCTTGGTGTTGGACCAGGATCAAAAGTGGTTGAGTGTGGGACAGGTTCGGGTAGTTTGACTGCGGCTTTGGCACATTTCGTGGGGGACGAGGGCAAAGTATATACATATGATAGAAGAGAGGAGTTTTCCCTTCTTGCGAGGCGCAACTGCGAAAAGTGGAACGTTGCCCATAGAGTGGAATTCAAAGTAAAAGACATCGCTGAGGGATTTGACGAGCGAGACGCAGATGCTCTTTTCTTGGATGTGCCTACTCCTTGGGATTATCTAAGACAGGCTAAGGAAGCTCTCTCTCCTGGCAGTAGGCTGGGAATCCTGGTTCCCACCACGAACCAAATAGAGAAAACCCTTGAGGGCCTTAACGATCACGGTTATGTGGATATTCAAGTTATGGAACTTTTCTTGCGTTATTACAAAACTAATGCGAAAAGAATAAGGCCGGAGGATATTATGGTAGGCCACACGGGTTATCTTATATTCGCTTCCACTGTGAGGGATATAACGTAGATGAAAACACAAGGGCGGGTTCTTTTGCACATATGCTGTGCCCCAGATGCAACGGTGCCCTGGACGGAGCTCCTCAAGGAAAATGAGGATGTATGGGGATATTTTTATGGATCCAACATACATCCGAAGGAGGAGCATGACAGGCGGCTAAACGCTGTAATACAACTTTCTGAGACCTTGGGGGCGCCTTTGTTGGTGGAACAGCGTTATAGCCCTTTGTCCTGGCTTTTAAGTTTGCGCGGCCATCTTTACTACCCAGAAGGAGGGGTAAGGTGCGCCCTTTGTATAAGGGCCCAGTTGGATAGCGCTGCCCAGGTTGCACGTGAGGGAAACTTTGCCTACTTAGGTACCACTCTCACCATAAGTCCTCATAAGAAACCAGACCTTATCAATGCCATGGGAAGGGCAATATCCCGGAGATACGGCCTTAAGTGGTTGGACGTGGTTTGGCGAAAGAATAATGGTTTCTTGCGTTCTGTTGAGATGAGCAAGAGGTTAGGCTTATACCGGCAAAACTATTGTGGTTGTATTTTAAGTTTTAGGGGTGAAAGACATGATAAAAAACAAGGCGCTGCACGAGCTTCCTAGCGGCAAGCTGCCTCCAGAGGCTCTGGAAAGTTCGGTGCTTTCCTTTTGTGGTTTCAAAAGGCCAGAGGTTCTTGTGGGGCCAAGGGTTGGCGAAGATGCCGCGGTTATAAAGTTGAAAGAAGATGAGTATCTCATCGTCACCACGGACCCCATAGTAGGGGCGACGAAGGGCGCTGGTAGACTTCTGGTCACGGTGAACTCCAACGACGTGGCAGCTAAGGGGGGAGAGCCCTACTACCTGGCTACTACCATGATCTTTCCTAAGCATACTACCAAGGAGTCAATACAGGAGTTGGCGAAGGAAATACATGAAGCCTGTAAGGAGATCAATGTGGCCGTGGTTACTGGCCATACTGAGGTCAATACGAGGTATTCTTCACCGGTTATATGCGGGACGATGATAGGAAAGGCAAATAGACTTTTCTCGGCAGATCAGATAAGGCCTACGGATGTAATATTGATGTCCAAGCATGTCGGATTGGAGGGCATGTCCATTTTGGCTTCAGACAGGCCCGATTTGTTGTCCAGGTTTTTGTCACCTTCCGAAATAGAAGAAGTAAAGAGCTGGGTTTCCGAAACCAGCGTATTGAGGGAAGCTAGGATATTTAGAAAATACGCTAAGTTCATGCACGACCCCACGGAAGGGGGAGTATTGGGAGGCCTTTCGGAGCTCATGGAGCTGGCGGGGTTGGGAATAGAGCTGTTCAGGGAAAGTCTTCCCATACATCCCGTGACAAGAAAGCTCTCTGAACTGTTGGAATTTGATCCTCTTCATCTTATCTCTTCAGGAGTGCTGATAGCTGTGGTTTCAGCTAAAGATGCAGAGGCCGTCTTGGAGGATTTTTCTTGTGCAGGAATAGATTGCGCTGTTGTAGGTCGCTTTGTGGAAGGAAAGGGCAACATTGAGGTCGATTATACCGAAGAGCTGTGGAGGTTAATGGAGGTCAAGTAAAAATGGTTTTTTCTGGAGCATTGATAAACAAGAGGCTGGATAAATTACGGGAAAAAACTCTAAAAAAGGCATCAGATGCTGTGTTTATTCCCGTAATAGAAGGCTACAACTGGCAAAGCTGTTACTATTTCTCTGGATTTACAGGGTCCAGTGGAGCAGTAGTAGTGACCCAAAGGGATGCTTTTTTTATAACAGATGCCCGGTACACCACTCAGGCAGCTTTTGAGGTTCCCTTTGATGTTGTGGATCGTAAGGGAAGCAGGCTGATAGATGGGGCAATCGAGCTGATGAAGAAGCTTTCGGTCAAGAGACTGGGCGTCCAGGAAGATAAGATGTCCGTTTCCTTGTATTTTTCGCTGGCAAAGGAGTTTGAGATGTTCGATGTTTCCCAAGATGTTTCTTCTATAAGGCGGGAGAAAACAAAAGAGGAAGTCGATCTGATAAAAAAAGCGTGTGACTTGGCAGCCTGTGCGTTGAAAGACACAGTAGCTTCCATGAAGGACGTAAGAACGGAGAAAGAGTTTGATGCCCTTTTGGAATACAATTTGGCCAAGATCGGTGCCGATGGAGGTTGGCAGGACCACAAGTTTATTGTAGCTTCTGGTGCAAGAAGCGCTCTTCCCCATGGGAGGGCTTCTGATAAGGCATTTTCTGTAGGGGAATGGATAACCGTTGATTTTGGTGCTAGGTACAAGGGGTATGTGAGCGACATAACCAGGAACGTTTTCCTAGGTGACATTCCAGAGGAATGGAAAGATCGTCATGAAATACTATTGGAGGCCCAAAGGGCTGCTGCTCAGGTTTTAAGGCCAGGTGCCCGATGTGCAGATGTAGATGCAGCAGCAAGAAATGTTATTGAGAAGGCAGGGTATGGGAGCGCATTTACCCATGGAACCGGCCATGGGATAGGTCTTGACGTTCATGAGGCGCCGACTTTATCCCCTTCTTCCAAGGACGTGCTCGTTGTAGGGGACGTAGTAACTATAGAGCCAGGGATATACATTGAGGGTGTAGGAGGCATGAGGGTAGAAGACAACTATGTCATAACGCCTCAAGGTGCAGAATGTATATCCAGCGCAGTACCCAAGGTTTTTATGGTTTCTATCTAAATCGTTTTTGGTGCCAAGCCCAAGCTGTCGATACTATAGTTTCGAGGTCCGAATGTTTCATCTTCCATTGTAATTTTTCTTGGGCCCGCTGCGAAGAGGCTATTAATACTGCCGGGTCGCCTTCCCTTCGGTTTCCATATGACACGGGGAAGTCGATACCCGTAACCTTTTTTACAACTTGCACTATTTGATTGACGCTGTAGCCTTTTTCACTTCCCAGGTTGAAGGACTCACAATCCAGTTCGCCCTTTTGGAGTTTCTCGAAGGCCAGCAAGTGGGCCTCCGCCAAATCGCTTACATGGATGAAGTCCCTTATGCAGGTCCCGTCAGAGGTGGGGTAGTCGGTGCCGTATACGGTAAATTCCTTCCTTTTGCCCAAGGCCGTGTTGAAAGCTATGGGCAGCAAGTGAGTTTCGGGATCGTGATCTTCCCCGGCCCTACCTTCGGGGTCTGCTCCTGCAGCGTTGAAGTACCGCAGGGAAACGCTCTTCAGGGAGTAAGCTGCGAAGTAGTTTCTTAACATCTCTTCTATGACGAGTTTTGTATGGCCGTAGACGTTTTGGGGGTTTTTAGGCGAATCTTCAGTTATGGGAACGTGTTCTGGTTCACCGTACACTGCGGCAGTGGATGAAAACACCAGGTTTTTAACGCCGTATTTTACCATTGTGGACAGGAGGTTTATGGTGCCAGTAACGTTGTTCACATAATAAAGGTCGGGTTGTTTCATAGACTCAGGAACGATGCTCTTTGCTGCGAAATGAAAAACTCCCTCAATGGGGAATTTTTGGAAAACTGCCTCAACAGAGCTTCTGTCGGTTAGGTCTCCTACTACCAAGTGGGCTTTACCAACGAGGTCCCTATGCCCAGTCGATAGATTGTCCAAAACCACTACATCTTTTCCTTTATCCAAAAGCGCCAGAACGGTGTGGCTTCCCACGTACCCTGCGCCGCCTGTAACGAGTATCAAAGGTTTTCCCCCCAACATTTTTAAAAATTTTTGAATAACGACCAGTGAAAGTTATAGCACAATTGCATCCTTGCGCCAAGATGAACAAGCCGAAGCGCAAGTTGAAGGATGGAGGTATAACATTGATAAAGTCTTTTAGACAAGCCTATATATTGCTTACAGAATTTTCTTGACACATGACTTGGTTAATATTATATTAAAAACAAATGATTTGCAATGGAGCGCAACAGGTATAGAGCCAGAGGTTTATTTTGGTGTGTGAAAAACGAAGCTACGCCCTGGGCATTGAAGTTATCTGACTTCTGGAATATGTCGAAATTTATACTAGATATACTCAGAAGGTTATCCGTTGGTTGGAGGACCTGCCTGTTCTGCTAGGGCTGCGCAGGTAGAATAAGAGGTAATGCAAAAAGCAGGGGAAACAAGCAATGATGGAGTCCATGGTGGATAAGATTCTGCAAATGATTGGCGAGGCATGTTGCCTCTATCATCGTCTGATCCTGATAGTGGGTCCAGCAAGAAGTGGAAAAACGTCCGTAATACAGAAAGTGTCGAGAAATACCTCTGCGGCACTTGTTAACGTTTTTATCTTGTGGTACAAACCAATGTCAAATTGGAGGATAGTTGCATGGAATTAATTAGCGCCGGAGAAGGGCATCGGTTCTTCAGTGCTTTTAATGAAGAGTCGCCTGCAGCGAAACAAGCTTCAGTAGCAGCTTCTGATGTAAGTGTGTTCGGTTTGGAGCGTTTTCTGTCTTCCCTAAATAAACTTCAACAATTGCGGCTAATTGTTCCAACAAATATAACCCTGCCCATGATCCAGGGTAATGAATCAGATCGGCGTTTCAGAAATATGTTGCAAAGTCATTGGATAGCTAGACGTATACTTGATAAGCTCAAGCGCGTGGCAGATGTTAGGGAGTCGAACAGCTCAATTCAACAAGGGGTGATTATCCTTTCAGAAAACCGGGAGAATCCGTTATTTGGTGCTATTGGATCGTTAGAACTGACGACGTGTGGTTTGGGCATTACCCCTGCAAATACTTTAGGGATTATTCAAGTAACCAGTTCTCCGGAAGAAATTAAGCCCTTATTGCAATGGTTTGACAACCAATGGTCATTACTACCAAATTCGCCGATTGAAAAGGTAAACCTCATTCAAAAGTTGGAAAAACTGTGCCAGTTGAATTCGGCAGGTACTATTTTTGCTTTGATATTAAAACGACTCTTTCAGGACCGTGGCGACATTATGGACGAAGAGAGCGTTGTCAAATCCGCTACAGGTATCCATCAAACCACTGTATGGAGGAAACTCTACAAGTTCCAGAAGGATGCCGTAGTAGGAGCTATAGATAAACTTAATCGTTACGGTGGATGTATTATTGCTGACAGCGTAGGATTGGGCAAAACCTTTGAGGCCTTGGCGATTATCAAATATTACGAACTGCGTAATGACCGGGTGCTTGTTTTGACGCCCAAACGTCTTAGAGAGAACTGGACATTATATCGTGCCAACGACAAGCGCAACCCACTAGTGGCTGATCGGTTCAATTACGATGTGCTTAACCATACAGACCTGTCTCGTGATCGTGGCATGTCAGGTGATGTTGATCTAGAACACGTCAACTGGGGCAACTATGACCTGGTGGTTATTGATGAGTCGCATAATTTCCGCAACAAGGTTACCTACAAAGATCGTGAAAGCCGCTATGATCGCCTTATGCGACGTATTATTCGTGAAGGGGTGAAGACTAGGGTTCTGATGCTTTCTGCTACCCCGGTTAATAATCGTTTGGCGGACCTTAAAAACCAAATTGCCTTCATTACTGAAGGAAAGGATGATGCCTTGTGGGATTACGGTATCAAGAGCATTGAGGTTACTACGCGTAATGCTCAGAAGCAGTTCAACCGCTGGATGGGTTTGCCAGAAGGCGAGCGCACCCCCGGACGGCTAATAGAGATGTTAGGTTTTGATTACTTCAAATTACTAGACCTACTCACCATCGCTCGCTCACGTAAACACATCGAAAAATATTATGGGATTGCTGAGACGGGAAAATTCCCAGAACGACTAAAACCAATAAACGTTAAGACAGACGTGGATACCCAAGGTGTCTTCCCATCGATCGAACAGGTAAATAGAGAAATCCGTAAACTCAACTTAGCTGCTTACGCACCATTACGATATTTGCTTGAGAGCAAGCGCGAAGAGTATGATGCGAAATATAGCACGAAGGTGCGTGGTGGAGAGTCCATTTTCCGTCAAGTAGACAGAGAAGAAAGCTTAATTCAATTAATGCGAGTCAATTTGCTTAAACGCATGGAAAGCTCAGTTCACGCCTTTGCCCTTACTGTTGCACGGCAAATTGCCGACATTGAGGCATTGCTGGAGAAAATCGATAATTTGGATACCCGAGAAATTGAAGAACTGGATATTAATGATATTGATATTGACGATCCCACCTTTGAGAGCCTGTTGGCTGGGAGAAAGGTCAAAGTGTTGTTGTCCGATGTAGACCTCATCAGGTGGAAGCAAGATCTCTTAGAGGACCGAAATCGACTCAAGACTTTACTGGCGGCGGCGCATGCGGTGACGCCGGAGCTAGATGCCAAGCTCTGTGCGCTAAAAGAGGTTATTCGGCAAAAAATTGAAAACCCGATCAACCCTGGTAACCGCAAAGTGTTAATTTTTTCTGCTTTCGCTGATACAGCCAACTATCTGTATCAGCATCTAGCGCACTGGGCGCAAACTGAGTTTGGCTTGAATAGTGCTCTGGTTACAGGTTCCAGCGGTATTAAGACTACACTTCCAAATTTGCGTAAGGACATGATTAGTGTGCTGACGGCATTTGCACCACGTGCTAAGGAGCGGCCGATAGAGTTTGCAAGCCAAGGTGAAATAGACCTGCTCATTGCCACTGACTGCATCTCCGAGGGACAGAACCTTCAAGACTGTGACTGGCTAATCAATTACGATATCCATTGGAACCCGGTTAGAATTATTCAGCGCTTTGGGCGCATTGATCGAATTGGTTCACCCAACACCCAAATCCAACTGGTCAATTTCTGGCCTAACATGGAACTGGACGAATACATAAACCTGGAGGCCCGTGTAAGTGGTCGTATGGTACTGCTTGATGTCTCTGCCACTGGTGAGGAAAACCTTATTGAGGTGGAGGCCGGCGATCCTATGAACGACCTTGAATATCGCCGCAGACAGCTCCTTAAATTGCAGGAGACAGTGATCGATCTTGAAGACCTATCCTCCGGTATATCCATCACTGACCTCACCTTATCTGACTATCGCATGGAGTTGGCGGAATACCTAAAAGAACATCCAGATATCCTGGATGATATACCACTCGGTGCCTTTGCTGTTACAACCACTGCAGATTTAGATGTCCCGCCGGGAATTGTCTTTTGCCTTCAGGTTGTTGGCGACGCGGCCGGCCGTGCTTTTGAACCCAACTATCCGCTGGCGCCTTATGCTCTTGTACATGTTTCCATGGATGGCGTTGTGCACTTGCCATACACACAGGCCAAACAGATTCTCGATGTCTTAAAGCATACCTGCATAGGCAAGGATTTGCCGGACCAAAAAACTATTGACCGCTGGATGCGCCAGACTAAAAACGGTGCCGACATGCGAAAAGCGCAAAAACTTCTGGCCGAGGCTGTTACTTCCATTGCTGGAAAAAGCCAAGAGCGGGCTATTGAAAGCCTATTCAAGCCGGGTGGTACGTACGCACAAAAAGGTGAGTTTGCTGGTCAGGATGACATTGAAGTTGTTGCCTGGTTAGTTATACTTCCGGAGGACGAAGGATGATCTGCGAGCGTATTATCGATTGTTTGGGACTTCCCGTAAACACTAGGATAGATCAGCGCGTGCCTAAGGACGTACTTTCCGATCAAGCTGCTGCAACAGCTTCTGACCGGCGTCTGGTCAAGGACGGCATCGATTCTCTAATCTGGCTGGTCAGTCTCAAGCCTAGCAATATCGGTGTGCCTAGCTATGTTGATGACCAAAGGGAGTATTTGGAAATTGCTATTTTGCAATTGCGAACTCGCGATTTGGCAAGCAAAGGAGCGGGTTTGACGCGAGTGACGGAGTTGTTGCACCGCGCTATTCCATACCCGGTGTTGCTGATTGTCGAAGGAGAGGAAACCTTTTTATCTGTTGCACATAAGCGGTGGTCACAGAACGAAAAAGACAAAATGGTGCTGGAAGACAATTATCCGCACAGCTCGGTTATTACTGAGAATGTTCCAGAAGCATTCTGGGGAGACCTAGCGCTGGATCGTCAACCTAAGGCAAGTCTGCTGGCTCTATATCAAGGCTGGCTCGCCTGTTTAGTGGCGTTGGATGCATGGCGCGAAACCGGCCGTTACTGTTTGTTTCGAGATATTGATCAACTACCGCAACAACGACAACAGTTGCATGAGGTACGCGAACTGGCCAATGAAATCGCCCGGTTGCGCAAACAGGCAACCAAAGAGCGCCAAATTGCCCGGCAGGTGGAGTTGAATTTGCAAATAAAACGGCTTGAGGCCGAACGAAAAGCCCTGTTAAATAGTTTAAGGGGAGGAGTCCATTAATGAGTTTGAAGAAAATTACACCGGATAGCCCGGAAGCTAAGTCAGCTGACCTGATTGCTGAGAATATTGAAAAACTGAAAACTCTGTTCCCAGAACTGATCACTGAAGGTCCAGAAGGAATTTCAGTCAACGTAGATGTGCTTAAACAATTGGTAGGAGATAAGACTGTCACTGATTGTGATGAAAAATACGGCCTTAACTGGTTTGGCAAGCGTCGCGCCCGCCAGCTTGCGTTGACTCCCAGCACAGGAACCCTACGACCAGCACCAGAGGATAGCGAAAATTGGGATACCACCCAAAATATTTTTATTGAAGGAGACAACCTTGAGGTTCTCAAATTACTGCAAAAGAGCTACGCAGGCAAGGTGAAGCTCATTTACATTGATCCCCCTTACAACACAGGCAAGGATTTCGTTTACAAGGATGACTTCCGAGACAATATTAAAAACTACAAGCGGCTTACTGGACAGGTGGACGAGGAAGGCTCGCCATTGACCACAAATACCGAGACAAGTGGGCGGTTTCATACAGATTGGTTGAATATGATGTACCCAAGGTTGAAATTGGCACGTAATTTGTTACGAGATGATGGTGTGATATGCATATCAGCAGACGATAGTGAAGCAAGCAACCTGCGGAAAGTTTGTGACGAAGTATTCGGGGAGGAACAGTTTGTTGCACAGTTCACGTGGGAAACCAAGCGGGCGGCGCGCGGTGTGCCACCAAAGAATCTATTGATGCATACACACGAGTATATTATCTGTTATGCGCGTATAGCGGACAATGTCAGGTTTAGGGGATTAGATCGAGATGAATCTGATTTTGCTAACCCAGACAATGATCCGCGCGGCCTGTGGCGTTCAGAGAGTATGAAAGCAACTGGTAGTCAGGATAACTACTTCACCATAACGGATCCTAAAACTGGTAACAAGTTTTATGGCAATTGGGCGTTTTCAGAATCGACTGTAAAGAAGATGATTGATGATGGGCTCGTGTTATTCCCGAAATCTAAGGATGGGGTGCCACGGCAGAAGAAATTTTTCGATTCGTATACAAATGAAACAAAGGCTGCCATTACTGCACTTGGGTGGCATTCAACCGAAAATTCCACAAAGCAGCTTATGGCAATGTTTGATCAACAAAAGGTGTTTGATTTTCCGAAACCATTGAGTCTTATCAAATTCATTGTTGAGCAGCTATCAACGGACAAAGACATAGTTGTGGATTTCTTTGCTGGTTCCGGCACAACCGGTCATGTTGTCATGGCTCAGAACGCAGCCGACGGAGGCAACCGTCGCTACATCCTGGTTCAGCTTCCTGAGCCACTTGATCCGGAAAAGAAAGAACAAAAAGTTGCTGCAGAATATTGTGACAAGCTGGGGAAACCCCGCACCATTGCGGAACTCACCAAGGAGCGCCTCCGCCGCGCCGCAAAAAAGATTAAAGAAGAATATCCTGATTGGAATGGAGATACCGGCTTTCGCGTCTTCAAACTTGACAGTTCCAATATCAAGGCCTGGAACCCCAGACCTGAGGACCTGGAAGCGAGTCTGTTGGACAGTGTAGAACATATAGAAGAAGGTCGCACTGAGGCAGATCTGCTTTACGAATTGTTGCTGAAGTTGGGGCTGGATTTATGTGTGCCCATTGAGCAAAGGCAAATTGCCGGTAAAACCGTTTATTCCATTGGAGGCGGCGTGCTCATGGCCTGCCTGGATAACACAATCACCACTGAGCAAACCGAGGCTTTGGGCCAAGGTATAGTGGAATGGCACAAGGAACTTGCGCCAGCTGGGGATACTACCTGTGTTTTTCTCGATAATGCCTTTGAGAACGATGTTGCAAAGTCCAACCTTGCCTCTATTCTAGAGCAAGGCGGCATCCCTAATGTGCGAAGCCTCTAGGAGGGACCGGTATGAGACTGCATTTTGAGTCAAACCTTGACTATCAACTTCAAGCCATTGAAGCAGTGTGTGACCTCTTTCGCGGACAGGAGATTTGCCGTACGGAATTTACTGTAACTCAAGGAGCGATAGATGGTCAATTGGCACTGGAATACCAAGGTGATGCACTTGGCATTGGCAATCGACTGACCTTGCTTGATGATGAGATCCTAAAAAACCTGCAGGCGGTACAGCTACGCAATGGCTTGCCTATTGACTCTACTCTTCGTTCCGGTGACTTTACTGTGGAGATGGAGACTGGCACGGGTAAAACCTATGTTTATCTGCGCACTATCTTTGAGCTCAACAAGCGTTATGGCTTTACCAAGTTTGTGATCGTAGTACCTTCAGTGGCCATCAAGGAAGGAGTCTATAAAACTCTACAGATTACCGAAGATCACTTTAAGAGCCTTTATGCCGGTGTCCCTTTCGAGTACTTTATCTATGATTCGGCCAAGCTTGGACAAGTGCGTAATTTTGCAACCAGTCCAAATGTTAAGATCATGATAGTAACGGTGGGGGCTATAAACAAAAGGGACGTAAACAACCTCTATAAGGACAGTGAAAAGACTGGTGGAGAAAAACCTATTGATCTTATTAGGGCAACTCGCCCCATTCTGATCGTTGACGAACCGCAAAGCGTAGATGGAGGTCTCAAAGGAAAGGGCAAAGAGGCGTTGGAGGCGATGAATCCCCTTTGTACTTTGCGCTATTCAGCCACCCACGTGCACAAATATCACATGGTTTATCGTCTGGATGCTGTCGATGCCTATGAACGCAAGCTGGTCAAGCAGATCGAAGTAGCCGCTGCCACGGTTGAGGCGGGGTACAACAAACCCTACGTTCGCTTGATAAAGGTGCAAAACAAGGGCAATGTTATTTCTGCCGTGGTAGAGCTCGATGTGCAGACTCGATCTGGTGTCAAACGCAAAGAAGTCACCGTCTATGACGGGGACGATCTGAAGCAAACGACGGGCCGCAATCTGTATGAGAACTACATAATTGGCGAGATATCCGTTGCTAGGGATAACCAGTACATGGAACTCCGCTTCCCAGGTGGGGAAGAATTCTTGCAGCCAGGTCAATCTTATGGAGATGTTGATAAAAATGAGTTAGCCCGGCATATGATTCGCCGTACCATCAAAGAACATCTGGATAAAGAGTTACGACTACGTGAGCGAGGAATTAAGGTGTTGTCTCTATTTTTCATCGACGAAGTGGCAAAATACCGTAAATACGATGAAGACGGCAACCCGATAAAGGGTGATTATGCGCAGATCTTTGAGGAAGAATTCAAACGAGCGGTTAGGCAACCTAAGTATCGAAAGCTGTTTGAGGGCGAGAATATAGACCTGCTGGTTGAGAGGATTCACAATGGTTATTTTTCCATTGACCGTAAGCGGATTGGCGGGAAAACAGTGGAGCTTTTTAAGGATACCACTGGCGAAAGCAAAGCGGACGAAGACACATACAATTTGATCATGCGAGACAAGGAAAAACTGCTTTCTTTGGACGAGCCACTGCGTTTTGTTTTTTCCCATTCTGCCCTTAGAGAGGGTTGGGACAATCCCAATGTCTTCCAGATTTGTACCTTGCGGGATATCCGTACTGAGCGGGAACGTCGCCAGACAATTGGACGAGGCCTGCGTTTATGCGTTGATCAGTCTGGTCGTAGGGTGCATGGATTTGATGTAAACACTTTGACGGTAATTGCCAATGAAAGTTATGAGGATTTTGCCCGTAATTTGCAACAAGAGATAGAAGAAGATACTGGGATTCGTTTTGGTGTAGTTGAAAAACACCAGTTTGCGGCTATGCACGTAGTGGACGAACAGGATAACGAGCAGCCGCTAGGTGCAGAACAGTCCGAGGAGCTTTGGCGATTCTTCAAAGATAAGGGTTATCTAGACAATAAGGACCGGGTGCAGGATACCCTCCGGGTAGCCTTGAAAAACGAGACCCTGGAATTGCCCAAAGAAATGGAATCTTATCGTGAGGAGATCACAGCAATTCTTAAAAAGGCCGCAGGAAGGTTGGAAATCAAAAATGCCGACGAGCGTCGTACCGTCAAACTTCGTAAGGAAGTGTATTTGAGCGAAGATTTCAAAGCGTTGTGGGAGCGCATCAAACATAAGACTACCTATCGCGTGTGGTTTGACAATGACAAATTGATTGCTGATTGTGTTAAAGCTGTTCGGGAGGCTCCGCAAATCAGAGAAACTCGCCTTGAATGGCGTAAGGCTGACATTGCCATTGGCAAGGCTGGAGTTGAAGGAAAAGAAAAAGAAGGTGCGGATTCTGCCACTATGAATGAGCAGGATATTGAGCTTCCAGACTTGCTAACTGTGCTTCAAGATCGCACTCAACTTACCCGCCGCTCTTTGTTAAAGATTGTCATGGAGAGCGGACGGCTGGATGATTTTAGACGAAACCCCCAAGCATTTATAGACATAGTGGCCGATGCCATCAATAAAACTAAACAACTGGCGTTGGTGGATGGAATCAAATACCAGCGATTGGGCAAATATTATGCCCAAGAACTATTTGAACAGGAAGAACTTTCTGGTTATCTGAAGAACATGCTTGAGAATACTAAGAAATCACTATATGAGCATGTGATATGCGAATCTGATGTCGAGCGTCGGTTTGCGGAAGACATGGAAAGGCATGAGGCGGTAAAACTCTATGCCAAGCTGCCAGGTTGGTTCAAGGTACCGACGCCATTAGGGAGCTATACTCCTGATTGGGCAGTGTTGGTAGACACAGAAGAGGGCGAGAAGCTCTATTTTGTGGTGGAAACTAAGGGTTCCGCTTATAAAAGTGATCTGCGGAATACAGAAAGAGCCAAGATAAACTGTGGAGAGAAACATTTTAATGCAATTGCCCAAATTCATGAAAACCATGCGAAATATATTGTTGCGAACAAGTTTGCGGATGTGCTATCGCATAAATCACCACGCACGACAAATCCTAAGGCCCAAATGCACAGTGATAAGAGCTCATGAGTTAGATTATTGCTTTCAAGGTTGTCAAGTCGGATATAGGCGAAGGACTTAATCTCTTGAAGTAAGAAATTTTAAAAGGATGTTTTGGTGTGAAATTTGGGGAGAAAGGATATGGAAACCAATGATGTCCATGCAGTTTTTTGGGTGAAATACTGCTGAGTAGATTAATGTCCTTAACCAATCCGGCGTTGAGGCAACGATAATATTTTTTAAGGAGGAGTAGAAAATACAGTTTATATCTAACGGTCCGGATATACCAGAAACATTGTTGGATGCACACGAGGAAGGACGTGTCGTTTTCTTTTGTGGTGCTGGGATCTCTTATCCAGCGGGGTTACCCGGGTTTAAAGAATTGGTGGATGAGATTTATAAACTCATCGGAACAACTCTAACACCTCCAGAAGATAAGGTTTATCAGCGCGGACAATATGATGTCACGTTAGATCTACTGGAGCGACGGTTGCCAGGCCAGCGCCAGGCAATGCGACGGGTACTGCCTAAGATTTTGGAACCGAAACTGCGCCGTAAAGGTGCGACCCATACCCACGAAGCCTTGTTGCAACTAGCTAAAGATCGTGAAGGGAACCTACGTCTAGTAACCACAAATTTTGATCTTATCTTTGAACATATTGCTCTACGCAGAAAGAATAAGCATTCATTCAACTCCTTTGTTGCGCCTATGCTGCCAATCCCAAAAAAAAGCCGATGGAATGGACTTGTATATTTGCATGGACGGTTGCCAATGGACAAGGATGATGAAGTTGCCTTGAATCAGTTGGTGCTGACCAGCGGTGATTTTGGTCTAGCATACCTCACAGAACGCTGGGCAGCTCGGTTCGTTAGTGAATTATTCCGAAATTATATTGTTTGTTTTGTTGGTTATAGTATTAATGACCCTGTGTTGCGTTACATGATGGATGCCCTGGCTGCTGACCGGATGTTAGGTGAGGTAATCCCCCAAGCTTATGCCTTTGGTGGTTGTCCGCCTGGTAAGGAGAAGGCCAAAGAGATTGAATGGAAAGCAAAAGGTGTCACGCCGATCCTCTACGATCCGGCAAACGGTCATGCAGCATTACACCGTACCCTCAAAGCCTGGGCTGAAACCTATCGAGACGGAATTTTGGGGAAAGAACGCATCGTAGTAAGTTATGCCCTTGCAAAACCATCAGCCAGTACCCAGCAAGACGATTACGTAAGCAGGATGTTATGGGCGCTGTCAGATCCATCAGGCCTACCGGCCAAGCGCTTCGCGGAGTTTAATCCCGTTCCCCGGTTAGATTGGTTGGCGGCCTTTTCGGATAACCGCTACCGGCACGCGGATCTTTCTCGCTTTGGTATTCTGCCGCGCGAGGGAGTCGACAAGAAATTGTCATTCAGCCTAGTCCATCGTCCCACTCCTTATACACATGCACCGTGGATCTCGTTGCTTGCCGATAACGGCAGGGGAGCTGCATGGGATGATATGATGTTTCATTTAGCTCGTTGGTTGACACGCCACCTCAACGATCTAAATTTGATTCTTTGGCTGGCAGAGCGTGGATGCCAATTGCATCACAGTTTTATTCGGCTAATAGAGGACCGTCTAAATCGAATAACGCGTCTAGAGCAAGAAGGAAAAACGACAGAGCTGGAAACAATGCGCGTTAATGCACCTAACGCAATACCCTCCCCCTTAATGCGAATTCTCTGGCGACTACTATTGACCGGCCGGATTAAGTCACCTGGGCACGACTTAGATTTATATCGCTGGAAGGAAAGGCTCGAGCGTGATGGCCTAACTGCTACACTGCGACTTGAACTACGTGAATTACTGTCCCCCAAGATCGTGCTGCGCAAACCTTTTCCATTTCCTTGGGGCGAGGAAGGCATCGCTCAACCAAAGACGCCGCAACGCATAAGAGACCTTGTCGATTGGGAGCTCGTACTCTCCAGTGATCATGTTAATTCCGTGCTCCCTCATCTTGCGAAATCCGAGCATTGGCGCAGAGCTTTACCTGAATTGCTAAATGATTTTCAACAGTTACTAAAAGACGCTCTGGACCTAATGAGTGAACTGGGAGAAGCAGACGACCACAGCGACCGTTCTTTCTGGGACTTACCATCAATCATCCATCATTGGCAGAACAGAGGCTTCCGAGATTGGGTGGCGTTGATCGAACTCACCCGAGATGCCTGGCAGGCCGTTCTGAAGATTGATAGAAAAAGGGCCAGCCGGATTGCGCAGGATTGGTTCACAATACCCTATCCTACATTTAAGCGTCTGGCTCTTTTTGCAGCTAGCCAGAACAAGTGTATCGCACCTGAACAATGGGTGGAGTGGTTGACGGTTGATGATGCATGGTGGCTATGGTCGCCGGAAACTAAACGCGAGGTTATGCGTTTACTGGTGTTACAGGGGAGATCACTCCCAGAGGAAGCAAAAATAAAACTAGAAAGTGTCATCCTGAATGGCCCACCTCGCTATATGTACCCTGATGATCTCAATCCAGAAGAGTGGCAGTCTCTTATTGAGTATTCAGTTTGGCTTCGCTTGGCCAAACTCTATCAAGGTGGTTGCCAGCTGGGAGAAGCTGCACTTATAAGATTTAATGAACTGACGAAGGATCATCCTGAATGGAAGCTATCGGAACACGAACGGGAGGAGTTTTCACATTGGATGAGCGGAACTGGTGATCCCGATTTTGAGGAAATCCGAGGGGTCGATATAGCTCCGAGCAAGCGAAAGGAGCTAGTCGAATGGCTCAAGACACCAGCTCAACAAGGATCATCCCATGGGGATACATGGCGAGAGATCTGTAAAAAACACTTCGCCAATGCTGGTGCAGCGTTAACTGATCTTTCACAGCAGGGTATTTGGCCCATTGATCGATGGGAAGATGCCTTGTATGCATGGTCTGAATTTGACTGTCTTGCCAAGCGTACATGGCGCTGTTTTTCTCGCCTCGTGTTGACAATTCCCAATGGTAAGCTTGAAGAACTATCGCACGCTCTGACGTGGTGGCTTAGAAAGGTTGCAGAAATAATTGATTCAGACGAAGACATCTTTATGGATCTATGCCGGCGTGTTTTGGATATTTCATATCAAGATAATAGGGACAATAAAGACCCTGTATTCCGTGCCATCAATCATCCCATTGGTCATGTCACAGAAGCACTTTTAAATATTTGTTTTAAACGTAAACCAAGTGACAATGATGGTTTGCCGGAAGATATTAAAACACTCTTCACTCAACTTTGCGACACCCAGAAAGCGCAGTTCCGACATGGTCGTGTATTGCTGACATCGCGGTTGATTGCGTTATTCCGTGTGGATAGATCTTGGACGGAAGCTCATCTCCTTCCTTTATTTGACTGGACACGTGATTCCAACGAGGTAAGGGCATTGTGGAGTGGGTTCTTGTGGTCTCCGCGGCCGTATCAGCCTCTGTTGATTGCTATAAAAAAACCGTTTCTTGACACTGCGAGTCACTATGCGAAACTAGGCAAATTTGCACGACAATACGCGGCGTTTCTAACTTACGCTGCATTGACCCCTCTGGATGGCTACACGGCACAAGATTTTCAAACGGCAATAGGAGCACTGCCGCAAGAAGGTCTGAATGAAGCTGCGCAGGCCCTTGTGCAAGCTTTAGAGGCAGCGGGAGAGCAGCGAGAAAAGTACTGGAAGAATCGAATACAGCCTTTCTTGCATTATATATGGCCAAAGTCCCGTGATCTGGCTTCAAATAGCATTGCGGAGTCACTCGCACTTCTTGCCTTAGCTGCACGAGACGAGTTTCCTGACGCATTATCAACTGTTATGGACTGGCTGAGTCCTCTTGAGGACCCAGATTATGTTGTGCACCGGCTATATGAATCTAGGCTAGCGAATCAATTTCCAAAGGATGCCCTACGCTTGCTGGACGCTGTTATCGACGACCAACCGTGGCCTTCCAAGGAACTAGGCGAATGCTTAAATCTCATTTCGCAAGTCTCGCCGGAACTGCTAAAAGACCGGCGATACCAACGGCTAGCTGAATACGCCCGTCGTCATGGTGTTATGAAATGAGCATGTGAATGTGACCAGTTGGCGTGGCAAAGTCTTGAGTAAATTATTCCCTGAATTATATAGTTTCGCACGGCCGTAAATTTGGTGCCCATCTTTATTTTTTGTTACTTTTCTCATTAAACAAGCCGAAGAGCTGAAGAAAAATTGGAAGCCTAAACATAAATGTAGTATTAGTTGCTCGGTAGTACCGATATAAAGTAGGTGAACCAGCTTTTTTACTATTTACTTCAATTTGAAGTTTGCCTAGATAACCAGAATGAAATACAGGCCAGCATACACAGTAACCACACTACTTGGCCACCGATATCGCCTCCAGATTGCTTCCTTTGGTTCGACCTGTAGGGGGTGCCGATTTAGTGAAAGAGTTGGTTGTTCGCTTCAGCAGCCATACAACACTCCTAAAGTCACATTGAATAAGTTCGGATGGTTGAAAGAGTATGGCAGTTAGCTATCAAGACTACCGGCCGGGCGGTAGCCAAGGAGGTCAAGTAAGAAAGACGAGAATTCAATAAACAGCTAACCTCGCCTGCCACTATGGAGCGCCTTATTAGGGTACTTTATCGCTCTTTATTCTACAATTTACCATTCGCAACCATTAGACAAACAGAAACAAAAACAGAAAGCCCCAGTACAAGCTTGGCCTTAGCCGCTTGGGGGTACCAACATAAACTAGCCGTGCCCCTTTTCTGCTATTCCTTTCAGTTTTCCTGAACAGGTCGAGCAAAATACAGGCCCATCTGTGCGATTCTTGCGCCAAGATGTAAGGGGCCACAAATTGCTTCCGTTTAATTAGTTGAAGGAGATGGTGGGAGTCCCAGGAGATGTTTTGAGCTCCCACCATTTTTAGTATAAAGGTGTTTACTTTGTCCAAGAGTATAGGGGGTATGGAAGTAGCGGCTTTAGAACTGACTAGTGAGAGTTCAAATATTTTTTCCTTTGGAGTTTTCCCGTTCATATCTCTGCCTCCATGAGATCGTTTTTGATTGTAATATTTTACCCAGCTTGCGGCAGAAGTCATAAAGACCTTTCGGGATGTTATGTGAGGTAGTGCAGGTATGTAGAATTCCTCATCATCGGTGCGATGACTTCGTTCCACAAAACCTTGGGCTTCTTTTTCTCCTTTTGGTATGGAGAGGAGAGTAACGCCTAAGGGTTCTAGGAATTTTTCCTGCAATATTTTTCTTTTTCTGCTTTCTTCAGATCCGCCGAATTCGCTCCCGTTGTCAGTTTGGAAGAACATTCTATGTCTGATGCCCAAAGCCCGCATGAGGAAGGCGATGTAAAGTATGAAGGAGAAGCCATTTGCGAAAGAGCATTCATCGGAGAAGCATAAGATTCTCATTCTTGTTTTGATATCGATAGCGGTAAATTGGTATTTGGGAAGCCTGTATTTAAACAGGGCAGCATATGCTTTTGGTGGGAGAGTCTTTGCGTCTGCTATATGTTTTGAATCGATCTGGAAGTATTGTAGGGCTTCCCAGTGGTTTAGGTTGGCATAGTAGCGTTTATTTCCGTTTCTAGAACGTACTTTTTTAGTTTTAACGTTGTTTCTGCGTAAGATGTTTCTGATGGTGTAGGAAGATATATTCAGATTGAGGGTTCTTTTCAGCTCTCTTGCAAGTCTTCTAGGACCCATGTTGGTTTTCTGTTGAGTTTCAATAACCAAAGCTTCGATGTGAGGTTTAGTTCTTTTTGGATGAGGGGATCTGGGACCTTTTTTGTGCAATAATTCTTTGGCAGATAGGCCATCTTTTTTCCGTTTCATCAATGTTCTAACCCATCTTTCAGTAATTCCCATGATGTTAGCTATTTCTTTGGCTGTTTTACCTTTTTCTATCAAGTCGCATATAACTTCCATAGGGGCTTTGGGATTCCCTGATTCCTTTAGTCGCTGGTATAATGAAGTCATGGCGGGTTACCTCCTTTTTCCTTTGTTTTGGTTGTTGTTGCAGCACCAGTATAAAGGAGAGGTACCCGCCTTTTCCATTATCTCTTTCACTTTACCAAAGTAGACGGAACGAAATATAGGCTCATCTACAATTCTTGCGCCAAGAACGCTTGACATCTCAACCAAAAAAAATATAATCATCTAGACCAATAAACTTTGGTTTTGGTGTATAGTTTAAGTAAACCTAATTTTACAATTCGGGGGTGTTTCCGTGTACGAAGTTCAACCTATGTATCTTGTTCTTGAGGATGGAACGTGCTGGGAGGGAGTGGGACCGGGAATAGAGGCCTATGGGGAAGTGGTCTTCGATACGGCTCCTGTTGGCTATCCTCAAGCTGTATCGGATCCGTCCTTTGCGGGGCAAATAGTTGTTTTCGCTTTTCCTATGATAGGTAACTATGGAGTGGATCTTGATCGTCTTGAGAGCGACAGGCCCTGGGCAAGCGGTGTCGTGGTGGCCAATATGGAAAAAGAAACCTTTGAAGGACCAGCTTTTCCCGAATGGCTCATAAATAACGGCGTAGGATGGATGGACCTAGTAGATACCAGAAGGTTGGTTGTTCATTTGAGGGAACATGGGAGCATAAGAGGAATTATATGTTCTGAGAAAAGAAAAAGCTTTGTACACCCCGAAGAGATACACCCCGTCAAGAAGGTTTCTACGAAAAGCGTAATGAGAGTGGGAGAAGAAGATGGCCCCAAAATTGCCTTAATAGATTATGGAGTCAAAAGAAACATCGTGAGGGAACTGGTGAAAAGGGGCTGCAATGTAGTGATTTACCCTCATGACACCAAAGCAGAAGAGATACTGAAAGAAGAGCCCGACGGCATATTGTTGAGCAACGGTCCTGGAGATCCAGCGCTTTTGGTAGACGAGATAAAGACCGTATCAGCATTGTTGGGACATAAACCTATTGCAGGAATTTGCCTTGGCATGCAGATATTGGCGCTAGCTGCCGGAGGAGTTACAGAGAAACTAAAGTACGGGCATAGGGGAGCCAACCATGCTGTCAAGAATGTCCTATCGGGTAAGGGGTTCGTCACTAGTCAAAATCACGGTTATGCCGTGGTGGAATCCTCCTTGGCGGGCACTGGCATGATAGTGACCCATATCAACTTGGGCGATGGCAGCGTCGAGGGGATCAAACATGAGAAACTTCCCATATGGGGTGTTCAGTTTCACCCAGAGGGAAGCCCTGGGCCTTTGGATTTTGAGTTTTTCTTTGATGACTTTTTGAAGTCTGTGAAAGGGGTTTAGGGATGTTGAAAAACAATATGGAGAAACTAAACATTTTGATAATAGGTTCAGGACCTATAAGGATAGGCCAGGCTGCGGAATTTGATTATTCAGGCAGTCAAGCTTGTCGAGCGGTAAAAGAGGAAGGACACCGAGTCATACTCCTAAACAGCAATCCTGCTACGATTCAGACCGACGTAAGCGTGGCTGATGTGGTTTATATAAGGCCCATCACTGCAGAGGTTGTGGAGGAAATATTAAAAGCTCACAGGCCCGACGGAGTTATAGCAACCTTGGGTGGGCAGGTGGCTTTGAACCTTCTTGTGGAGCTGGACGAAAAGGGCGTTTGGGACAAATACGGAGTTTCTATATTAGGAACCTCAGCGGATTCAGTCAGAAAAGCTGAGGGCAGGAATGCCTTCAGAGATTTGATGAGATCCATTGGAGAGCCTGTCGTAGATAGCGCCTATGTCTCGAATCCAGAGGATGCTTTGGATTTTGCCAAGGAAGAGCATTTTCCCTTCATAGTTCGCCCTGATTTTACTCTCGGTGGTACCGGAGGAGGAGTGGCATTTGATGCCCAACAACTTGTAAGAATCACCGAGGAGGGTTTGCGGGCCTCTCCTGTTCATAGGGTTTTGGTAGAAAGATACCTTAAAAATTGGCGAGAGATAGAGCTTGAAGTTGTGCGGGATAATGCGGGCAATAAGCTCTGTGTCTGCGGCATGGAGAACGTAGATCCCATGGGGGTCCATACCGGCGATAGTATCGTTGTGGCTCCCGTTCTGACCTTGCCAGATGCCTTTTGGCAGCGCCTTCGTTCGTCAGCCTTCAGGATCGTGGATGCTATCGGCATAAAAGGCGCCTGCAACGTCCAGTTTGCTGTGTCCCCTTCGCTGGATGAGTACGTGGTGATAGAGGTAAATCCGAGGGCCAGCAGGTCCAGCGCCCTAGCCAGCAAGGCCACAGGGTACCCTATAGCTAGGGTGGCTGCAAAAATAGCCATGGGTATAAATTTGACCGATATGCCAAACCCCGTGACAGGTGTTGGAAGCGCCCTTGCGGAGCCGGCATTGGATTATGTGGTAGTCAAATTCCCTAGATGGCCTTTTGAGAAATTTCCTGAGGCAGAGCCCACTGTGGGAACAAGAATGAAATCCACTGGTGAGGTTATGGCGATTGGAGGAAATTACATTGAAGCTCTGCTCAAGGCCATTAGGTCCCTGGATTTGCCTTATGGACTTGATAATCCTGAGGTTTCTTCCATGAGCGATGACGAGTTGCTTAGGGAGCTTGTTAATCCAACTCATAGAAGGATGTGGGCTACCTTTGAGCTTTTGAAGCGAGGCTATGCAGGAGAAACCATATCTGAAAAGTCCGGAATTCATAAGTTCTTCATAGATCAGGCCAAAGTAATTGTGGATATATGTAAGAAACTTTCATCTGAAGGGCCTGATCCGGTGACTTTGAGCAAGGCGCGCAGGCTAGGTTTTTCCCAGGAGGACATCAGTAGATACTGCGGTCTGAGTATTGAGGATCTTGAAAGATATGAGGGTTGGAGCTCTATCGCTAAGGCATACCGGGAGGTGGACAGCACGGCAGGCGAGGTGCCTTCTGCTTCCGGGTATTGGTACAGCACCTGTTCCGGGTCAAGTGATGAACTGAAAGAGCATTGTAAGGGCAAGACAATAGCCGTGTTGGGTTCTGGCCCCATAAGAATAGGCCAAGGGGTTGAATTCGATTATTGCTGCGTGAAGGCCATAGAGGCCATACGAAAGCTAGGCTACAGGGCGGTAATGATAAACAACAACCCTGAAACGGTCAGCACGGATCACGATATGTCGGATGCTTTGTACTTTGAGCCCCTTACGGTAGAGGATGTTATGCCTATCCTAGAAAGAGAAGGAGCCTTAGGGGTTTTCGCGTGCTTTGGTGGACAGACTGCGTTGAAGCTCGGATTGGGACTTGAAAAAAATGGCATAAAGCTTTTGGGAATGCCCGCTTCAGCGGTGGAGGCTGCAGAGGACAGAGGCAGTTTTTCAGAGCTTTTGACGAGTTTGAATATATCTCAACCTAAAGGCATAGCCGTAAGCTCCGTAGAGGAGGCTCTGTCGTGGGTCAGGGAAAACGGTTTCCCCGTTATGGTTAGGCCCAGTTTCGTTATAGGCGGTCTTGCCATGCAGGTTGTCTATAACGAGGAAGAGCTTTCGGAGGTGCTGGAAAGGATTATAGGGCCTAATGAAGGAGCGAAGGTCCTTGTGGATCAATTTTTGCCGGGCAAGGAGTTTGAGGTAGATGCTCTTTGTGATGGCGACGAGGTATTCATCCCCGGTATTTTCGAACACCTGGATCCTGCTGGGGTTCATTCAGGGGATTCCATATCGATATTCCCCGACATATCACTATCTTGTCGCCAAAGAGAGAAGATTAAAGATATAACAACAAGGTTAGCGAAGGCTTTGGGCGTGAAAGGCCTTATAAATATTCAATTTGTTATATCCGGTGGGGAAACGTATGTAATAGAGGCTAATCCCAGGGCTAGCAGGACTGTCCCAATAGCGGCCAAACTTTCAGGTGTTCCGCTGGTTGAGATAGCTGTCGCCATAGCCATGGGTAAGAAATTAAAAGATTTCGGACTGAAGAAAGAAGAGGGTGCTCCAACAGGTCCCTTTGGTGTCAAGGTGCCCGTTTTTTCGACTGAAAAACTGCCTGGCGTTGATAATCGTCTGGGACCTGCAATGCAATCCACTGGAGAGTCTCTTGGGGTTGCTGATACCATTGCGGAGGCCCTCAAAGAGGGCTTTGAAGGAGCCGGATGGAAGATTCCCCAAAAAGGTAAGATATTGTTCACCGTGAGCGATGAATATAAATCCCAAGTTGCGCCAATCGCGGGAACTTTTAAGGCTCTAGGATGGGAGATTTACGCTACCGAAGGCACCGGAAGAGTGCTTGAAAAATGGGGGATCCACTGCAAGAGGGAACCTAAAGGCGATGAACTGATAAAAGACATAAAAAAGCACAAGTGGGACGTTATATTCAATGTACCTTCGGGTAATTCCAGATCCTTGGGGGATGGATTCCAAATAAGGAGAGCTGCCATTGAATTGGGTGTTCCATGCGTAAACAGCATAGAGGTGCTGCAGGCTTTGGCGATCTCTTTGGCTGCCAGATCCTGAATGTTGAATCTAAATCAGTCGGTTTCTTCCGGTATTGTTTGTAGGAGCAACTGAGAGAATTGCAATAGGTAACTTTTAGGTCCCTTGGTTTCCATGGTTATAGTTGTCTGAGGCGTGAGGGAAAGCGCTAGGGTGTTCCCCAAAAGGGGATGGCTTTCCAGCACGCCTTTTTTGCCGTTTATTTGTATTAACTCATATGTGGCTTCGCTATCGAAAAGATCTTCGTTATCTGGAGAAGCTTCAATATATTTCAGGTTCGACCAGGGAACGTTAGGGCCTTCGATGATGACCACTTTTATGATTGGATTGGGTGGGTTGCTGTAAGTTGCTTCGCTCCACCATCCTTCCATTCCTTTTGCTGACTTTAATGGTACGGAGAACAAGCTATCCATCTTCCAGCCCTCCAGGGAGGGTAGAGTTGTTTTGTTTATTGCTTCCCCAGAGGGGTTTGAAATGATCAAACTTGATAGTAGAATCAACGTGAAAACCAAAAGCTTCAAAGGGTTTATCCTCAAGTAAGGAAGACCTCCTGTTTTTGAAGATTTCCGTATGTCTTGATTGTTCAAGAGAGCTATTTAAATGGTATCATTTCCATTGGTTTTGATAAATAACTTTACCACGTGGAGGTATTGTAGGTGAATAGTTACGCGATAAAAGTATATGGCTGCCAGATGAATGTATATGATGCAGAACGGCTCAGGACCGCTATGGCAAAGGAAGGATTCAGCGAGGTGTCTTTGGAGGAAAAGCCTGAGCTGGTGATATTTGTCACGTGCAGCATTAGAGAGAAGGCAGAACAGAAGGTTTGGAGTGAAATAGGAAGGTTGGATTCCCAGTGGAGAAGGAAAGGGGCACCTAAGGTGGCCGTTATTGGTTGTATGGCTCAGAGGCTGGGAAGCAAGTTCATGGATAGGTTCAAGAGCGTTTGCCTGGTTGCGGGTCCGAGAAACCTTGGAAAGGTCCCTGAGGCTCTTTCCAACATTGCAAAGAACGAGGAGAGGGTTTTGTTGTTGGATGACCCAAGGGAGCTTTCGGATCTAGATTGCCCTCCTTTGAGGCGGGATAACCCTTGGAGGGCTTATATAACTATAGCTCACGGCTGTGACAATTTCTGCACTTACTGCATAGTGCCTTTTACTAGAGGCAGGTTCCGTTCCAGGGCTCCTGAGGAAATTTTCAAAGAAATAGATTTTCTGGTGGCTGACGGAGTAAGAGAGATAATTCTGCTGGGACAAAACGTCAACTCTTACGGTGCCGATTTTGATAACGGATATAGGTTTTCCAATTTGCTTAGAGACGTAGCCTCGGATGAAAGGGTGGATCTGGTGAGGTTCTTGACCTCCCACCCAAAGGATTTTACGGAAGACATAGTGGATGTTATGGCATCGAATTCGAAGATCTGTCCAGCCATAAATTTGCCCATCCAGTCAGGAAGCGACAGAATTCTATCTTTGATGAACAGGGGCTATACGGTTGAGCAATATGCGAAAATAGTTGAGACAATAAGAAACAAGCTGGAAGAGGTTGCCATAACCAGCGACCTGATAGTAGGTTTTCCGGGAGAAACCGAAGAGGATTTCAATGCTTCAGTGGATGCCCTCAAGCGTTTTCGGTTCGACCTTGTGCACACAGCAGCATATTCGCCTAGGGAGGGAACCGCTGGGGCCAAGATGAAAGACCAGCTTTCAGAGGAAGAAAAATATAGGCGTCTCAACATTGTTAACGAGCTACAAAACAAGATATCTTATGAGATAAATGCAAGTTTGAAGGGCAAGAAATATAAAGTGCTTTTGGACAGTTTGCCGCCCAAAGGTGAAGGGTTGTTGCAGGGAAGGACACCTACAGACAAGGTGGTTTTGGTGGAAGGAGACCCTGGACTTCTGGGTAAGTTCGTAGAGGTGAGCATAACTGAAGCAGAGCACTGGTGCCTCCGAGGCAAATTGGAAAAGATCATTGGTTAAGGGTGAGTAACATGGGCCTTGGCGGGAACATGAACAAATGGAAACCCTTACTTCTTTTGCTAGGAGGGTTTCTTTGCCTTTTTTTAGCTGCAGGTATAATCGCTTTGTTTGCCGGGTCGTGGGCTAAAGAGGAACCTAAAAACATAGCAGGCCCTGCGCTCAATATAAAACTGGATGACACTTCAAATGTAAAGGATCTTGGCGTTTCGGAGGATTATTACGCCAATACAAAGGTAAAAGAAGCTCAGCCGTGGGTCGTATATGTCACAGGGGCTGTGAGGTATCCTGGGGTCTACAAGATTCACAAGGACGCACGGGTATATGAGCTGGTGGAGAAAGCTGGCGGGCTTACGGAGGAGGCTGACAGCGAAGCCTTCAACATGGCTGCCCCTCTGTTCGACGGAGCACACTTGCATGTGCCGAGAAAAGGGGACGATGTCCCCAGCAGGCCATTTGTCTCCAATGGTGAGGCATCAGGTATTGTGATTGAAGGGAAAGGCCAGGCAGTAGAACATAAAGATGGGAAAGTGGATATCAACCGTGCAACCGCTGAGGAGTTGGAGTCTTTGCCTGGCATAGGTCCTAAAACAGCTGAGGCAATAATTCAGTACAGAGATAGTAACGGTCCTTTCAAATGTGTGGAAGATCTTCTTTCCGTAAAGGGGATTGGACCCAAGAAGCTGGAAAAAATAAAGGAACATGTGACGATAACCTATTAAGCATACTGTCCTTTGCTCCTGGGTTCCCGTTGGCGGCGGGGTTTTGGGCAACCCTTTATCTATACGGTAAAGGGTTGCCCATTTGGGCATGTTGTGTAGTTGGTTTTTTGTTCTTTGTCTTTCTTGTCCTTTCAGGCACTCCAGAACCTCCTCCAGGTTTTGTTCCCTTTTTTGTGATTCTGAGTCTGGTTTTTTTGTCTGTTGTGCTTTATTCGGTCTTTAGATTGGATTTGGACCAAAGGAAAATTTTGCCCGCGCAAGTAGTAAAAACGAAAGGCACTATAGTATTCGAGAGGCCTTGGGGAAGATGGCGCTCCTTGATCGTCGATGCTGAGGATGGCAAAAGATACTTGATAAAGATCTCGCCTTTAAGACCATTTAGAGAGGGAGACATTGTGGAGATTTCAGGTAAATCTGAATCTTTCAAGCTGGACTTCTCGAAAGGTTTCAATGAAAGCCTGTACTGGAAGACCAAGGGGGTAGATCAAGTTTTGACCTCCCCTAGGGTTACTGTGGTGGGTAGTAGTGGCTTTTCATTGTCTAGGTGGCGGAGGTTATTGAGGGAGAAGCTTCTTTTGTCTTTGCCGCCTAATACAAGAGGCTATCTTTTGGCAGCGTGGCTTGGAGTGAGGGACCCGGTGCTTCAAGATGCTCACGCTAGGTGGGGAACATCGCATATATTGGCTATTTCAGGTTTTCACGTAGGACTTCTTGTCTTTTTAGTCGCCTTTTTTGCAAAAAGAGCTGTTTGGCTTCAATCCATCGTTCTTTGGTTATATGTCTTGGCTTCGGGGGCGCAAGTGAGCGCAGTGAGGGCAGCGGTGATGATTCAGATATTCCTTTTGGCCAAAGTTGTGGGAAGGCCCTCAAAAGCGCTGAACACTGTTTGTATTGCTTCTGTGTTGCTTCTTTTGATAAGACCTCTTTGGTTTTGGGATTTGGGTTTTCGGCTTTCCGTCATGGCGGCCCTCACATTGAGTGTTGTGGGAGCGGGTAGTATTGCTTGGAGAAAATTGATTGTTTTGCCAGCTGTTTGGTTCACCACGGGAGTCCTTATCTCTAGAAGTTTTGGTGGAGTGCCCATAGCAGGTATTATAATAAACATGCTTGCTATCCCATTTTTTAGCTTTATCCTGCCCCTTGGATCGTTTTTGGCCGTTTTCCCTGTTGTTTTTGGCGGGGCAGGAACGTGGGAATATTTTGTCTTGCCTGTGGAGTTTCTTTTGTCTTTGTGGCACAATTTTGCAGATATGATAGCTTCTATTCTACCGGTTACGGTCGGTGCTAAGTTTTTCCCTTTCCCGATCGTAGCTTTGATGATAATGTATTTTGTATATAAAAGATCGTGGGGAGCGGGCCTTTTGTCTGTTTGCCTTTCTGTGTGTGTTGCTGTTTTTGTGGCCTTGATAGATAGCATTTTGCCATAAGTTGCTGAGGGGATGGTTGTGATGCTTTTAGTTGTAGATATAGGGAATACCCATACAGTGGTGGGGGTTTTCAAAAGAGAAGATCTTGTGTGTCACTGGAGGTTGAGATCTCACAATAGGACGCCGGATGAGATAGGCGTCTATCTTTTGAACCTCCTCAAGGTCGGCGAAATCCCTATCGATAAAATAGAAGGTGCAGTCATTAGTAGTGTGGTTCCACCGCTGGATTATCCATGGTCTTTTGGGATAAAGCAGTACTTGGGTGTGGATTCTCTCATGGTGAGCAGTAAGTTGGATTTGGGTATCAAAATTGCTTACAAGAACCCTTCGGAAGTCGGTGCTGACAGGTTGGTCAATGCCGTGGCTGGATTGGTGAAGTATCCTGCTCCCATGGCTATAGTGGATTTTGGCACAGCCATAACCCTGGATGTGGTCTCACGGGAAAGGGAATACCTCGGAGGTGTGATAGCTCCGGGCCTTGCGACCAGTGTGGAGGCGCTATTTGGAAGGACTGCCAAGTTGCCCAAAGTTTCCTTTGAGGTTCCGAAAACGGTTATCGGACAAAACACCATGGAATCCATTCAGGCAGGGATTTTATATGGATTTGCAGGACTGGTCGATCACTTGGTCGAGAAGGTAGAGGAGGAGTTGGAACAAAAGGTCACGGTTATAGCGACGGGAGGAGACGCTCAACGGATAGCTTCTCTGTCGGGAAAAATTCAGCATGTTGACCCCTGGCTTACGTTGGAAGGCCTTCGGTTTATTTATGAGAGAAACAAGAATGGTTCCAAAGAGGTATAGAAGGTGTTGGATGCCAGGTTTGCAGGAGACAAACTCAACCCCGTGTGGCTTGCGCCTCTTGCCGGTATAACCGTACCGGCCGTACGGAGGTTTTTTAAACGCTTGGGTGCTGGATTGACTCATACCGAGATGGTTAGCTGTGCAGGGTTGGTGCATGGCAGTAAAAAGACCTTCAGGATGCTGGAGACCCTTAACGAGGATCCTCCAGTGGTTCTTCAACTTTTTGCCGGTTCCGAGGAGGTTCTTTTGAGAGGGGCAGAACTTGCCCTGAAGGAGGACAGGTGGGCGGCAATATCCATAAATATGGGGTGTCCCATGCCCAAAGTGCTTAAAAAGGGAGCGGGAGCTGCTCTCTTGAAAAAACCAGAGGAAGCAGAGAGAATGGTGAAATCCCTTAGCCTCCTGGGCAAGCCGGTTTGGGTGAAAATTCGCAAGCTCTCTGATAACTACGCCGATACTTTTTCTTTCATTGAGAGAATGCTGAATGCAGGGGCAGCTCATGTTTCGCTGCATGGCAGGACTCCTGCGCAAAAGTATGAGGGGCTGGCGGACAGGAACGTAGTTTACGAAGCTGCGAGAATGTTCCCAGGTTATATAGGTGGTTCGGGGGACGTGTTCTCCGTGGATGACGGGTTGGGTTACCTCAATAACGGCTGTGTTTCCGTGCTTTTGGCCAGAGGAGCTATAAAAGACCCCTTTATGTTCCCTAATATATTACATAGGTTGGGGTATGAGGTAGACAGCCGTTATTTATCAAACTCCATCGATGTGCGCATCAAGACCTTTAGAGATTTCGCCTACGACGTTAAGGCGGAAGCTGGCGAAAAAGTTGCGTTAATCTTGATAAAGAGGCTTGTGTCAGGTATGTTTAGAGGGTTTAATGGTGTATCATCTTTCCGTAGGGACGTGGGCAGTGCTAAAAATTGGGAAGGTTTCGAGACTGCCTTAAGGAATTTCTCAGATCATGTCGAAAGGGGCCGGGAGTTATGCTAGAGAAAAAAGACGATCTTTTAATGTCTGAAGATGAAATTTTAAAGCAAAGAACAGATAAACTAAGAAGGCTCAGAGAGGAAGAGGGATACGACCCATTCAAGGTAGAAAAATGGGATAGGCGGCACACCTTGGGTTACGTGAAGGAAAAGTACGATTACTTGCAACCTGATGAGGTGGCTGAAGAGGGAATAAGCACCGCTGGGCGCATAATGACCATAAGAAGGCACGGCAAGGCGGCCTTCCTGGACTTGGCGGATGAGTATGATACTATCCAGCTTTGTTTCCAACAGAACGTAGTTGGAGAAGAGCAGTATACCTTTTTTAAAAAATGGGTTGACACCGGTGATTTCCTTGGAGTGGTGGGAGTGCCCATCAGAACGAGGCGAGGAGAACTCTCTATTTTGGTGAAAGAGTTCAAGCTTCTTTCCAAGGCATTGAGGCCACTTCCAGAGAAGTGGCACGGCTTGAAGGATACCGAGATACGTTACAGGCACAGATACGTAGATCTGATAGCCAACCCAGAGGTGAGAGAAACATTCCGCAAAAGAGCGAAGATAATAAATGCCATTCGCAGTGTCCTGGAAAAACATGGGACCATAGAAGTGGAGACCCCCATTTTGTCGCCTATAGCTGGGGGTGCCAACGCAAGACCCTTCATCACTTACCATAATGCTTTGGGGATAAATCTTTATCTTCGCATAGCAACGGAACTTTACCTCAAGAGGCTGATAGTCGGCATGTTCGGTAGAGTGTACGAAATAGGCAAGAACTTTAGAAATGAAGGTATTGACACAATGCATAACCCCGAGTTTACGGCAATGGAAGTGTATTGGGCCTATGCAGATTACGAGGACATAATGAATTTGACTGAAGAGTTGATCGTCGCTGCTGCAGATGCCGTGGGGGGAAGAAGGATAAATTACCAGGGAACTGAGCTGATTCTGGAACCTCCTTTCAGAAGAGCTACAATGAAGGAACTTGTTAAGGAATATTGCGGATACGACCTGGATGAAATAAAGTCCGATGAAGAGGCCAGGGCGTTCGCCAAGAAGAAGGGGTTGGAAATAAAGGGTACAGAGAGCCGCTTTGTCATATTGGCTGAGCTGTTTGAGACGTTTGTGGAGGATAAGCTGATTCAGCCTACCTTCGTAATTGGCCATCCTACCGAAATTTCGCCTTTGGCTAAAAGAAATCCTGATAATCCGGACTTTACAAACAGGTTCGAGCTTTACATTTATGGCAACGAAGTGGCTAACGCCTTTAGTGAACTTAACGATCCCCTGGATCAGCGAGAGAGATTTTTGGATCAGGCTAAGAAGAAAGAAGAAGGCGATGAGGAAGCCCACGCCTTCGATGAGGACTACATAATGGCCCTAGAGTACGGCCTTCCCCCCACGGGAGGACTTGGAGTGGGAATCGACAGATTGACCATGTTCTTGACCGACTCTAAATCTATAAGAGATGTAATACTTTTCCCGACCATGCGTCCCAAACAGTAATGAGGGAAAGAAATCTCATGTAGCAAGAAGGAAGGATTATATGGATAAGGAGCTGGCCCGGAAGAGAATAGAAGAATTAAGAAAAGAGATAGAAAAACATGATTACTTATATTACGTCTTGGATCAGCCTGAAATAACTGATGAAGAATATGACAGACTCCTGCTTGAACTAAAAGAGCTTGAAGATGCGTTCCCTGAGTTTGTGTCACCAGAGTCCCCTACCCAAAGGGTAGGGGGCATTCCCCGTGAGGAATTTTCCAAGGTAAGCCATGAAGTTCCCATGCTAAGCCTAGAGAACGCTTTTTCCAAGGAGCAGCTGAGTCAGTTCTTTGCTAGGGCTGAAAACATTTTGGGGACTCATATCCCCTCGTATTGCTGTGAACCCAAGATAGATGGTCTGGCTGTGTCTTTGAGATATGAAGACGGGGTTTTTGTGGGTGGAGCGACCAGGGGAGACGGGTTGGTAGGAGAGGACGTAAGTGAAAACTTGAAGACTATAAGATCAATCCCCTTACGGCTCAAGATCAAGGTAGAGGGTTTCCTTGAAGTGCGGGGAGAAGTTTTTATGAGCAAAAAGAGTTTCCAAGAGCTCAATGAAGCTAGGGAGGAAGAAGGACTTCCCTTGTTCGCCAACCCTCGAAATGCAGCGTCTGGTAGCTTGAGGCAGCTGGACCCCAGTGTCACCGCCAAGAGAAAACTTGGTTTTTTTGCCTATCAAATAGTTAACCCCTCCACATTAGGTTTAAAGAGTCAATGGGAGACCCTTCAGTGGCTGAAAGAAGCAGGTTTTTTGATTCAGGGCGAAGAACGAAAGGTCACATCTCTAGAAGATGTTTGGGACTATATATTAAAACTGCAGGAACGAAGACATCAGTTGTCATACGTAATAGATGGGGCGGTCATAAAGATCGATGATATCTCTCTCTGGGAAAAAGCGGGCAGGACTGCAAAGGCCCCGAGGTGGGCCGTGGCCTATAAATTCCCTGCGGAGGAGAAATTGACCAAGGTGAAGGATATATTGATCTCCGTAGGTAGAACGGGTGCTCTTACGCCTGTTGCGATCCTTGAGCCTGTCACCATAAGTGGTAGCGTTGTTCAGAGGGCAAGCTTACATAACGCTGACGAAGTTCAAAGAAAAGATGTCAGGATCGGGGACTTTGTTTGGGTACGAAAGGCAGGAGAGGTAATTCCTGAGGTGGTCAGGGTAGAAAAAACTAAAAGACCCGAGGGTACCTTGCCTTTCAGAATGCCCCAAGTATGCCCCGTCTGTGGTTCCCACACTATCAGGCTGCCTGGCGAGGTCGTTATTAGGTGTCCCAACAGATCCTGTCCAGCTCAAATATTGGAAGGGCTCAAGCATTTTGTCTCCAGGGCCGGAATGGATATTAGAGGGTTGGGAGATAAGATAATAAGAAAACTAGTGGAGGAAAAGATAGTTTCAGACTTTGCGGATCTGTATCATTTGGATGTTCACACATTAGCTAATTTGACCTTGACAGGCGAACGTAACGAAAGGAAGGTTGGCAAGAAAACTGCTGAAGCTATATTGAAGGCCATAGAAGCCTCCAAAAAGAGACCTTTGCGAAAGCTTATTTCTGCCTTGGGAATCAGGTACGTTGGAGAGAAGGTGGCAGAGGAGTTGGCAAATCATTTTGGCAGCATGGATGCCCTTATGAAGACCGATGAAGAAACCCTTTCAAAAGTGCCTGGAGTAGGAAGCAAAATAGCTTCATCAATATATGCGTTCTTTAGAGACGAGAACAATTTGAAGCTCATAGATAGGTTGAAACAGGCAGGGGTTCTCATGGAAGAAAAGAGCAAAGAAAAAGTTACCACTGGCCCCTTGACTGGAAACACGTTTGTTTTCACTGGGGAACTCAAGAGAGCGAAAAGACATGAGGCGGAGGAGATCGTAAAATCACTAGGAGGCAAAGCGTCTTCCAGCGTGAGTTCCAAAACCACTTTTGTGGTTGTAGGAGAAAACCCAGGAAGCAAGCTTCAGAAGGCCCAAAGCCTTGGAGTCAAGATTTTAACGGAAGAGGAGTTTTGGAACATGGTTAAAGAAAATGCTCCAGGAGGAGGTTTATAAAACATGATAAATAAAGAAGAAGTGGAGAGAATTGCTAGCCTTATCAAGCTTGAAGTAACGCCTGAAGAAGTGGATTCCTTGCAGAGTCACTTCAATAAAATTTTGGGCTATTTCGAGCTTTTGGGGAAGCTTCCCTTGGATAACGTGGACCCTTTTACTGGTGATGAAGATACGGTTTGCCCCATGAGGGAAGATGCCGTTTCTGAGTGGGACGATAGGGAAACCCTCAGAGAGTTGGAGACCTTCAACGAGGAAAATTACTTTGAGGTTCCTAGTATTCTTGGGGAGGATAATTGATATGAGAGTTACGCATCTTTCAGCTAAAGAGATATCTGAACTTGTAAGAAGTGGGGAATTGAAGGCGCAAGAAGTCGTTGAAGCCGTGTTTGAAGAGATAAAATCTAAAGAAGATAAGCTCAATGCTCTCATAACCTTAATGGAGGAAAAAGCGAAAACGAGAGCAAAAGAAATAGATAAGGAAGTTTTCGAAGGGCGTTGGAGGGACAAACCCCTTCTGGGAGTACCAGTCATTTTGAAGGACAACATATGTGTGAAAGGATATCCCACCAGTTGCGGAAGCAAGATGCTTGAAAAATGGGTCTCGCCTTACGATGCCAGCATAGTGACCTATCTGGAGGAAGCAGGAGCTATCCTCATAGGCAAAAGTAATATGGACGAATTTGCCATGGGTAGTTCTACGGAACATTCCGCTTTCGGTCCAACCTCTAACCCGTGGGATTTAGAGAGGGTTCCAGGAGGTAGCTCAGGTGGCAGTGCCGCTTCCGTCGCTGCTGGGTACGCTCCTATGGCCTTTGGCAGCGATACGGGAGGCTCCATACGGCAGCCTGCAGCTTTTTGTGGGGTTCATGGCATGAAGCCAACATATGGCCTTGTGAGCAGGTACGGGTTAGTTGCTTTTTCATCATCCCTTGACCAAATAGGACCCTTTACTCGAACAGTCGGGGATATGGCCCTAGCGCTTGATGTTATAGCCAAGCATGATCCAAAGGATTCCACATGTTGGACGGGCAGTAGACCATCTTACTATGAGTCTATAGCAAAAGGTGCTGACATCAAGGGCATGAGGGTAGGGATAGTTAGAGACTTCATGGAAGAAGGTTTAGATGCTGAATTGGCTCATGCCGTTGAACAGGGCTTGGATATACTAGTGGAGAATGGGGCTGTGCCCGTAGATTTGAACCTTGGTGATATCAAGGAATGCGCTCTTCCTTGTTATTATATAATTGCTCCAGCTGAAGCCAGCTCCAACTTGGCCAGGTACGATGGAGTGCGTTACGGACTCCGTGAGGAAGCCTACAGCCTTTTGGAGCAGTATATAAAGACGAGGGGCAAAGGTTTTGGAGATGAGGTCAAAAGAAGAATAATGATAGGCACATTCGTCCTTAGCTCTGGTTACTATGATGCCTATTATTTGCGGGGTTTGAAGGTGAGAAAATATGTTTGCGACAAGTTTAAGGAAGCTTTCTCAAAGGTCGATATTATTGTAATGCCTTCCACTCCCACCCCTCCATTCAAGAAAGGGGAGCTTGTCAACGACCCAATACAGATGTATTTGAGTGATATATTTACCCTTCCTGTAAATTTGGCGGGCTTACCTGGAATGTCCGTTTGGATGGGACAAAACAAGGCAGGTTTGCCAAAGTCCATTCAGATCATAGCTCCAAAGTGGCATGAGAGCCGCATCTTAAGAGCTGCAATGAAAATAGAAGAAGTAATAGGAGCCTGCCCTCTGGCTCCAGGAGGTGAATAAAGGTGTCTAAGAAGTACATAACCGTTATAGGATTAGAGGTACACGTACAATTAAAGACTAAAAGCAAACTTTTTTGTTCTTGTTCCACCGACTACATAGGTGCTATGCCAAACAGCAACGTTTGCCCAGTTTGTCTAGGACTTCCTGGCACCCTGCCAGTCCTAAATAAAAAGGCTGTGGAGCTGGCATTGAAAATGTCGTGCGCCATTGGCGGTAACATCCAAAAGGAGAGCCGCTTTCATAGGAAAAACTATTTCTACCCGGACCTACCTAAAGCCTATCAAATAAGCCAATACGACCGCCCTATCTCCTTTGGTGGCAAGATACCTATAAAGACAGAGCAAGGGGAAAAATTTATAGGAATAACTCGATTGCACCTGGAAGAGGACGCAGGCAAACTTGTGCATGCCACATTGGATGGAAGACTTCATGGTTCTGGAGCTTCTTATGTGGATTATAATAGGGCAGGTGTTCCGCTGATAGAGATTGTATCGGAACCTCAAATTTCCACTCCTGAGGAGGCTAAGGAATACGTTCTTGCATTGAGAAAGTTGGTTCGGTATCTAGGAGTGTCCGATGGTGATATGGAGTCTGGCTCCATGAGAGTGGATGCCAACATATCGTTGAACGAGGAAGGGCAACCCCTCGGTGTAAAGGTGGAGATCAAGAACATGAACTCCCTAAGGGCCCTCCAGCGTGCTCTGGAATATGAGCAGAAAAGACAGAAGGAACTTTTAATGTCAGGAGGCACAGTGGTTCAGGAGACTCGCCACTGGGATGATGCTAAAGGAATCACCGTCTCAAGCAGAAGTAAAGAGGAGGCCCATGATTACCGATATTTCCCCGATCCAGACTTGCCTTTGGTTGTAGTTAGCGAAGAGATGGTAGAAGAGGTGGCAAGCTCTATACCAGAGCTCCCATGGGAAAAAAAGGAAAGGTACATGTTTGAGTTCTCCATCAGCGAAGAAGAGGCGGAAATTTTGACATCCCAAATTGAGCTGGCCAGATATTTTGAGAATGCCCTTTCTTTTGGTGCTCCCGTCAAACCCTTGGTAAACTGGATGAAGACCGAGGTTATCAGATCTAACAAAGAGGGTAAGTTCAATCTGGAGAACCCCGAGATTGAAGCTCAGACTCTGGCTAAACTAATTAAACTTTTGGACGAAAAGAAAATATCCAATACCGCTGGAAAAGATTTATGGCAAATAATGCTCGATAAAAAGGTTGGCCTTGAAGAGGCAATGAAAGATGCTGGCATAGCAGTGGGTGGGATAGATGATCAAAAGTTAGAGGAAATAGTGGATAAAATTTTGAAGCAAAACCAGGATGTGGTAAAGGAAATACTGGAAGGTAAAGACACCAAAGGAAAGAAGATAAAATTCTTAATGGGGCTGGTGATGCGGGAGACGAGAGGACAAGCTAAACCTCAGATGGTAGAAGATATGTTGAAAAGCAAAATTGGGCAGTAATTTTGCTGAAGCATAGTCGAAGCAGTGGCACATACAAAAACAATTATGAATGTATGGAGGAGGTAGGACTTATGGCAGGACGCTTACCCGAGAACACGAGAACTGTGGCTCTTACAGGTCACGGTGGATCTGGAAAGACTTCGCTGGCGGAAGCTATGGCCTTCGACACCGGGGTAACTACCAGATTGGGCAAGGTTGAAGACGGTAATACTCTCAGTGATTTTGGAGCGGAGGAGAAGAAACGCCAAATATCTATCAACACTTCTGTTCTGACGTTGGATCACGCTGGCAAAAGATATTACATTCTGGACTGCCCTGGATATGCGGATTTTATCGGAGACTTAAGATCTGCCATGAGGGTATCCGATGGTACGGTTATTGTCGTAAGCGGTGTAGACGGAGTCGAAGTTCAGACGGAGAAGGCTTGGGATTTTGCAGAAGAAATGGGCTTGACTGTAGCCTTCTACATAAACAAAATGGATAGGGATAATGCAGATTTCAGCAGGACTTTGAGTGACATAAGGCGCTACTTGTCAGATAAGGCAGTGCCCCTGTTTCTCCCCATAGGACAAGAAGCCAATTTTAAGGGTGTAATAGATGTCTTGTCCCAGAAAGCTTACGTCTACAAGGCAGATGGCAGCAAAGAATTCAAGGAAGAAGAGATACCCCAGGATTTGGCGCAAGAGGCTTCAGATGCTAGGGAGGAGTTGCTGGAACGAATAGTTGAGGCTGATGACGAGCTCATGATGCGCTATCTTGACGGAGAGGAACTTACCCTGGATGAGTTGCTTCCTGCGCTCAAGAAGGCCGTGAAAGAAAGAAAACTTTTCCCCGTATTACCTGGCTCAAGCACTTTAAACGTAGGAGTATTGCAGCTTCTTGATACCATTGCTTCATTGTTCCCCTCCCCGCTTGATATGCCTCCACGCAAGGCCCTGAAAGGAGAAGAAGAGATTGAGGTCGCTCCAGACCCCAACGGTCCCTTTACAGCTTTGTGCTTTAAAATAATGGTTGATCCTTACGTAGGAAAACTGTCCTTCTTGAGGGTATTCTCTGGAAAGCTTACAAGCGATCGTCCTATTTACAATGTCAGTAAGGGTGAGGAAGAGCGCATCAGCGCCTTCAAGATGATGAAGGGAAAAGATGGGGACGATGAAAAGGAGATCATCGTAGGAGATATAGTCGCCATTCCTAAGCTCCATAGCACCGCCGTGGGAGATACCTTGGCGGAGAAGGGGACCGACATAATCTTCCCGCCCATAAAGTTCCCCAAGCCAGTATACAGCGTTGCAGTTTTACCAAAGAGCAGAAACGACGAAGATAAATTGGCTAGCGCCTTGAGCAAACTCTTGGAGGAAGATCCGACACTGCATTTCGAGAAGAACGCGGAGACTCATGACAGTGTCCTATCCGGGATGGGCGATGTGCATTTGGACATAATGCTTTCCAGGATCAAGGAAAGGTACGGAGTGGATTTGGAGACCCAGACGCCCAAAGTGCCATATAGAGAGACGATCAAAAAATCCTCCAAGGCACAGGGTAAGTACAAAAAACAGTCTGGCGGTAGAGGGCAATATGGAGATGTGCATATAGAGTTCCAGCCCCTCCCGAGAGGAACAGGTTTCGAATTCGAAGACAGAATAGTAGGCGGAGCCGTTCCCAAATCTTACATTCCCGCTGTTGAGAAGGGACTTCGGGAAGCCATGCAGAAAGGAGTATTGGCTGGATATCCTACAGTTGACGTAAAGGCCATATTGTTCTTTGGTTCATACCACGAGGTTGACTCATCAGAAATGGCGTTCAAGATAGCTGCCTCCATGGCTTTCAAAAAAGGTATTAAGGAAGCTTCTCCAGTACTGTTGGAGCCCATAATGAACGTGGAAGTTGTTGTTCCTGAGGAATACTTGGGGGATGTAATGGGTGATTTCAACAGCCGTAGAGGAAAGATCATGGGTATTGACAGTAGGGGGCGCTTGCAGGTAGTCAAGGCTCAGGTTCCCTTGGCAGAGATGTTCCGTTATGCCATAATCCTGAGATCCATGACTTCTGGAAGGGGTAATTTCACCATGGAATTTTCTCACTACGAAGAAGTACCTCACGATATTGCCAAAAAGATAATAGCTCAGGCGCAGGTGGAGGAAGAGGAAGAGTAACATCAATATCAATTAAAATATTTGAGTTTAAAAGAGTAGGGGCCAGCTTTAAAGCTGGCCCCTACTTATATAAGCGCTATTTTTTAGTTAGCGGACTTCCATTCGCACGGAGCGAAACGGGCCTTTCTGTTGTGGAAACCTTCTGTAAACAGTATAGGTGTTCCTTCATGTTTTAAGTTCCAGCAAGGCCATGCTAAGCCCTTGGTGTTTAGCCTGTCGTAAGTTATTCCACCATAAATATCCGCCACATTGCTTATTTCGTTCATTATGGACTCTGGGTTTTCAAAGGACCAGGAACGTCCACAGGCTTCAGCAAGTTGAGTCAGTATCCACCAGTCGGGCCTTGCATCTTGGGGTGCTTCGGCAGCTTTGGATGTCTTCTGAACGACCCTGCAGGCGTTTGTCTTTGTGCCGTCCTTTTCTCCCCAGCACGCCGCTGGCAGCACTACGTCTGCCAGTTGAGCAGTTTCGTTAAGGAATATGTCTTGCACCACAAGTAGGTCTAGGTTGGATAGAGCATCTTTGCAGGAGAGCTTCTTTGCTATGTCAGAACCCATGATGTACATTGCTTTTAGTTCTCCTTTTGATGCTTTATCTATCATGTCGAGTATCCCATGGCCTTCTCTGGTTGGAAGGGAGCAGTTCCAAATGGCTTCTACCTTGCTGCGCGCCGTTTCATCATTGGATGGCAGATAGCCTGGTAAGAGGCGTGGCGTGCATCCCATATCAAAAGCTCCTACAGTGTTGCTTGCGCCTACTACAGGATAAATGCCTGTACCTGGCCTTCCAAGCATTCCGCAGAGTAGAGCCAAGTTGGCTATGGATTTTACGGTTTCTTCTGCGTTTTCAAGCTGCAATAGGCAATCTCCGAATATTATTGCGGAGTTGGGTCCAGATGCGAAGGTTCTGGCAGCCTCTCTTAGGGCTTTCTCAGGAATTCCTGTTATGGCTGCTACCTTAGAAGGAGAGTACTCGGACAATAGCTTCTTCAACTCACCGAAGTTTTCTGTGTTGTTCATAACATAATCACTATTGTAAAGGCCTTCCTCCACTATAATGTGCATTAACCCGTTAAGCAGTGCCACAGCTGTGCCCTTATTTTGCTGCAATGTAATGTCTGCGTATCTATCCAGTTTGGTTGGGGTGGAGTTGCTTATCAAAAGCTTTGTTGAAGAAGCTTTTTTGAGCTCCTTTATCCACATCTCTGCTACTGGATGGGTTTCAGCCAGGTTTGCCTCAAGCAACAGAATCACGTTTGCATTCTTGAGTGAGTCGAAATCATTAGTCATGGCAACTGTTCCAAGGGTGGATGTGAGGCCATTTATTACAGGCATGTAGTATGTGCTGTCTACAGTATCGACGTTATTAGTACCAACAACTTCTCTGGCAAAACGCTGAAGTAGGTAGTTTTCTTCGTTGGTGCAATGGTTAGAGGCACAGAAACCAATGGAATCAGACCCGTATTGGTCTTTTATGGCCATCAGTTTTTTGGACACGAACTCCAGTGCCTCAACCCAAGAGGCCTCTTGGAAAGTGCCGTTTACCTTGATTAGAGGAGTTTTTATCCTGTCGTCTCTATTGACGAATTGCCAATCGAATCGACCCTTTGCGCATATTTTCCCTTTGTTTATGGACATTTGATTGTCTAGGTCTGCGGTTACGTTATCTATTCTTCCTGTCAAAAGGTCCGTGTGAGCAACCAGTTCACAACCGACGCTGCAGTAGGTGCATATGGTCTTCGATAGTTTTGTCTTTGAAGGTCTGGATATGCCGAAAGATGTTCTCTCTACAAGGGCTCCGGTGGGACAGTTTTGCACACAAAGTCCGCAGAATATACAGTCCGAATGCTCTATTGTGCGGTCTACACCGGGGCCAACGAAGGTTTTGATACCTCGTTTTTGGAAGTCTATGGCATGACAATTGGCTATTTCTTCACATGTCCTGACGCAGACTCCGCACTGGATGCATTTATCCATGTTTCTTATGTAGTACGTATTGGCTTCCTCTGGACGGTCTGGCCTAGAGTATAGCTCTTTCGGGAAAGCATCGGGTGAGGCTTCGTATTCTATGCTGTACTCCCTTAGCTTACATTCATGGATATCTGGGCATCCGCACTTCATGCATCGGCTGCCGTCTATTGTAACCTGCTCTTCGGTGAGCCCCTTATTGAACTCTTCGTAGGGCTTGGATAACCTTTCTTGTGGTTCCAGGATCAAGGGTTTCTCCATAGGCTGTTTTTCTACATCCAAGAAATCTTCAGGTCCAAGATCATCTCTTACTACGTCGCACTCAAAGGGCCTATGGGGAATGCCCTCTGTGAGATAATGATGAATGGATTCCGCTGCCCAGTGGCCACTTCCAATGGCTTCAACGGCTATGCCAGGGCCAGTTTTTTGATCGCCGCACACGAAAACTCCTTCATATGGAGTGGCGAAGTGCTCGTCGACCTTGAGCCATTTGCCGTCATGGATGTCTTGCGGCAGTGAAGAAAGGTCAATTCTTTGGCCTATGGCTGCTATTACAGTGTCTACTTCCAAGGTAAAGGTTTCTCCGGTGGGTATGGGTCTTCTCCTTCCAGAAGCATCCGGTGCGCCGAGGGCCATCTTCTCGCAGACTATCGATTCTACCCTGGAATTGCCCTCTATTGCAGTGGGTGCGGCCAAGAAAATGAATTCTACCCCTTCTTCCATTGCTTCTTCTATCTCAATGTCTTCAGCGGGCATTTCCTCTCTGGTTCTGCGATAGACTACGTAGACTTTTTCAGCACCTTCGCGCAGGGAACATCTTGCTGCGTCCATAGCGGTGTTACCGCCGCCTATTATGGCAACCTTTTTGCCGATACCGGTTTCTTGTTTATTGTTTACTTTGTACAGGAATTCGATTCCACCTATGACTCCCGGAAGGTCTTCACCAGGGACGCGCATGGGGGTGGATTTCCAACAGCCCATGGCCAACAGTACGGCGTCATATTGCTTTTTTAGTTCCTCCAGGGTTACGTCCTTGCCCAGGGCAGTGTTCATTCTGGTTTCTATGCCGTGTGCGAGCAACCACTGGCATTCTTTTTCAAGTATCTCCTGTGGAAGTCTGTAATCTGGGATACCATAGCGCATCATTCCGCCAAGTTTGGATTCTTTTTCAAATATAGTTACTTTGTAACCCTTCAATCTGAGGTAGTAGGCCGCAGATAAGCCTGCCGGGCCTCCTCCTACTATGGCTACAGACTTTCCATTTTCCTTTATCTGAGGTATCTCTCCCAAATCTCCTTGGCTCAATCCCCAGTCGCCTATGTATCGTTTGATCTCTCTTATTGATACAGGTTCTTCATCCACGAAATGCCTTCGGCATTTCTCTTGGCACGGAGCAGGGCAGACCCGCCCTATGCTTGCAGGGAGGGTGATTCCCTGATGAAGTACATCCAAAGCTGAACGGAATTTGCCCTCCGCTGCCAGGTTTACGTAGCTTTTTACATCAGCACGGGCAGGGCAGGCCAACTGACAGGGAGGTCTACAATCTCCAACGTGGTCTGAAAGTAGAAGCTCTAGAGCAAGCTTTCTGGCTCCCTTGACTCGTTCCGTATGGGTCTCTATCTCCATTCCTTCCTGGATAGGGGTAGCGCATGCCCTAACCAGGCTTCTTGCACCTTTGACTTCCACCAGGCATATGGAGCATCCTCCATACAAGGAAAGATGCTTATCGTAACAGAGTGTGGGTATCTCAATACCATTTTCTGCACATAGGTCCAGTATTTTTTGTCCCGGGTATCCCTTTACGGTTTTCCCATTTAGGATTACAGAAACTGTACGTTCCATGATTTCTAGTTCCTCCTTATTCTACGGAGATGGCTTTTACTGGGCATACAGACTTACACTGTCCGCAACGTACGCAAACAGAGTCATCTATCTTGTGAGGCTGTCTGATTTGGCCTTCAATGGCGCCCACAGGGCAGACCTTAGAACATTTTGTGCAGCCTATGCACGTATCTGGATCTATTGTGTAATGAATAAGGTTTGTACATACCTTTGCGGGGCATTTTTTCTCGTTGACGTGGGCCTCGTATTCGTGGCGGAAATATTTTAGCGTAGTCAAAACGGGGTTAGGAGCAGTTTGCCCTAGGCCGCAAAGTGATCCGTCCTTTATCTTGTAGGCCAGGTCTTCCAGCAGATCCAAGTCTTCCGGAGTTCCTTTTCCGTCACATATTCTCTCAAGGATCTCCAACATCCTCTTGGTTCCTATACGACAGAAGGGGCACTTGCCACAGGATTCGCTTTGGACGAAGCTCAGGAAGAATTTCGCGACGTCGACTATGCAGGTATCTTCGTCCATGACTACCATTCCACCAGATCCCATGATTGCGCCGGTGGCGTTTATGGATTCGTAGTCAACAGGAGTGTCAAGCTCGGACGCTGGAAGGCATCCGCCTGATGGGCCTCCAAGCTGAACAGCCTTAAATTCCTTTCCGTCTGGAATACCGCCTCCAACATCGAAGATAACTTCTCTTAGGGGCATTCCCATTGGAACCTCAACCAAGCCGCCTTTCACTATCTTTCCAGCGAGGGCGAACACTTTGGTCCCTCTGCTCTTGCCCGTACCATACTTATTGAACTCGGAGGCGCCGTGAAGGATTATCCATGCCACATTCGCCAGCGTTTCAACGTTGTTGATGTTTGTTGGTTTTCCAAAGATTCCTTTGTTTGCAGGAAATGGCGGTCGTGGTCTGGGCATGCCTCTTTTACCCTCTATCGAGGCCATTAGTGCCGTCTCTTCGCCGCACACGAACGCCCCGGCACCTTCCTTGATGTAAATATCGAAATCAAAGCCCGATCCTAGAATGTTCTTGCCCAGGAAACCTCTTTCTCTTGCTTGTTCAATTGCGATGTTGAGGTGTTTTATAGCCAGAGGATACTCAGCTCTACAATAAATTATCCCGTGCTTTGCTCCTATGGCATAACCACAGATCAACATGCCTTCTATGACAGAATGGGGGTCTCCTTCAAGGACTGATCGGTCCATGAAAGCTCCTGGGTCACCCTCGTCGGCGTTGCAAACAACGTATTTTTCGTCACCTGCAGCTTTTCTCGCAAACCTCCATTTTAGACCGGTGGGGAATCCTGCTCCGCCTCTTCCTCTCAGGCCGCTTTCCAGGATCTCGTCTATTACTGCCTCAGGATCCATCTGTAGAGCCTTCGTGAGTCCTTTGTAGCCGTCTCTTTCCAGATATTCATCAATTTTTGTGGGATCTATTATTCCCGTGTTTCTGAGGACTATTCGAACCTGTTTGTCAATGGTTTTGTTTTCTGGAGCTTCTGTGGAATCGCTTAAGATTATTTTTTCTTCGACAGGGGTGCCGTTTAGAATGTGGGTTTCTATTATTTTTTCGAGGGAATCAATGTCTACCTCTCCGTACATTACTCTGGTACCATCTTTGATTACTTCCACCAGCGGTTCTCTGAAACAGAGTCCTATACAACCTACTTGTTTTATTTCTACGTCTTTTCTGTCGCCCAGCTTATCTAGCAGGTACTCATAAACTGGACGGGCTCCTGCAGCTATACCACAGCTTGCCATTCCTACTTTAATGACTGTTTTTGTCATCTTTGAGTCCTCCTAATCTATTCTTGGCCTTCACGTCTGTAGGATTCCAAAACTTCTACAGCCTTGTCTGGCGTAAGACGGCCATGAACTGTTCCGTTGACCATCATAACTGGTGCTAGGCTGCAGCACCCAAGGCATGCTACGTAGTGAAGAGAGAAAAGGCCATCTTTGGTAGTACCCCCTTCTTCAATGCCCAGATGCCTTTGCAGTTGCTCTCCAACCAGCCATGAACCTTGGACATGGCAGGCGGTTCCTCTGCATAATCTCACCACGTATTTTCCTTCTGGTTGGAAACGGAACATGGAGTAGAAGGAGGCAACACCAAAAATCTCGGCCGAAGGTATGTTCAAAGATTCTGAGACATAATCCATTGCCTCTTCAGGTAGGTAGCCAAACTTCTCTTGGATAGCGGACAAAATGCCTATGGTGCTTCCCGGTTTTCCCCGGTACTTTTCGATGATTTTGTCCAAAACCTGTTGCATTTCTTCGGTAGATTCCTTAACAACATCTGTCATCCGCACATCTCCCCCCCGGAGTAATAGAGCTGTGAGAATTCTAACACACAATATCGAATTATACACCAAAATGTGAAAGATTTCGTAAATGCATGCACTGTAAAGAAAAAATCATTGTTTGGAGCGATGTTGCCTTGACAAGCGCAACTGTTATACTATAATAACCATACAGGGGTATTTTTGAACATAAAATATAAAAAACAGAAATTTGTAAGGAGCTGATAGTATGGCGACGGTTAAAGTTTATTCTACTCCTACATGCCCTTGGTGTGTAAAGGCCAAGGACTATTTGAAGAGCATAAACGTTGATTTTGAGGATGTGGATGTTAGCAAAGACAGAGAGGCTGCCATGGAGATGGTGAGAAAAACCCGACAGATGGGTGTGCCTGTAGTGCAAATAGGTTCCACGTATATCGTGGGTTTTGATAAGGATGCCATTGATGAGGCGCTGAAGGAAAACGGCATCTTGTAGTGGTATATTTAGTATAGTTATAGTATAGATATCAAAAAAGGAGCCTTAGGGCTCCTTTTTTTGTGAAAATGGATTTGTGGAATATAATCTATGGTGTCTTAACGTATTATAAAGGAGTTTAAGGGAGGATCCGATGAGTCGTCTGAAGCTTTTTTACGGTGCGGCTTTAGTTGATGAAGCGAAGCTGGAAAATTACGAAGAAGTCCTTTCTAGGGTATCTGGAGACTTGTTAATAGGGGCATCTGAGGGTAAGGATGGCTATGGATGGGTAGATTTGCCCGAGAAAGGGCATGAGCAGATAATTAAAGTGGCTGAAGCACTGAAGAGCTTTGATTCCCTGATTCATATTGGTATAGGTGGCTCCGCTTTGGGCAATAAAATGCTTTTTGATTGTCTTACTCATCCATTTTATAACGAGCTTTCTAGGGAGGAGAGGAAGGGACCCAGATTTTATCTTCTTGATAACTCTGATCCTCACTTATTTTTATCGGTTCTGGATATGGTAGATTTATCCAGAACGGGGTTTATAGTTGTAAGTAAATCGGGCACCACGGCGGAAACCATGGCGAATTTCCTCGCTCTGTGGGAAAAGCTTAAAGAGAACAAGTTACCAAATCTAGCTCAACGGATCGTGGTCATAACTGACCCCAACAGAGGCGCTCTGCGGAAATTTGCAAATGAAATAGGTTGCCTCACCTTGGAGGTGCCCCAAAACGTTGGCGGAAGGTTTTCCGTGTTATCCCCTGTGGGGTTGCTTTCTGCGGCCGTCCAGGGGGTAGCTATTGAGGAGCTTCTCCATGGAGCAAAGGACATGAAAAAGAAATTGTTCGAAAGAAATTCAATAGATAACAATCCTGCTTGGATTCTGGCTGCTTTGAGTATGGAACATTGTCTTGCGGGTAGGAATATGCTTGTTTTTATGCCTTATTTGAGTCGAATGAATAGTTTTACCGAGTGGTTTGCCCAGTTGTGGGCCGAGAGCCTTGGAAAGGATGGTAAAGGTATAACTCCAATTCGGGCCATTGGCGCCATAGACCAACACTCTCAGGTTCAGCTCTATACGTCCGGTCCGAATGACAAGCTTTTTTTGATATTGACTGAGGAAAAAAGCAAGAGAAACGTCTTTTTCCCTGAAAAACTGGAGGAAGATTCACTGAATTCTTTGTCTTACCTCTTGGGCAAGGACATGAAGAGCATGCTGAACTGTGAGGCTCAAGGAACTCTAGCTGCCCTTGCCAAATCAGGAAAGCCAGTTGCTTGGATGGAAATGCCCAATTTGGATGCCTATCATTTAGGAGGGTTGATCTACTTTTTTGAGTACCTGACAGCTATAACAGGTGGACTTATGAAAGTTAACCCCTTTGATCAACCTGGAGTAGAGCAGGGGAAAGTTTACACACGGGCCCTTCTGGGAAAAGAGGGGGCTGAAACAGAGAAAAAAGAGGCAGAGTCGTACATGAGACATATAAGGTCTTTGGCCTCTGTTATCTAGGTTCCTATTTTTTTGCTAGTAAGGAGATGGGAATATGAAAATAATCAAAGAGCCGTCAGAAGTAAGAGAATACATCAGGCAAAAGGGGTTAAATAGGGAGGAAATTGGCTTTGTTCCTACAATGGGTTATCTTCATGAGGGGCATTTGTCCTTAGTTAGAAGGTGCAAGCAAGAAAATTCCTTTTGTGTGGTTTCCATATTCGTTAACCCTCTGCAGTTTGGCCCCAGCGAGGATTTAGCAGCATATCCCAGGGATTTTGATAGAGATAGTGCCTTATTGGAGAAGGAAGGTGTGGACCTTCTTTTTGCTCCAAGAGAGGAAGATATGTATTACCCTGATTTCTCAACGGTGGTAAAAGAAAACAAGCTGAGTAGGTACATGTGTGGTGCTTTTAGACCTGGTCACTTTGATGGCGTTTGTACGGTAGTACTAAAATTGTTCAATATAGTTCAGCCTGGGAGGGCTTACTTTGGTCAGAAGGACTATCAACAGCTCCAAGTGTTGAAGCGAATGGTTCGGGATTTGAACGTTCCCGTGGAGGTAATAGGGTGTCCAATAGTGAGAGACCATGATGGTCTTGCCTTGAGCAGCCGCAACGTATATCTCACAGAGGAGCAGAGAAAAGAAGCCCTCAAGATACCTAAAGCTTTGGAGGAAGCTGAGCGTTTGTTCAAAAGTGGAGTCAAGGATGTCAAAGCTTTAGAGGCTAAGGTAAGAGAGATTTTGAGCGAGGGTGATGGTTTAAAAGTTCAGTACGTAGAGATTCGGGATGCGGAGAACTTGGAAGAGGTGAATGAAATAAAAGGTAAAGTAGTGATAGCTGTGGCAGCGTATGTTGGAAAAGCCAGACTGATAGACAATAAGATCCTTGAGTCTTGAAGAATCCATGCCGAGGGAGGACTTTGATTATGGGTAAGGTGTTGTCTATTCCAGATTTCATGAGAATGAAGCAAGAAAAAGAGCCGATAGTGATGGTTACTGCATACAACCACTGGCAAGCAAGGCTGGCCGAGAAGGCAGGAGCAGATATGATTCTTGTCGGAGATTCCGTGGGAATGGTGGAGCACGGATTGAAAGATACTCTGGGTGTGACCATGGAAATGATGCTCATGCACTGCAAGGCAGTGATGCGAGCTCGCCAGAGAGCTTTCGTGGTTGGAGATCTGCCTTTTCTGAGTTATGAGGTAGATGAAAGGGAAGCTATAAGGAACGCAGGCTTATTGGTCAAGGAAGCCGGTGTGGATGCAGTAAAACTCGAGGGAGGGAAAAATAGGGTAAGCACTATAAGGGCGATCGTCGATGCGGGCATCGCAGTTGTCGGACATATCGGGCTAACTCCTCAAACGGCTACTTTGCTGGGGGGGTACAGGGTACAGGGTAAGGACGAACAAAGCGCAAGAAGAGTCCTTGAGGACGCCATTGCAGTTCAGGAAGCAGGAGCCTGCGCCGTGGTGTTGGAGTGCGTCCCAGCTTCACTCGCAGAGTTTATAACTCAGAAGCTGAGTATTCCCACCATAGGTATAGGAGCAGGAAGTTCATGCGACGGCCAGGTTCTTGTCTTTCATGATATATTGGGTCTTTTTGAGACGTTTAAGCCTAAATTCGTTAAATCATACGCAAATGGAGCAGAATACCTTGGTTCAGGTCTTGAAGGGTATGTTAGGGAGGTAAAAAACAAAGCCTTTCCAACCCAAGAACACTCTTTTGCCATGGATGAAAAAGTGATGGAAGCCTTAAAAAAGGAATCGATATGAGGTGAAGCAAGTGAAGGAATCGTTACTTTATGTAGATGAGATAACTGTCGTCAGAGATGACAAGGAGATATTAAAGGATGTATCTATTAGGGTCTTGCCTGGAGAAATAACGGGAATACTAGGGAGAAATGGTGCTGGAAAATCGAGTCTTGCCTACACGATCATGGGTCTTCCAAATTATAGACCGAAAAAGGGAGCAATCTATTTCAAGGGACAAGATATCACTGAGTTAGGCATAACGGAGCGCGCGCGGTTAGGAATCACGCTGGCGTGGCAGCATCCAGCTAGATATGAGGGAATAAGTGTTGCCGAGTATTTAAGGATTTCTTCAAGGGATAAGATAGGAGAATCCCAGATGGAAGAGGCGTTGGCTTTGGTCCAACTTGAAAGCTCCTACTTGAAGAGAAAGGTGGATAAGACTCTTTCTGGGGGAGAACGAAAGCGCATAGAATTGGCCTCGGTTTACTTGATGAACTCTCGGCTTACCATATTGGATGAGCCTGATTCAGGCGTTGATCTCCTTGCAATGGCGGACATAATAAACTTGTTCAGGAAAATGACCGAGAATGGCCGAAGTGTTCTGATAATAACCCATAGAGAAGATGTAGCTTCTCAGTGCGATAGGTCCTACTTAATGTGTAGCGGAAGCATAGTATTGGAAGGGACAGCTGAGGCAGTAAGGCGGTATTTTTTGTCTCAATGCATGCCTTGTCCGGAGCATGCGGGGGAAACAGGAGAGACCGAAGGATAGGGGGATAGCGAATTGAAGATAACAGAAGAATATGCACAACTTCTGGAAATAGCTTCCAGAACGGGTGGTTTGGCAAGTTCTCTGGGAGATAAAGATGCTATCTACGTGGTAGTACATGCCAACAAAATAATCGACAAAAATGTGCTTCCAGGAGTCGAAATTGAAGCAGAGGAGACGGACGAAGGTATAGATGCAAAGATAACAGTAAAAAAAGGAGTTGTTATAGAAAAACCTGTGCATCTTTGTTTTGGCCATTTAGGGCATGAAGGGAAGCAAGTGATACAAAGCAGGGTGACTGTGGAGGAAGGAGCCAAGGCAGAATTTTTGGCTCATTGTATTTTCCCTAATGCCGTAGAATTTTTGCATGCTATGGAAGGCGAGATTTACCTGAAAGAAAGGGCCAGTTTTGCGTACAAGGAAGTTCATGTACACGGTCCAGAGGGCAAGATACAAGTCAAGCCCAGGAGCAAGGTTATGGTAGGCGAAGGGGCCACGTACGTTGGTGATTTTACCTTGGTTGAGGGAAGAGTTGGCGATTTGGATATAGAAATTGAAGTGGACGCAGTTGGTGCCCACAGTCACGTTGACATAAACTCCAAGATATACGGCAAGTTCGACGATGTGTGTAAGATAAGGGACATAATAAAGCTAAAAGGAGAAGGAAGCTCTGCTCTGGTAAAGGCAAGAGTGGTACTCAAGGACGATAGCAGGGGAAACTTCTTGGGGTTGGTAGATGGGGCTGCTCCGGGTGCAAGAGGACATGTAGACTGTACCGAGGTTGTGCAGGGGAACGCAATGGCAGAGGCTTCACCTGTAGTGAGAGCATCTCACCCAGAGGCTGAGGTTACTCATGAGGCTGCTATAGGCAGGATTGCTGATGAGAAAATAGAAGGCCTTATGGCCAAAGGGCTTACGGAGGAGGAGGCCATAGAGATAATAGTTTCAGGTCTATTGCGATAATGCTATTTTTCAAGAGGTTCTTCTATTTTCCATACGTCCGTTCCTCTAACATGGGTAAGGGCGTGAAGAACTTGGGATTTCAAGGCAGGGAATTTAGGCTCAAGCGTAGCTATAAGGTGTTTCATTTTTGCCCTCTGGGTTTCATCCTCATGAGGGCATTTCCATTTCATAACAGGAAAATCAAGGCGCTTCGCTTCAGATCTGATTGCCTCTTCAGATAGGTAAACCAAGGGTCTTATTACCCATATTTTCTTTCTGCTCCTCCACGAAAGAGGGGGGAAACATTTGAACCTTCCTGCCAAGAACAAATTAAGCAATGCTGTTTCCACTACGTCATCTAGGTGGTGACCTAAAGCTACCTTGTTGTAGCCGTTTTTTGTTGCAAAGTCTATCAGTATGCCGTTTCGCAATTTCGAACACAGACTACATGGAGAGCGTTCATTTCTTTCCTCTATGATGTCTATTATTGGATAGGAGATGCTTTCGTGCTTTATGCCGAGATCAGCGCAAAATTTTTTTATGGGATTCAGATCCATGTGCCCTTCTGCGATGTTTATGGTGAATGCTGCAAGATCAAATTTCACCGGGCTTATCTTTCTTATCTCCGATAGAGCGACTAGTAAAAGAGTGCTATCTTTTCCTCCCGAGAGCCCTACCAGTATCTTGTCTCCATTTTCTATCAGGTTGTAATCGGATATTGCCTTTGTCACTTTCTTCCTTATGCCTTGATTCAGGTTCACTTTATGTTTCTCTCCTTCTTTAATCTAATTTAAGCCGATCCTTGATGTTATAATCACATCTGAGAATGTTTGGCGGGCTGAGAATGCCCGTAAATAATAGCACACCTTATTGTTGTTATTAAATTGGGGGCCTGATTGAAATTGGCTGATCATGCGACGGTAGTGGTTGTGGATCCTTGCAGGTTGTATAGGGAAGCGCTCGTTAAACTCCTGAGCCATGAAAAAGACCTCGGAAAGGTAGAGGGAGTTTCGAATATTTGGGAGGCCCTTACCGTTGTGAAGACAAACAACATAAGACTTGTTATTTGTAGAGGGAAAGATCTGGGTTTTGAGCCCGAGAAATCCTTGGCTGGATGCAAGAACGTTGCTAGCGGTGTCAATTATATAGTCTTGCTGGAGGATGACGAGATAGAAAAAGCTTACACGTTGTGTGATAGTGGTTTTTGCTCTTGTGTCATGCTCTCTTCCGGGGCCTCAGAATTAATTCGGTGTGTGAGGGCTCTTTTGCGGGGAGAGACTTATATGGATAGGCATCTTGATGGCGAAATCCCGGATGTGATAAAGATGTCAAGATACCAGAAAAGATGCCTGGACGAGCTGTCCAAAAGAGAGAAGGAGATAGTTTATTGGTTGAGTCAAGGTTACTCAAATGGGCAGATAGCCAAGGCAATGGTGTTGTCGGAGAAGACAGTGAGGAACCATATAAGCAGAATTTTGAAGAAACTGGACTTGAAGGACCGAGTGCAGGTAGCCGTGTTAGGCTGGAAAACAGGCTTGGCGGAGAAGCCACTGAAGGACATATGTTGTGATGAGTGAGGATGTGGGAAAATGAGGGACGTTTTCTTTGACATGGCTAGGAATAGGGTAATAAGCGAGATAGAAGAAGCAATCGAGGTCAAGGAAAGTTTCAAGGCTTTTTGCGATGATGTGGCTTTAGCAGCATACATTATAGCTGAAGCGATAAACAAAGGGAAATGCGTTTATTTCTGCGGAAATGGTGGTTCTGCAGCAGATGCTCAGCACATGGCAGCTGAGCTTGTGGGGCGTTACAAGAAAAATAGGCGGGCCTTCAAGGCGATCGCCCTCACAGTTGATACAAGTGTGCTAACTGCAGTGGCAAATGACATGTCTTATGATGAAGTTTTTTCCAGACAGCTTGAAGGGCTAGGGGAAGAAGGAGATGTCTTGGTGGCCATTTCCACTAGCGGGAAGAGTAAGAACGTCTTGGCTGCACTGAAGACGGCTACGACCAAGAATATGCAGGCTATAGGATTAGTTGGAACCCATAGGAGTTCGTTCGAACCGTATTGTGATGTTGTTTTATCAGTTCCTTCTACAAACACGCCTAGGATACAAGAGACCCATATAATGTTAGGTCATATAATATGCGGCTTGGTTGAGGAGTGGTTGTGTGGTGATTGATTATGCAGTAATTCTGGCAGGTGGGTTTGGGACCCGTCTCAAGGCCGTAGTGGACCATGTGCCGAAGGCTTTGGCTCCAGTCGGGGGGAAACCATTCTTATTTTGGCTTTTATCGTTACTTTCAGCTAGGGGAATTAAAAGGACCATGTTGCTTTTAGGGTATGAGGCCGAGCAAATTATGGAGTATTGCAGAGACGGCGAGGAGTGGGGAATATCAATAAGCTTTAGTGTGGAAGACGAGCCGATGGATAAAGGAGGAGCATTAAGATTGGCCTTGGACGGGATAGATGCGGATAGGTTCTTCTTTATGAACGGAGACACTTTTTTCGATGTGGATTTTGACGGTATGGCGCGATTCCACTTAGATAAAGCTTCGGACCTTACAATAGCTACGAGGAAGTGGGCGAACATAAGCAGAACTGACCCCCTGGAGATAGCAGATGATCATCGAGTTATAAGCTTTGGAAGGAAGGACTTGCCTCCAGATAGCAATGGGGAATGGTCTATAAACGGGGGAGTGTATGTGGTGGAAAGGTCCCTAGTGGAACATGTGCCATGCAGGAAGATTTCTTGGGAATATGAGCTGATTCCTCAGTTTATAGACATGGGAAAGGCCCTGTATGCATTTCCACAAGAAGGCAGATATTTCATAGATATTGGAGTGCCGGAGGATTTTTATAAGGCGCAAGGCGATATACCTTTGATTTGTGAAAAGATTATAGGTCAGTAATGTAGATACCAAAGAGAAGGAGAAGTAAGAATTATGGGTAAACGAGTTTTTATCACTGGGATTGGTGGTTTTATCGGAGGGCATTTAGCTCAAAGACTAGCTGAGGCAGGTTTTGTGGTGGGAGGTTCATATTTTAGGCCTACAAACACCATGGAAGTTCCTTCTAGGTACGCGGAAAGACTTTACAACATTGATGTCAGGTATAGACCCCACATTGAAGAGGCTTTGGCAGATTTCAAGCCGGATGTTATTTATCATTTGGCTGCTCAAAGCTATCCCATGGAGTCTTATAAATTTCCCAGCTACACTGTGGAAACCAACGTTCTCGGAACCTTAAACCTGTTTGAAAGCGTCATAAGGACAGGCCTTTCATCTTGTCGCATAATGCTTGCTTCTTCTACGGCCGCTTATGGTTTCATAAAGGTCGAGGAGACTCCGGTGGGGGAGGATCAACCTTTTCGCCCCGCCCATGTTTACGGAATGTCGAAAGCAGGGCAGGATTTACTGGGAGACACGTATTTCAGGGCTTACGGTCTTGATATAATAAGGCTCAGAATCGGAAACTGTGTAGGTCCCAGGAGGACTGGAGAGGTCGTCTCAGATTTCACCTATAGAAGGGCACTGTGGGATTTAGGAAAACTGCAGGGGGGATTCCCAGTTGGCAACCTTCACACCAAAAGAGCGTTCCTGGATGTCAGAGATGCAGTAGAAGCCTTTTTGAGCTTACAGGAGAAGGGAAAATCAGGAGAGGCTTATAACGTAGCCGGTGAAAAGGCCTTTTCAATAAAGGAATTATTAGATTTGGTATTGGAAGACTGTCCTCAAAAGCCCGAAGTTGTAACGGACCCATCACTGGTTAGAGAAGTTGATGAGCCCATATATTGGAGCGATTTAACCAAACTCAAGGAAGCAACTGGATGGTTCCAGAAAATCCCTTTGCGTAAGACCGTAAAAGATATGGTAGATTGGTGGAAAACTATTTTGTCCAACAAAGAGTAGTATAGTATATGACTGCCCCTTGAAGGAACGGGTCCAATGAAGCAGCCAGCAGTTTTTTTGGATAGGGATGGAACGATAATAAAGGAAGTTGATTATTTGGATTCCTTGGAGAAAGTAGAGCTCCTCCCAGGAGTGCCTGAGGCACTATCGGCTTTACGTGCTGGAGGGTTCAAGCTGTTTGTCGTAACTAACCAGAGTGGTGTGGCAAGAGGCTATTTCACTGAGACTTTTGTGCAAAAGACCCATGAATTTATATCGCACATATTAGGAAAGCAGGGGTGCGAGATAGATGGATTTTACTTTTGCCCTCACCACCCCACAGAGGGAAAGGAAAGCTACAGGCAGAAATGTAATTGCAGGAAGCCGGAACCGGGCATGGTATTGAGGGCAGCTTCTGAACACGACTTGGATCTGCGCCGTTCCTGGATAATAGGAGATAAAAAGTCGGATATAATGACTGCTAAAAGCGTTGGAATAAAAGCCGTGTTAGTTTTAACTGGTTACGGCCGAGAGACTGAGGCAGAGCTAGTGAAGGCCGGAATAAAGGTTCCTGTGTGCGAAGATATACAGGCGGCGGCTAAAGTTATTTTGAAAGAAAGTCAACTTATTGCTTGAGGTGATCTCATTGACGGTGAGGAAGGGCCTGGCATTGTTTTTGGGCCTGTCGTTTTTGGTAAGTTCTATAGTACTATTATCTAGCATAGATTTGAATACCATAGATGTGCTTGCCAAAGCAAATGTGAAGATGCTAGGTTACGTTTTCCTATTATTGATCCTTTCTTGGTGTCTGGATGCATATAAGCTACACTCTGTGGTTGCTGCGGCAGGAGAGCATATTTCATATAAATTTGCATTTTTGCTCAATTGGCTGAGGTATTTTGGCTGTGCAATTACGCCCATGCAGAGTGGCGGAGGACCTTTCCAAGTCTATTTCCTCTATAAGAGTGGTATCCCCATAGGGAAAGGAATAGCTATTACTTTAGTAGGGACATTGATGACGCTGCTTCAAATAGGCATCGTGGTTCCTATGGCTTTGCTATATGTGCCTGAGCTTATGAAGGGCAAGCTCCTCCTGAAGGGAGCGTTATATTACGTTGCCATATTTGTGATGGCTATGTGGGTGATAGTAGTTCTCAGTTTGCTTCGTCCCAATTTGATAAAGAAGTTGTCTGGGGCGATTATTTTATTCTTGAACAGATGGGGGTTAGTAAGGAAGAAAAGAGTGCTTAAGTTTGTCAGGAGAGCTTACAGAGAAATAGATAATTACAATAGAAATTTCCAGCTGTTTTTTACGTCAGGCCTTGCAAAGTTTTTGTTAGCCTTCTTGGTATCCTGGCTCCAAATGATAGCGCTATTCTCCATACTACCATGTATTATATGGGCGTTAGGTTTTAATGTGTCTTATATAGAAGCTTTTTTTGCCCAGGCGCTGCTTATGTTTCTTTTGTATTTCGTTCCAACGCCAGGAGCAAGCGGGGTCGCAGAGGGTGGAGGAACTGCTATATTTGCTTTTCTGGTTCCCTGGAACATGGCGGGTGTTGTAGCTATAACTTGGAGGTTGTTCACAGAATATTTGTCTATTGCCATGGGGGCCGTGACCGCGGTTTTATTGCTTGGGTGGGGCGGGGCTGAGAAAGTGTTAAGTGGCTATACTAGCAACGACGAGGAGGAGAGCTGATTGAGATTTGAAACTAATAGAGAGCACATCAGGGCGTTGGCCTTCAAGTATAGAGGAGGAGTATGGACCCTCCTATTTTTTGTGGTTTATTTCTTGGCGGAGCCCAGTAGAGGTTCTATTTATTTAGGATTACCTTTAGTTGTTTTGGGGCAGTTAATTCGACTGTGGGCGGCCGGGACCATAAAAAAGTACAGAGGGGAATCTGTTAAGGCAGAGCAGCTGATAACATGGGGGCCTTATGGCCTAGTTAGAAACCCTCTATATATAGGCAATGGTTTGATTGGTCTTGGATGGGCTCTAATATCTGGAAGCTTATTGGCACTAGTTGTTTTTTTGGTGGTTTTCGTGTTGCTTTACGGGATGTTGATAGTTCCTTGGGAAGAAAAATATTTAGGGAACAAGTTCCCTGAAGAATATAATAATTACAAGAAACAGACGGGCAGGTTTTTCCCTAAAGGAATGATTGCTCTTGATAGGCTTAGAGGTCCTTTCGATTTGAGAATTTTGTGGATAAGCGAGAGGTATTCCTTGGCAATTACAGTATTGGGCACTTTCATTCTAATTTTCAAAGGTGGCGTTTTATGGTGAAGCTAAAGGTCATACCCGAGAATACTCAATTAGCGAAGTGTTGTCTTTCTTCGTCTTTAGGTACTTGGTGGGTGGTGTGGAGTGATGAGGGAATAGTTAGAACCACAACCACGAATGACGAGCGCTTCAGAAGCATCCAAGAGTCCAATCCCCCAGATTGGCTTAAATGTGCCTGGCGTGATTTTTGGAACGGCCATAAAGTTGATGTTGTTTTTTGCGCTTACAAGAAACCTCAGCCTTTCACTATGAAGGTATATGAGACTGTATATTCCATTCCCTTTGGTAGTACCTTAACTTACAAAGAAGTTGCTTATCTTGCTGGAAACGTTAGAGCTTCGAGGGCCGTAGGTACTATAATGAGAAGCAATCCATGGGCTCTTTTTGTGCCATGTCATCGAGTTGTAGGTTCTGACGGAAGTATGAGAGGCTATGGAGGTCCCGAGGGAATAGAATTAAAAAAGGCCCTCTTAGCTTTTGAGCGTACGCTACGCTTGGATAATTAGATAGTTAAGAGGACCCTTGTGTATCGTCAGTGCCGGGATAACTTGTTCCCGTAGAGGCTTTCCCATAGGTTATGGTATATTTGTCCCTCTGGCAATGTAAGTGATGCAAAACCTTCCCTTATTGCAGCTTGTCCAACGGCTTCAGCGACACATGGGCTGACCTCGTCGCAGAAGACATCCGGGGTTATTTTTTGTGGGGACAACCGTCTTCTGTCTACTACGTTGGCAAGAGCCCTTGCGGCCTCAAGTAACATGGTCGTTGATAAGCAAGTTGCTCTCACATCTAGAAGTCCCCTCATTATGCCTGGTGATGTGTGAAGGTTTGGCATGGCGTTGGGATATTCGGGTAACCCTGTGCCCACTATCGAAGCACCAGCTGCATAAGCTTCTTCGGGGTGTATTTCTGGTTCAGGTAAAGCCATTGCGAAGATTATTGGGTCCTTACCCATTTTGCGTATATGTTGAGGCTTTAGGATGTTTCCCTTTGAGAGCCCTATAAATAGGTGAGCCCCCTCAATGGCTTCAGATAGTCCGCCTTTGATACCCTCGGGGTTTGTCTTGAGGGCTAGTTCCTGCTGGATGTTGTTCATGTGGGGGTTGGATTCAGAAAGTATGCCGGAGCTGTTTAAAACTATTATATTTTTAGCTCCTGCCGCCAGTAACAGTTCGGTTACAGAGATACCTGCTGCTCCTGCACCACATACTACGATCTTTAGGTCCTCAATTTTTCTTCCTTGGACCTCAAGGGCATTCCAGAGAGCAGCTAGTACTACCACGGCCGTCCCGTGTTGATCATCGCACAAAACCGGTATGTCAACTTTGTTTTGTAGTTCCCTTACTATCATGAACGTTCTAGGGGAGGATATGTCTTCTATGTTTATACCTCCAAACGATGGAGAAAGTGTAGCTGCTATATGCACTATTTCTTCCACATCATGGCAGTCCAGGCATATAGGAATTGCGTTGACGTCGCCAAAGAGTTTAAAAATAAGGCATTTGCCTTCTATCACGGGCATTGCAGCATATGGGCCCACCCTTCCTAATCCCAAGACCGCGCTGCCATCAGTGATCACGGCTATTCTGTTTCCCCTACCTGTATATTCATAACTTTTCCCAATGTCATCTTTTATCGCTAAAGCTGCAGGTACACTGCCGGGGATGTAGGCCAGGGATAGATCTTCCTCGTTGTTTATGTTGATAGTCGGGTATATATCAAATTTGCCCTTCGTTCTCCTGTGGAGTTCTAATGCCTTTATTTTGTCCAGGACCATTGGTTGAAACCTCCTTAATCTAAATTCACGTACCCTTCAGAGTTATATGTTATCAGAAAATTTACCCAAGTTTACAATTAATCCATCTTCTGCAGGTACGATGCGATGTCCATTAATGGACAGTCTTTCAGCTATTTTACATGGTCCCTCTTTAAGCACGCCTCTGCCGAAATGGGTGATGATCGTTAGCGCTGGGTTCAGTTCTTCTATTATTACTTTAACATCCTCGGGTGACAAATGGTCCAGGTTCGCTCTTTTGTGAGACAAGGTCATATTGATTACAAGGACAGAGCACCCCGAGAATCTTTTTATCCAGTGACTTTCCAGCTTGGTGTCGCTTATTAATCCCCATAGAGGCTCATTCCCCTCTCTGAAGATCATTCCGTAACATTCAACTCCGTGGTGTATGAGAGAAACACCTTCTACTTTCAATTTTCCATCTGGAGAAAGGCTGTATTCCTCGCCGTCCCTCCATGAATAAATTTTAGATATTTTGGGTTTCAAGTAACTATAAAGAATTTTTTCTTCGCCATTTAATGCATCGGATGGCGCTATTAGGATGCCCCTTTTAGTGAATCCCCCTCCAGTCATGGCTTCAACCAGAACGTTTAAATCGGAGGAGTGATCCAGGTGTTTATGGCTTAGTAATATACCGTCCAGACTAGCGGGGTCCAACGGGGGAGTGTTTTGGTGCATTCTCACCAGGGAGCCCGGGCCAGGATCTATCGAAAAGGCCATTTTCCCCCACTGAAACCACAGGCCCCCTGATGCCCTCAATTGGCTCATTACGGTGAAACGGCTTCCACCTGTGCCGAGAAAACGAATAAAGGATTGAGGTGACCTATTTGGCAAAGTTTTTTGTTCGTTCATTATTGTTTAGTTTATTTGAAATAAGGTAGAAGGCTCTTGAATGTTTGAGTTCCAGCGCGTCGGAGCAACCTGTAGATTATAGATTCCGTCGGAAGCACCACTGCGCCGAATTGCCTCATGGTTTCCAATGCCATGTTGTGGTTCTCTATGTTCCTACTTGAGCACGCATCCGCTGCCACGAAAACTTGATACTCTTGATTTATCAGATCGGACACCGTTTGTAGGACACAGATATGAGTTTCTATTCCTGCCACGATTATTTGATCTCTTCCGGCAAACTGCAAGAAAGTGTGGAAATCTTTTTCTTCACAGCAGGAGAAATGGATCTTTTCGAAGCTTCGGCTATTCTGTGGCATTCCATCAAGGAGCTCTTTTACAGTAGCCCCCAGGCCGGAGGGGTAGTGTTCAGTGTATTTGACGGGGATTTCCATTAATTCACAGGCTTTGAGAAGGATTTTTACATTTCTCAAGAATTTTCTCTCGTTTTCCACCATGGGCACTAGTTTTTCCTGAGCGTCGATGAGTAGAAATTGACTTTTTTGGGCACTGAGGTCAAAGAGTTTCATATGTGTCATCACCCCTTTTAAAAATTTTGGTTTGGTAAAAATTCATGATTTGTGTATATTATACCGTCAGGAATGTTTTTGAAGAAACATGTTTTATCTTACCCGTTTTTATGATATGCTCTTTTGACTTGGAAGGGGGATGGAGGTGGTACCATGAGCTCCCGTGATGAAAAAGAAAAAAAAGACAATTTCAAAAAGAAACTTAACGATGAAGAAGAAACTGTAACTGTTGGAGATATTTTGGAGGCAATGTCGGAACCTAAGTATCCTTCATATATAAAGGACCTTTTATATGTAATTCAGGAATGGATGTACTCTGCGTTGAGTGGTGACATAGATTATCAGGCGGAGGACTTCTTTCAGGGGTATGCGGAAAGAAATATAGGCGATCCAGAGATTCTATTTGCCAGCTTGGAGTGGCTTGAAAAATTTGCGGATATACTTCCTGCACCTCACATGCCCAAAGGGAAAAGCGATGCTGTTGTCCTTTGCGTAGGAACCATTGATTTGGAAGAGGGCATGCGAATGGCTGTAGACTATGCATCTTTATTCGGAAGAGGTAAATGCAAGAAGGTGTGGGTTGTCAGTGAGAGCTGGTCCATTCCAGACACAGCGAGGTATATTCATCATATAAGGGTTCTTAGGAGCCAGGGGGTAGATTTCCGTTTTTTGTTGGTAACCCCTTGGGGATGGACGGAGATACCTCTATTTGATGATTCTTTCTCCTACGGCAGATTGTACTGGGAAAACGCAATGTGGCCTGAGGATGCCAGCCGAATGTCAAGCCAGAGAAACAAAAAGAAAGATAGCAATACCTAAGAATGGAAAATTGCAGAACAAAAAAGAAGGGGAGGTTTCCTCCCCTTCTTTTTTGTTTAACCACCACTTATCATGTGGATGATTTGCACTTTAGCCCCGTCTGGTACCTTGGTAGAGCTGAAGTCTTCCCGGGGAACAGGAGAGTCATTGATCCAAACGGCCAAGAGAGGAAAAGTGTACTTTTTTCGCTCTATTATGTCCTGTACCGTTAGACCTTCTTCCCATTCCATGGTTTCTCCGTTCACCGTGATCATGATGGAGACTTACCACCTATCCTCTGGTTTTGCATGTTTTTCGACTACTGCCACTACCTCAGGATAATCAATGCCGAGCCTCTTGAGGGTCTCCACCGTTGGAATGCCGTTTCTGTCCCAGCCGCGGCGTTTGTATACGGCATCCACTAGCTCTTCCCACTGTTTTCTCCGGATTTCATTCAGTTTCTTGATTTTTTCTTCAGTAGGCATGCCTTCGGGGCTTACGCCTGCCTGTTTTAGTTCGTTGTCATAGTATTCAGCTCTTGCTTCCCATTCGTCGGGGAAGACTGGCCCAAGGGCCCTGTCCGGGATATTGTGGTGCTTGCGGGTGCCTTTGCCTAGTCTTAGCTGGAATACTCTCTGGAAGTTGTAAACCCTCTCCGACTGTAGTATTAGCTCCTCTTTTGTGATGTTTTTACCGGTTACGGCATTGAAAATGTCAACGTAATTCTGTACGTGCTCTGGTACTTTAGCTGCCTCCTGTGGAGGATACTTTGTGGCATTGTCCGCAGGTTCGATATCGTTCCATGGTAGTTTACAGAGACCCACCAGTGAGAACCAGGTTCGGAAGTTGGGGAAGTAGTGCAGAGCCTCGGCCTTATCCTCGAACGTTGGGAGCTGCTTATTCACGCGATCCATGAATATGAGCCATGCCTCATCGTGCTGGGGGCCTTTCAGCGTGAGGAAGTATCCTCCCCACTGGGCGATGGATTCTTTGGGCACGTACTCTGACACTTCTATGCCTTGTCCTTCCATGCCTATTTTCTCGAGTATATCTCTTGGAGCGCCGAACTTCTCTGCGAAAATGTCTTTCATTCTGCGAACGCCCATACCGACTATCTTCGCGAACTCATCTTTCCCTTCGGCCATTCTATGGATGAGTTCCATTATGTCATCTTTGTTTCCAAACTTAAGCTCAAGTCCGTTGGTATGTTCTTTTGTGATGTAACCAAGTTCGTAGCATTCGCAAACGAACGCAATGCCGGTTCCTAGAGATATGGTGTCCAGACCGTAATGGTCTGCATAGAAGTTGGCCTCAATTGTAAATTCTGGATCAAATACACCGACATTAGAACCTAACCCTGCGACTGTTTCGTACTCAGGACCATCCACAGTGACCACTTGACCTTTGCACGGTCCGGTCTTTATGGTGTAGTGGTCTACAGCCTTTGCGCAGGCCAATGTGCAGCCATACCAGCAGCCATCAGGAATCCCTTGGGTAAAGAGCTTTTCATAGACTTTCGAATGGATCTTATCAGCTTCGGGGTGCTGGCCAAACTTATAGTTATGCGTTGGCAACAGATGGTATTCGTTCATTATTTCGTTGAGGTGAGGAGTTCCGACAGTACGCATGCGGCACTGTTTAGCGTCCAAGGTAAATATTTCCTTATGTAGCTTAAGTCCCACTTTTGTCAAGGTGTCTACATCTACGGGGTCGTTGGCTGTACCAGATAGGTTATGGGATTTCACCACCAATGCAGCTATTTTTTTATCTCTGAATACGGTTCCACCGCCGCCTCTACCTGCCTGTTTGAGTCTAGCTATCTTTCTGTGGCTGTCCCAAAAACTGCTGTTCAAGCATCCCCAGTATGTGTGCTCAGCGCCCTTACCAGCGGTAATTACGGAGACATGTTTTCTATCGTTGATGTCGTTGGGGTCACTGAAATATTCATGAAGAGTTTCGGTGATTGAGTAAGCATTTATGTCCTCAAAGGGTGATTCGAAAATTTTCACCTTTCCTTCGTCGCCGTCTATCACTACAACCACGTCTTTGTCAGACTTGCCCTGAATTTCCAGGGCGTCCCATCCGGCAAACTTGAGCAGTGGTCCAAAGTGCCCGCCGGCGTTGCTGTCGTAGGTTTGCTCGGTAAGAGGAGAAATAAAAACGGCGTAAAACTTACCTGATCCAGGATACTGAGTTATGCCGCAAAGGGGACCCCCCGATATGACTATCTCGTTCTCTGGGTCGTTCCACTTAGTGGTATCTTTTACTGCGTCCCAGAGGAGCTTAAGTCCGAAACCCCTTCCTCCCACAAATTTCTCTTTCATATCCTCGGTTACGTCTTTGGCCTCGAACGTCCTTTCTCCTACGTTGATCTTCAGGGTCTTGCCTGTGTAGCCCCTATGGGCCTTTGCCGGTTCGTACGACCATTCGGCCAACAGCTTCATGTTCTCCATTTTCTACATTCCCCCCTTGAATTTAATGGCCACTTTTGTGAACTTTCGGCCAAGTTTTGTTTACTGACACATGCTTGAAGTGCTTGTTCAAGGACCCCAAATATACTATCATTTATGTGTAGTTTTTATCAATCTTGTATTATATCGGATATCACATAAATTGAGGTTTTCGTTGACTGAAACCCTTTATAGGTGCTAGAATGCACCTCGTTCGGGGCGTAGCGCAGTCTGGTTAGCGCGCCTGGTTCGGGACTAGGAGGTCGGAGGTTCGAATCCTCTCGCCCCGACCAAGTTTTGAATCAAAAGGATCCCAGGAGGGATCCTTTTATTTATTTTCATTATTTCAAAGCGCGCACCAAAGGGTTGTTGCAGTTTTGATTATTATTGACCAAACGCACCAAAAGCGGTATAATACACGGCAGTGGAGGGTGTTATGGCAAGGACGGTTGTAGCCAGAAATAAGAAGGCGCGGCATGACTATTTCATAATTGAAACTTATGAAGCGGGCATCCAGCTTACTGGCACCGAGATAAAATCTGTGCGAGCTGGAAAGGTGAACTTGAAAGATGGTTATGCTAGAATAATCGGCTCGGAAGTCTGGCTATACAATGTACATATTTCTCCATACGAAAAAGGTACGTATTATAATCACGATCCTTTGAGGCCAAGAAAGCTTCTTTTAAGGTCTGAGGAGATAAAAAGGCTTATTGGCAAGATAAAAGAAAAGGGTTTGACTCTTGTGCCTCTTGAAATGTATTTGAAGGACAATAAGTGGGCCAAAATAGAGTTGGCGCTGGTTAAAGGAAAGACCAAACATGACAAGAGAGAATCTATAGCCGAGCGTGATGCCAAAAGAGCAATGGAGAAAGCTCTGAAGAGGCACTAGCAGATAAATGGGGGCGATAGGTTTCGACGGCAGGATGGAGGGCCTTGTGAAGCGTGCCGAGTTCTCCGCATCTCGTTAAAAAGCGGAATCGCACAATAAGTGCCAACGAAAATTACGCTCTGGCTGCTTAATTGAAGTAGCCCGTCCTTGAAAGCCTTTTCCGCTTGGGCTTTCAAAGGGCGTCACATAAAGCGGATGCCCTGATAACCGCGCTTCCCGGTTATCAGGAAAGATAAAGGAAGCTAGGAAACAGGAATCCTGTCCCTGGGAGACCTGTTTCGACACTGAAACAGGGACTGCGCACGGAGAAACACAGGGTTGGCCCCTGTCGGACCGGGGTTCGATTCCCCGCGCCTCCACCAATAAAAAAAGTTTTGATGAGAAAAACTCCGCTTTTAGGGTTAGTCCTGGAAGTGGAGTTTTTATTTTCTATATAATATTCATATAATATTCTTCTTCTACTGCGATGATTCAAATACTTTTCCATTATTGTTGCGCTTGTATACATGTTGCTTTGTGATATTATACTTTCATTATGATAATTAAGATATCTAGTTTAACTGCGAAAGTGGACCGGATAGGAAGGTGACAATTGTGAAAACTAAAATTTTGGCCGCTTTGTTCTCCACAGGCTTGATTGCTTTTTTGGCTTTAGTGGTTATGGATACGCATTTAACAGATGCTAAGATTGAGGCCTTTTTAGAAAACCAGCAACACAACCAAACCTTATCAGAATTAGGTAAGTACCAAAAAGAGGAAAGACGGAGATTATGCAAAGGTATGTACCATATTGTGACATATACTGCTAAAGGTACCAGATCCGAAGCTAGGCATGGATATGTTGAAATAGAAGGATATATGGTTCCAGACATCTTTGTGTGCTTGTCCTACAGAGACGGGGCGGTTGTTTCCCTTACCCGGTCCAACTTATGGGGAGATGATGGGTATTGGCCCAGCTTAGAGGTTGTTTTGCCAGAGAAGAGGGGGGCTCCTTTAACAGTAAAAGAAAAAATAAAAGGTTGGCGCATTTCACAGGATGTGCCCTCTAATCTTCCAGGGGATTGGGTATTTGTAAAATGGAAAAATGGCTCAGCTTGCGTCTCCGCTAAGAAATTGAAAAATTTTGCCGAAACAATGGACCTTCCTACGATAACGAGAGAAGGAACGGAAAGACCTTTAAGGAAACTGCTGAGGGACTAGCGGTCTTTCCATATCCGCAAAAACAATTCAAGCACCTCGTTGCGCAAAAAACAGGCAAAGTCAACGACCATTGCCGGAAACCTATACCGGATTAGGATAAAACATAGGACTTAATCCAGCTTTATGTATTACCCGGGAAAGGCTTTAATTATTCCAGTAATTAGTATGAAATTTTTTTGCAATAGATAATCAAATCATCCCCATCACAGTAAAAATCCTTTATTCTGCCGGTCTCTTCGTATCCCATTGATTCATAAAAAAGCCGAGTGTTTGCATAGGAGTTCTTACCGGAAGTTTCTATTCTTATAGAAGCCTTTTTATGTTCAGCTAAAATGTCATTTTCCATTTCTAACAAAAGTTTTTTGCCTATGCCGCATTTTTGATGGTTTTTCCCCACAATTATCCAGTATAAATCGTAACTGGCTTCCGTCATTGGGGTTGGCCCGTAGATAAGGAATCCCAGGATGGACTCTCCGTCTTTTTCTTCCAACAGCACATAACCGCTGTTTGGATTTTTTTGATACTCTTCAAGTACATCTCTTAGTACATCTATTTCGGCCGGTGTAAAAGCCTCAGTTGACTTTGCTATTTCAATGTACTCCCAAACATTGTGCTTCATAATAGCGACTCCTTTCAGCACTTTCTTCGATTGCAAGGTCTATTATCTTTTTTAGAAGGTCGATATATGAATATCCCGCAGCTTTACCTTGTCTTACGAATCCGCTGTCTATGTTTATATCTGGGTTTGGGTTTACGTCTAACACGTAGAGTTCCCCATTTCTCTCTCTGATGTCTACTCTGAAATAGCCCTTGCAACCCAGCGCAGCACCACATTTGTAACCTATGCCTATGATTTTTTCTCTGAGATCCCGTTCGGAAGTAGGTAACTCTTTGAAATTTATTCCGAATTCTAAAGAATCACTGTCCCACTTTGCAGAGTAAGATAGAAAGGGATGTATCCCCATTCCCATATGTTTGGAATAATCCAGGTAAGACACAGATAATACTTCATAATTAGTGTTTCCTAGAAAACCTACGTTAAATTCCTTACCCGGAATGAATTCTTCAACTATTATCCCTGCGGGATGGTTCAGTAATTTCGCTTCGATTTTGCTGATTAGCTCACCTTCACTTTCTACAAGTGAATCGCAATCTATCCCTAAGCTTCCGTCCTCACAGCATGGTTTAATGAATAGGGGATAATCAAGGCCTTTGGGTGGTTTTAAAAGCGGCTTTTTTGTTGCAAAACCTTGTGGAACTTTTATGTTTTTGCTTTGTAAGAACTTTTTTGTGGTTGCCTTATTTAAACATTTTTCCAAAGTTTCTGACGAATTACCTGAGTAGTGTCCATTATGATGGTGTAAAATTGATGGCTTGAAGCAGGAGAGCCACCCCTCCCTCTGGTAGATAAGAAGTAGCTTAATCTTAATCATCAGGAGGGAGAAAAGATGGCTCACTACCAGGTTACCGTAGACTGTGATCTCTTGCAAGGATTATTTATTCGGGATGATGGATTGGCTCGGTTGGTGGAGAACATCGTGAATCAGATACTCGATGCTCAGGCTACCGAACAACTCAGGGCCAAGCCATACGAACGTACCGAAGAGCGGCAGGGGTACCGCAACGGGTATCGGGATAAGCTGCTCAAGTCTCGCGTAGGAGAACTTACGCTTATGGTTCCCCGTCTCCGGAGCGGGCACTTCTCCACGGAGCTTTTCGAGCGGTACCAGCGGAGCGAGCAGGCGCTCTTGCTGGCCATGGTCGAGATGGTCGTGAACGGCGTATCCACCAGGAAGGTAAGGGCGGTTGTTGATGAACTATGCGGCACGGAGTTCTCCAAATCCACCGTATCCAGCCTGTGCAAAAGACTGGACGACATCGTAAAGGAGTGGAACGAGCGAGATTTGAGCAGCCAGGAATACCCATTTCTCCTGGTAGATGCCATTGTCATCCGGGTGCGTAAAGGCGGCCGGGTACGGCTTTCAAGCGTACTTCTCGCTACAGGGATCAACCGGGAGGGATACCGGGAGATTTTAGGGCTTATGCTCGGGGATAGCGAATCAGAGGCTGCTTGGTCGGAGTTCTTCGGCCGGCTCAAGGAGCGCGGTCTCAAGGGAGTGGACTTGGTTGTTTCGGATGATCACAAGGGCTTGATCAATGCGATAGAAACCCACTTCCAAGGAGCGACATGGCAGCGGTGCCAGACCCACTTTATCCGGAACATCCTGGACGCCTGTCCTAAGAGCCTCCAGGGCGACCTGCACGGGCGACTGCGGTTGATCTTCGACGCGCCGGATATGGAGACGGCCAGGCGGTTGCTGAACGAAACGATAGAGGCCTTTGGCGCCCGGGCGCCAAAGGCGGTAGAGCGACTTGAAGCTGGTTTCGAGGACGCAATGGCGGTGATGGCACTACCAGGGCGCTACCGGAAGCGGCTGCGCACCACCAATGGAGTCGAGCGGCTCAACCAGGAGATCCGCCGGCGGGAGCGGGTGATCCGAATCTTCCCTAACGAGGAGTCGGCTGTGAGACTGATCGGAGCAGTGCTTGTAGAGATCGACGAGGTGTGGACCACAGGAAAGCGCTACTTTGATATGGCAGAGTATTGGGAGTGGAAGGCTAACACAGAAAAACAGCAGAAGGAGGTGAATAATGCCGATACCCAGGTAAATGTAGCTTAAAACGGGGTGATCTTATCTGCCAGAGGGAATTTACACACAAATTTGGACTTGACCATTACCTGTGAAAGGGATACCGAGTGTTTCTAGAATTTTAGCAAACTTGCTTTCTAAATTTGGATTGTTGCTAAATCCTTCAAAAAGGTTGAATATGCAAATGGGCCTTGTATCTCTAATTCTGCTTACCAATCCATGAAGATTCCAAAAATCGCTGGGGGTGATATTTAAAATTTCAACACGATATCCATGGGAAGACAAAGCTTCCATTATGGATTTACTGCACCTCAGAATATCATCCATATCCGCCCTACAGGTTTCCTCTTTGCTGGTAGTTATCAGTATAGGTTGATCTAGAGTGTTCATGTGTCTAACCCCAGCACCAATAGAGGTTATTCCTTAGGAATGCTGCTTTCAGTATGGTCTTTATTATCTCACGATATTCTCCTCCACTCATCCTGTACAGGATTATCAGGTCGCTGTAATAAGGAGAAAGGCCTGGGAGCGGGTTTACATCTATAACGTGAGGATCCCCATTGGAATCAAGCCGGAAGTCTATTCTCGCGATGTCTCGAAGCTCCAAAGCAACAAAGACTTTTTGGGCGATGTTGCTTATCTTTTCTCTAAGCTTGGAGTCGATACTTTCTGGGCCTTGGTATTTAACAAGGTTTTCCCAATCTCTTTTGTGTTTGAGTGAGTAGATAAAATGTGAATTTTTGGGGGTGGTAGGAACTATACGCATCATGCCCAGTATTCTGGGGTGATGGTTGCCAGCAAGCCCTACTGTTATTTCATCACCAGGGAGAAATTCTTCAACCAGTGCGGGCTCTTTATATCTATTCCAAATCATTTTTACCTTTTCTTTAAGCTCTTCCGCATTGTTCACAACTGAGTCTGGAAATATGCCTTTGGAAGAGCCCTCCCATCTTGGTTTTACTATATACAGACTTCCTGCCTCGAATATCTTATCTGCTATTTCTAAGTCTTCTTCATAAGAAAGCAAATAAAAAGAAGGAACATGTACTCCTGAATATGCTAAGAACCTATGTGTTAGATATTTGTCCAGAGTTAGTGCCAGAGCTACACCATCCGAACCAGAGTATGGTATGCCTAAACTCTCTAGTATTGATGGAACCTGAGATTCCCTTCCTCTTGTGTTTCCTATACCTTCTGCAATGTTGAAAATAAAATCAGGTTTGTAGAAGTTGACTTTTTCTAGAAAGCGTGCGTCTTGTTCCAATAAACAAACATCAAAACCATAACTCTCCAGCTCTTTTGCAATTGCATTAATAGTTTCCATGCAATCATATTCTTCATAAATGTCTTCAGGAAGGTCGTGGCGGACGTTTTTGCGGAGATTAAACGAAATGCCTACCTTTCTTACCTTTTGGAGGGGTACTTCCTCTTCTCCTTCATAAGCTTCCAACATTTGATGCATCTCCTTTCGGTTTTTAGACGTTTTTTATGCCCTTTGCCTCCCCGCATAAGCCTTGACTTCTTTAGTTTGGAGAAAGGGAGCTTGTGATAAGTTGCAAATAAATAATTTATAGTGGGATTATGAGTTGACGGGGAGGCTTTTAATTAACTCTAGTCCCACTTGGAATATTAGCGTTATTATAGGCTTTTTTTTTAGAAAAACAACTGGGAATATAATAGTTCTTAGACAGGTCGCTTGCGGAAGGTATATGTCATATCGATTAATGAAATCATTAATACGGTTAATTCTATTAGATTCTGTTTTGTATGTGTTTAATAGAACTTTTCAATGGTGCTATTTTGATGTAGAAGGTAAATGACGGATAAATTTTTGGGTCTGGATTAAATATGCGTAAAAAAGAGTTTTAAGCCAAAATCTTTGATTTGTGGTGTAAAATAAAGAATGAGTTATTCCGTTGCGACTCACTTTTATGATTGTATGAGAGAAGCGAAGCCTTTCTTGATCCCAATAGAAATTTTGGGTGTGTGTTGTATGGCAAATTAAAGCGTTTCATGGCGATGTCGGTTTATAAACCCCACATTGTTGTGTAAGTGAATCCTTTGGCTTTGGTAAGGCCTCAACAATACTCGACAATAAACATTAAACAAAGTAGAGGTAAGTACAGGGGTGGGTGCTCTTGAGGAAGAAAAGAAAAGGAAAACTAACTCAAAAAATAGGAACACCTCCTGGCACATTGATATACACTGGAGACAACAAAGACGTAAAGCCCAGGATAAGAGTATTCGAGTTCGATGAGGAGTCCTACAAGGAAAAAGAGCTTTCAAGCCTTGACGACTGGGATTTTTCTCCAGATAGCGGTACAGTTTATTGGGTGGACGTAGTGGGACTTAGTGATAGTGAAGAATTGTTCCGCAAGCTTAGGGATCTTTGCGGTATACATCTGCTTGTTCTTGAGGATGTCCTCAATGTAAATCACCGTCCCAAAGCAGAATATTTCGATGATTACATTTTTGTCATTTTAAAGATGCTGACATATGCAGACGACAATGGCGTTGGAGTGGAATCCGAACAAGTCAGCCTCATATGGGGCAGCAATTACGTTGTTACATTTCAAGAAAGAGAAGGCGATGTGTTCGAGGGCATAAGGGACAGGATTAGGAATAACAAAGGCATAGTAAGAAAAGAGAAGGCTTGCTATCTTGCCTATTTATTGATTGATTCCGTGGTAGACAACTACTTTGCCGTTCTTGAGAAATTGGGGGAAAGGGTAGAAGAATTTGAGGAGCTGGTTATCACAGATCCATCCTATGAAATTGTGGGTAACATTCATAATCTTAAGAGAGAGCTTATTGAGCTTAGAAAATCAATATGGCCATTGAGGGAAGTTTTGGGAGTCCTCTACAAGGGAGATTCGGATATGATAAAGCCCTGCGCAGTTTATTTTAGAGATGTATACGATCATACAGTTGAGATAATAGACATAGTGGAGACCTATAGAGAGATGGCAAGTGGTTTACTGGACGTTTTTCTTTCAAGCTTGAGCAACAAGATGAACGAGGTTATGAAGGTTTTGACCATGATTGCAACTATCTTCATTCCTCTTACCTTCATTGCTGGGATATACGGGATGAATTTCAAGTACATGCCAGAACTGGATTGGAAATGGGGATATCCTTTGGTGTTAATAGTCATGGTCTTTATCAGCATCTGTATGGTGCTATATTTCAAAAGAAAGAGATGGTTTTAACGGCTGCTGCAAATTGACCTCCCTTTGTTTGTTTTTTGCCGATTAATACAATGGTTAGACCCCCTTCATATAAATCCATATAAACAGTTACAAGTTCCTAAAATTTTCTGATTAGCAGTTTTGTTGACTGCTGGGTCACAGCTATGTATACTACATTGCTAATAAATCCTTATTCATAGATATCGGGAGGTGTGTGTAAATGGGCCTTACTAAAGGCGAGAAAAAAGCTTTGGTGTTTTTGATTCTGGCGATATTAGGTTTCATGCCGCCCGTCACCATATGGGCGAACAGGGTTGAACCTTACGTTCTTGGTATGCCCTTTCTTCTCTTTTGGCAGTCCTTTATGGTGTTTGTGACTTTCATTCTGATGACTCTTGCCTACAAAACAACGGAAAGGAATGATACGAAAAGACCATAACGCTCACTATCATTTTTGGTTGGCTCCTTGTAACCACGATCGTAGGTATAATGGCTGGAAGGAACAGGGTCTTCAGCATGGAAGAATACTTTGTAGCAGGTCGTTCCTTTGGCTTGGTTCTCTTCTATACTACCGCTGCGGCAGAGATTTATAGTTCCTTTGCGTTCTTGGGGCTTGCCGGCTGGGCTTACAGCCGAGGTATAAGCATAGTATATGCTCTTGCCTATGGCTCTATAGCTTATGGAATCTATTTCTTCCTTGGTCCAAGGATAAATAGACTTGGTAAAACTATGAATTATGTCAGCCAACCAGATTTCCTCGAAGATAGATACGACAGCAAATTTTTGGGTGTCCTCGTCGCTATGGTGGGAGTCATTTTCATAATACCCTACTTGCAGCTTCAGATAATGGGTTCAGGCATGATAGTGCAGCTTGCCTCGGGTGGGGCTATTTCCTGGCAAACTGCAGTCATAATAAGTTTCATAGCGGCGGTCATATTTGTTTATATTTCAGGTCTCAGGGGAATTGGGTGGACCAATTTCCTTCAGGCCATCATAATGCTTTTCGGTATGGTAAGTGTTGGGTTCTTGGTCTCTCGTCACTATTTTGGTGGTGTGCAGAGCATGTTCGAAACCTTACATCAGCTCAAGCCAACCCATCTAACTCTTCCCGATACTGCTGGAAACGGAATCTTCTGGTACACGTCCACTGCCTTGCTGTCTGGATTGGGTTTCTGGATGTGGCCGCACATTTTCATGGCTACCTATAGTGCTAAAAGCGAGAAGGTTGTACGAAGGAATGCAACCATACTGCCCCTATATCAGCTGGCAATGGTTCCGGTTATAATCACAGGTTTTGCAGTAGCTGCAAAGGCTGGTTTGGACCCTGCTTTCGGTGCGAAGATAGCCAAGCCTGATCAGGCCATGTTCGTTGCTCTTCTTGACAGTATGCCTGCTTGGGTTGTCGGTTTATTGGGAGCTGGTGGGCTTGCTGCATCAATATCTACTTCATCTGCATTGATCTTGACGGCGGCGAACCTGACGGCTAGAAACATTCTTCAGAAAGGCTTCATGCCTCACATGGAAGATATTCAGGTGGCCAAGGTAGGACGATTGCTGGTTCCTGTCTTTACTGCAGTAGCAGTTGCCTTTGCGTTTTTGGCGCCCTCCATGTTGGTGAGCCTCTTGATAGTCGGTTACTCGGGCATAACCCAGTTCTTCCCTGGAGTGGTTCTGGGTGTATTTACCAAAAAACCCACCAAAGCTGGGGTTATCTCGGGAATAATTGTCGGTTTGGCCGCGTTGTTCTTCTTCCAGTTTGGTGGGGTGAAAACACCATTGAACTTGCAGCCAGGTTTCGTGGGGCTGATTTTGAACTTCATCGTTGTGCTTGTGGTTAGCTCCTTCACCAAGAATGTGGAGCCATCCAGATTGGAGCGTTTTGAGAAGGCTCTGTCCATGCAGGAGGGGAATTAATACCATGCTTGAAAGGATCAAAAACATTGCATGGGAGCATAGGGAGCAGATAACTGCATGGAGGCATGAGTTTCACGCAAACCCGGAAGTTTCATTCCAGGAGTTTGAAACTACCAAGCGCATAAAAAACTACCTTGAGAAGATGGGCTTTCAAAATTTAAGGGTCGGAACTGCTGGAGTCGAAACCGGTGTAGTGGCGGACTTGAATCCTCAAAAGAAAGGGCCATGCATTGCCCTTAGGGCTGACATAGATGCTTTGCCTATGCAGGAACAGGGGAATCCGCCGTATCGCTCAAAAAACGATGGTGTAATGCATGCTTGCGGGCATGATTCCCACATCGCCATGCTTCTTGGTGCAGCGCAAGTTCTCAAATCCATGGAAAACGAACTTCCTGGACGTATTAGGTTCATCTTCCAGCCTTCTGAGGAATCGCCACACAAAAGTGGCGCCAGGGCCATGATAGAGGAGGGTGTACTTGAAGGGGTAGACGCCATCGCTGGGTTGCACATCTGGAGCTCTTTACCTGCTGGGATAGTCGGCTATAAGGCTGGGCCATTCATGGCATCGGCCGACGAATGGGAGTGCGTTGTTCATGGAAAAGGTGGGCACGGAGCTGTTCCTCATTTGGCCTTTGATCCCATAGTTGCAGCATCGGCCATGGTTGGGGCTCTTCAGACAATAGTAAGCAGAGAAATAGACCCTCTTGAGGCTGTCGTCGTTACTTGTGCCCATATCGAATCTGGTACCACCTTCAACATAATTCCTGACAAAGCTTTCATGGAAGGAACGGTTAGAACGTTCAATCAGGAGGTCAGGAGCACTATACCTGAGAGAATGGAAAGAATCATAAAAGGTATAAGCGACGCTATGCGTTGTAAATCAGAATTCAAATACAAAAATGTTCTGCCTCCTACTGTAAACGACAAGGCTTTCACGGAGAGGGCCGCTGAAGTCGCTAGGGCCCTTCTTGGAGATGAGAACGTTAGAGAAGTGGTGCCTACGATGGGGGCAGAAGACATGGGCCTTTACCTGGAAAGGATCCCAGGAACCTTTATGTTCTTGGGAACTTATAATGAGGCGAAAGGTACGGTTAATCCTCAGCATCATCCTGAATATGACGTGGATGATGACGTGCTCCCGTTGGGCAGTGCTCTCCTGTCGGCAATTGCTTGGGATTTTTTCAGAAGAAAGAACTGAATAGTGCAAGTCTCTGAAAGTTTTAGGGGTGGCCCTAATGAGCCACCCCTTGTTCTTTTTTGAAGTGATTGTTTGCCGTTTCTGTAAAAATCGCTAAAGAGAGGGTTCCGTTCTGTTTAGATAAAACATAGTAAATCAATTCCTGTTCTTCAAAGGCGATATCAAGGAATATCCAAAGTCCATCTTGGGACAATACCTCTTGAAAGCGGTGCGAGCTATCCCTCATGTTTCTCAAAATTGCTTCTATTCTTTCCTTCGTGATTCCTTCGAAGATGACTTCGATGGATTGTATATAAGGGGTTCCCAAGGGCCTTACAATTATCTTCTTGATTCCCATAGGCAAATTTTCTCCTTCTGCCCCATGGAGCGATATTCCATCATTACCTAAGTTCACCTTTGTACCTCTCCAGATCACTTCATTGATATTTTTAAGGGGAGCTATGTTCCACTGGGAAAGCAGCGTAAATATGTCTGGGGTTTTAGGACTTTGATATGTGCTTATGAATCTAAACCCAATAAGGATAAAAGGTATCAACGCTAGAGAGATAATTATCTTTTTTTTCATGTAGCTTCACCTTTCGAGTAGGTTTAAAATATTTCCTAATATCACGTAAAAAGTAGTGTCCATTATGATGGTGTAAAATTGATGGCTTGAAGCAGGAGAGCCACCCCTCCCTCTGGTAGATAAGAAGTAGCTTAATCTTAATCATCAGGAGGGAGAAAAGATGGCTCACTACCAGGTTACCGTAGACTGTGATCTCTTGCAAGGATTATTTATTCGGGATGATGGATTGGCTCGGTTGGTGGAGAACATCGTGAATCAGATACTCGATGCTCAGGCTACCGAACAACTCAGGGCCAAGCCATACGAACGTACCGAAGAGCGGCAGGGGTACCGCAACGGGTATCGGGATAAGCTGCTCAAGTCTCGCGTAGGAGAACTTACGCTTATGGTTCCCCGTCTCCGGAGCGGGCACTTCTCCACGGAGCTTTTCGAGCGGTACCAGCGGAGCGAGCAGGCGCTCTTGCTGGCCATGGTCGAGATGGTCGTGAACGGCGTATCCACCAGGAAGGTAAGGGCGGTTGTTGATGAACTATGCGGCACGGAGTTCTCCAAATCCACCGTATCCAGCCTGTGCAAAAGACTGGACGACATCGTAAAGGAGTGGAACGAGCGAGATTTGAGCAGCCAGGAATACCCATTTCTCCTGGTAGATGCCATTGTCATCCGGGTGCGTAAAGGCGGCCGGGTACGGCTTTCAAGCGTACTTCTCGCTACAGGGATCAACCGGGAGGGATACCGGGAGATTTTAGGGCTTATGCTCGGGGATAGCGAATCAGAGGCTGCTTGGTCGGAGTTCTTCGGCCGGCTCAAGGAGCGCGGTCTCAAGGGAGTGGACTTGGTTGTTTCGGATGATCACAAGGGCTTGATCAATGCGATAGAAACCCACTTCCAAGGAGCGACATGGCAGCGGTGCCAGACCCACTTTATCCGGAACATCCTGGACGCCTGTCCTAAGAGCCTCCAGGGCGACCTGCACGGGCGACTGCGGTTGATCTTCGACGCGCCGGATATGGAGACGGCCAGGCGGTTGCTGAACGAAACGATAGAGGCCTTTGGCGCCCGGGCGCCAAAGGCGGTAGAGCGACTTGAAGCTGGTTTCGAGGACGCAATGGCGGTGATGGCACTACCAGGGCGCTACCGGAAGCGGCTGCGCACCACCAATGGAGTCGAGCGGCTCAACCAGGAGATCCGCCGGCGGGAGCGGGTGATCCGAATCTTCCCTAACGAGGAGTCGGCTGTGAGACTGATCGGAGCAGTGCTTGTAGAGATCGACGAGGTGTGGACCACAGGAAAGCGCTACTTTGATATGGCAGAGTATTGGGAGTGGAAGGCTAACACAGAAAAACAGCAGAAGGAGGTGAATAATGCCGATACCCAGGTAAATGTAGCTTAAAACGGGGTGATCTTATCTGCCAGAGGGAATTTACACACAAATTTGGACTTGACCCACGTAAAATTTCGAAAAAATACCTTCGAACTAAAATTTTGTGGGACGGAGGCAAAAAAATGAGACGCAACCTTCCCATGTGTTGTATAATGTATCCTCGGGGTAGGGGGGCGTAATTTTGGGAATCGTCGAAGCTATATGTATAGGTGCCTTTAAGGATAAACCAAAGGAGCCTGTAAGTGAAGCTTTGTTCTTGCCAGGTGGGATAGAAGGAGATTGTCACTTGGGAACAAAAGGCAGAGAAGTCAGCCTTTTGTTGTCATCAGATGTTGCAGTGGCAGAGGACAGGGCCAAAATAAAATTCCCTCCAGGTTCTTTGGCTGAGAACCTGCGAATCAAATTGGATTGCCCCTCCTTAATAAAGATAGGTTCCAAGCTGAGGTTAGGCGAAAACGTGATATTAGAAGTGGTAGAGCGTGGCAAAAGGCCTGATGAGCCCCATACTTATAGTTATATGGGGTGGTGTTTGCTGCCTGATGTGGGATATTTCTTAAAGGTAGTTTCTGGAGGCAGGGTTAGGGTAAAGGATAAAGTCAAAATAGAATAGCAGAGAATTCTGGGGTGCTGGCGGCAGTCTTGGCTTATAGCGTGTTTTTAAGATAAAAACAAACATTCAACTTTTTAGTTAAGGGGGTGAAATGTATGGTCATTTTCGTGTTCTCAGTGCTTGTTTATTTGCTTTTGGCCTGGAGCGGCAACGGAATAGATATGGCAGAAGTTGTTATAGGAATTGTATTGGGTGCCATTCTCGCCTTCGCTGCCAGGGTTTGGAATCCCAGGAGATTTTTTAGCTTGTACGGTCTGAATCCCGTCAGGTGGGGGATGTTTGTTGCGTACCTTTTCGGCCCTTTCTTTCTGGGCATGGTGAAAGCTAACTTGGATGTCGCCATGAGAGTTATAACAGGGAAGATAAGGCCGGGCATAGTCAAGATCAATTCTGGATTGAAGGGCACTTTGGCCACCACAATGCTAGCTAACTCCATAACCTTGACTCCAGGTACCTTGACAGTGGATATCAATGAAGATCCAGAAGGTGGGAACCTGTTCTACATTCACTGGATAAACGTAACAGATGAGAACCCAGAAGAAGAGCTGGTTTATGGCACTTTTGGGAAATGGGCGAGGAGGGTTGCTGAATGACTTTGACGGTCTTTATGTGGGCCGCAGGAATAATAGCCCTATGTGCTTTTTTGATGTCCGGAAGGTTGATAGCCGGACCTACGGTGGCAGACAGAGCAGTGGCTTTGGACTCTATGAACACGTTGGTAGTGGCCCTTATGATCTTGTTGGCCGTTGTATATGACTCGGTAGTTATGGTGGACGTAGCGATAGTTTATGCTGGCCTTTCCTTTGTGGGAACTTTGTTTTTGGCCCGGTACATCGAAGGAGGCATGTAACGATGAATGCGCTCATAGTACTTTTCTTGGTAATAGGAACTTTGTTCAACTTGTTAGGTACCGTGGCTCTTTACAGATTTCCAGACGTTTACACAAGGCTGCATGGGACCACAAAGTGTACTACATTTGGCTCCATTTTCACTTCGGCAGCTGTGGTGCTTTTTGCTTTGCAAAAATTGGTCGTTAGCGGCGAGGGTAGGTTTGGTACATTGGCAGTGCACGCCATTATAGCGGTGGCTGCTTTGTTGATCACAAACCCGACTGGCGCGCATGCTTTAGCTAGGGCTGCTCATAGGAGCGGAATAATGCCCAAGTTTGCCGTGGTGGATAGGCTAGCCGAAGACCAAAAGAAAAAAGGTGGTGTTTCGGCATGAACGGGGTATTTCATTTCTTTGTGCTGGCACTTATAACGGTTTCAGCCTTTTTTGCCATATGGTTCAAAGATTTGCTTTCCTCTGTAATCTCTCTTGCTGTTTTTAGCTTGCTTCTCTCTTTGGAGTTTTACATATTGCAGGCACCAGATGTGGCTATTGCTGAGGCAGGTATAGGTGCCGGGCTAACCACAGCCATATATATAATAGCGCTTAGAGGATGCAAGGCTCTGAGGAAGGGCAACGGGGGTGATCGTCGATGAAAAAACATGTATTGTTCTTGATGGCCCTCGTAATAATGGTAGGTACTCTTTGGGGAGGGTTGAGCAGGATACACCAGTTTGGGGATCCTGTTATAGCCCCGATGGACGACTATTATCTATATAATGCTCAGGCGGAAAGATCTGTGAACAACATTGTGACATCAATCGTTTTCGATTACAGGGGATTTGATACTTTAGGTGAGGCCGCTGTGCTTTTTACTGCTGTTTGTTCTGTATTGGTCGTTTTCAGGAAAGGAGGGCATAATTAATGTACTCCTTGTCGGTGATAGTTAGGACTATTTGCGATGTTTTCGCCTGGTTTTTGGCTGTTTTTGGGGTGTATGTCATAGTTCACGGCCATTTGACCCCAGGTGGAGGTTTCCAGGGAGGGGCAGTGGTAGCAACTTTGTTTGCCTTTCTCTTGGTCGCATATGGTGGGAAAAAGTTTGTTTCTTTCTACAAGTCCAATCTTTTTTCATGGTTTGAGACGATTGGTCTTTTGGTTTTCATAGGAACAGGTCTTCTTGGACTGGGGACCACCTTTTTCTACAACTTCCTGGCAGGCCAAGGCGGTCTCTTCGGCTCTCCTGTTCCAATAGGACCCAATAGTGGTGTACTCAACAGCTCTGGAACCATTGCGCTCATGAACATGGCTGTGGGGCTGGAGGTCATTGGTGGGCTTTCCTTGATCCTCTACTACATGTTCAAAGGAATAAGGTTATACGAAGAAAGCGGAAGTGAGGAGACGGGCCATGACGGGTAATCTACCATATCTTGTTGTCGGAATAATTTTCTTGTTGGGACTTTATGCGGTTCTTTTTGAGAAGAACCTCATAAAGATAGCAATAGGTATCACTTTGATAGAAGCTTCCGCAAACCTTCTGCTTATCGTTCTTGGCTATAGGGCCGGCGGAAGCATACCCGTATTTACTTTGGCGGGCAAAGTGGAAAAGATGGTTTTGCCTGTTCCACAAGCTTTGACGCTGACAGCGATAGTTATAGGTCTGGCCACATCGGCGCTTATGCTTTCGCTGATAATGATGCTGTACAAACATTATGGGACGTTGGACGTCCGGGAGATTAGGAGGTTACGAGGATGAGTTGGCATGTACATCTCCCGGCTCTTATGATCGCGGTGCCGCTTTTGGGTGCATTTGTTGCTCCTGTGGCTTCTATGCTGGGTAAAGCGGCAAGGAATTTCTGGCTTGTAGGGGTTTCTGCCTTGACGGCAATCTTGAGCGTTCTCCTGTGGCAACAGGTATTAGCTTCCGGGACTGCTATCTACGTGATGGGTGGTGAAGCCTTTAACCTTTCGTTGCCTTCGGGAATGAGTTTGCCTATACGGATAATTCTGGAAGTCGATGCTTTCAGTGCTTTTATGGCTTTGGTTGGGAGTATTGCTGCCTTGGCAGGAGCAATTTTCTCCACTAACTATATGGAGAAGTTCTCTGGTTTGGACAAATTTACTGCCCTTTACTTCCTTCTTACCACTGGTATGTTGGGAATGGTCCTAACTGGAGACTTGTTCAACTTCTTTGTGTTCCTGGAAATAGCCTCGGTTGCTTCCTTTGGATTGGTGGCTTTCTGGAGGGATCGACCCGAGGCCATAGAAGCAAGCTTCAAGTACATGGTCGTTTCAACCATTGGTGCGATGATGGTTTTAATAGCTATTGCATTTTTGTACGGCAGATACAACGCGGTTAACATGGCTGCTGTCGCCAATGTGCTTAGGCTTGGATATGCAGAAAAAGTGGCGTTGGTGTTCTTGATCGTTGCTCTTGCCATGAAGTGCGGTACCGTCCCAATGCACATGTGGACTCCAGATGCATATACTGAGGCGCCTGCTGGTGTTACATGCTTGCTGATCGCTGTAAGTCAGGCCTCTCTTTATGGACTTTTCAGGGTCTGTTTCTCCATCTATGGAGCAAGCCTTGGAAGTGCTGTTGTGCCTTGGACGATAATAGTCATGGGTGTTCTCTCCATGTTCATTGGGGTGAGCATGGCGGTCGTTCAAAAGGAAATCAAGCGCCTTATGGCTTACCATTCAGTGTCTCAGATCGGTTACATGCTCCTTGGATTGGGAGTTGGGCTATTGGCCCTTTCTGACCCGCAAGCTATGGCTGATTATGGTTTCACAGCCATGAAGGGTGGTATATACCATCTAATAAACTACACTGTCTATAAAGGTCTGCTGTTTTTGACGGCTGGGGCACTGTATTACGCGGCTGGGTCTAGAAACCTAAATGACTTAGGTGGTTTGGCAAGGAACATGCCGTATACAACTTTCATGTTCGTAATAGCGGCAGCAGCGATAGCTGGACTACCGCCGTTCAATGGGTTTGTGTCTAAGTTGCTAATATATGAGTCAACCTTTGCTGTATATCCTATTCTTTCGATAATGGCCCTTGTTACTTCGGTCTTGACTTTGGCCTCCTTTGTGAAAGTGTTCCAGACAGCATTTTTAGGGCCTGCGAAGGCTAGATTGTCCCATGTCAAGGAAGTTCCGGCGGGTATGCTCCTCGGAATGTCTGTTTTGACCATAGTGATAATAGGCTTAACCCTATTCCCAACTTGGTCATTGTCCAACCTGGTTGAACCTGCGGCCAAGGCTCTTGTAGACCAAGCAGGCTACATCTCGGCCGTGGTAGGAGGTGGCCTGTGATGTGGAGTAATGTGTTTACTGGTTTTGGTTATTGGGATGTTTATAGCTGGATAATCTTCTTCTTTATAGCTTCGGGACTCGTGCTTTGGATCAGGAGCATGGGTAGAAGCGATTACAAAAAGGGAACGGAACAAGATGAAATATTTTATGGTTCCAATGCAGTACCTGAAGATGGAAGTGAGATACAAGTCCCTGCAAGCTCTGCTTATTGGGGATTCGTTGAGGCGTTGAAAGGATACTACGAGCTGCTCACTGGGATGCATAGTGGTTTGACCAACGACTACGTAGGGTACATGGTTGTAGTTGCAGCAGTGCTTGCGGTTTTGGTGCTGCTTTAAGGAGGGGTAGTTATGAAACTTGAACGATATATAGACATTCTCTCCAAGTCTATCTGGGTTTTTCTATGTAACAGCGGCTCCTGTAATGGATGCGATATCGAAATAGTGGCAACCCTCACACCAAGATACGATATAGAGAGATTTGGGATGAAACTTGTAGGAACTCCACGGCACGCAGATGTCTTGCTGGTCACGGGGCCTGTAACAAAGTTTATGGCTAATAAACTCAAGAGAATCTATGCCCAGATGCCTGATCCCAAGGTTGTTATTGCGGTTGGTAACTGTGCTGCGTCCGGAGATGTGTTTTACAAATCCTACAACTTGGAGGGACCTGTGGATAACATCATTCCAGTGGATGTATATGTTCACGGATGCCCCCCAAGACCTGAGGCTATAATTGAGGGTGCAGCTAAGGCCGTAATGAAGCTGGAAAAGATGAAAGAAGAGCTGAAGAAGGCAGGTGCCCCTAAATGAGTAGATGCAAACCTGAATACGTGAAAGATAGCAAAAAACCGGAAGAAGTGGCAGGTTGCCTGCAAGAGCGATTTGAAGATGCCTTGGAAAGCTTGGAAATAAGGGAGTACAAGGGCGGCATCAGCAACGAAGTTCAGTACAAAGACATGTACTTAAAGGTTAAAAGGGAGAAGTTCCTGGATTTGATAGACACCTTAATGACGTTCGATTTCCTTCATTTTCAGGTCATGTCAGGTAACGATGACGGAGATGTTGTGACCCTTAATTATCACTGCACTCTGTTCAGGAGCAGCGAACGAGGGAAAGAAATTGGGCTTTGCATCTCTGTCGCTGTGCCAAAAGATGACCTTAGGATGCCCTCTCTATGGGGCAGGATCCCAGGGGTAGAGTACAGCGAACGAGAAATGAGGGAAATGCTCGGTGTAGATTTTGAGGGGCTTCCAAATAAAGGCTTGATTTTCTTGCCTGAGGATTGGGATGAAGATATCAAGCCCTGGCGAAGAGACGATACCGGGCCTTCTCCTGAAGACGTCAGGGAACTATCATAGGAGGTGCCCATATGGCTATAGGGACAGGAAAAACATACAAGGTACCAATTGGACCTGTTCATGTAGGCTTAAAAGAGCCTATAACAGCATGGTTAGATGTTGATGGAGAAAGAATTGTCGATGCTACCATAAGGCCTGGAGCGATCCACAGAGGAATTGAATTCATGGCAAGGGATAGGAACCCCATTCAGGTTATCTATCTTGCCGAGAGAATATGTGGGATATGCTCTTTTACCCACATAGAGGCATTCATAAGGGCAGTTGAAGATGCTGCCAAGATACCAGTGCCTGCGAGAGCTCAATATATCAGAACCATAGTGCTGGAATTGGAGCGTATCCATTCCCATATTTTGTGGGCAGGCGTGGCGTGTTATACCTTTGGATACGATTCTGCCTTCCATCTGGGGATGATCCTGAGGGAGAAGGTTATGGATGTCCTGGAGGCGCTCACCGGGAACAGGGTTAACTATGGTACAGGCACCATAGGTGGAGTTCGTAGAGACATAACTCCCAAGGTAGAGAAGGCCATTAAGGACATGATTGCTTTCTACAAGAGTGAATTTTCTTTATTCTATGACGTTGCAGTTGGTGATCCCGTTGCATTGGCAAGGTTGAGAAACGTAGGTGTTCTGTCAAAAGAGGATGCTATAACTCATTGTGCCTTGGGACCCACGGCAAGAGGAAGCGGGTTAAGGGTAGACCTGCGTTGGTCAGCGCCTTATGAGGCCTACGCAGATCTTGACGTCAAGCCTGTGGTTCCTCAAGACTACACCGGAGAAGTCTATGGAGACGTTTACGACAGGTTCCTGGTTAGGGTCTTGGAGGTCTACCAATCCCTTGAGATTATTGAGAAGTGTCTTGAGGGTTTACCAGAAGGGGACCTCATGTGGGAACCCAAGTTACCTAAACTCCTTAGCTACTTGAAACAAGCAGAAGGCATGGGGGTAGGCTCAATAGAGGGGCCTAGAGGTGATGATATCCATGTGGTCAAGCTGACTGGAGGTCAGGAGAATATTACTTGGTGGAAGGTAAGGGCCCCGACGTATGCCAATGCTGTATCCTGGCCCATAATGTTCAGAGGTAACGATGTAGCAGATGCACCATTGATTATAAACAGTGTCGATCCATGTATCTCCTGCATGGAGAGGATGCTTGTGACCGATGTTCGTAAGGGAAGCAAGCAAGTCGTGACGAAAAGTGAACTCTTGCAGAGCTGCAGGGAAAAGACTAGGAGGTTGATGGGAGCATGATTTTGCTGAGTAAAATTCTAGCGGGGTTGGCCCTTCTTGCTTTTGCGTCGCTCCTGTCCCTGTTGTTTGAAGGGGTAGACCGCATTTTTCATGCGAGGATGCAGCTTAGGATTGGCCCACCCTTGCTTCAGCCGTTTTACGACGTGTTAAAGCTATTGGGGAAGGAGAATATAGTTCCCAGAAGAGCTATTCCTTGGGCTTTTAATGGTGCTCCGTGGCTTGCTGCGGCTACTGCTTTGATGGTGTTTCTTTATGTTCCCATGGGGTCTCTTCCTCCCATCCTAAGTGGGGAAGGTGATTTAATCCTTATAATGTACCTCTTGGGATTTTCTGCCGTTGCTATGGCCATTGGGGGCTTTGCTAGCGGTTCTGTGTATGCAAATATAGGAGCCCAGCGTGAGATGGTTCTGATGATGAGCTATGAGTTGCCTCTTGCTACTGTTGTGGTTTCCTTGGCGTGGTTTGCTTACAGGACAGGGATGCCAGGAGCACCTTTCAGTTTGGAGACATATGTAGCTATGCCTGTATGGAGTGTTGCTGGATGGACAGGCACGTTTGGCCTTTTGGCGCTTCTTGTCTCCTTGTTGTTTGTGGTTCCCGCCGAAACAGGTAAGGTGCCGATGGATATAGCAGAGGCAAAAACGGAGATACTCGATGGTTTGATATGCGAGTATTCAGGAAGAAACCTGGCCATGTTCAAGATGGCTTTCTCTCTTAGGACTTTGGCCATGTGTGCGGTTGTGGTTTCGTTGTTCTTCCCGTGGTCTTTAGGAAAACTTCTCAATCTTTCTGGTATGGCGTTTTTCCTTGTAGATTTCCTTTTCTTCTGGGTAAAGGTTTTCCTGGTTCAGGTCATATTTGTGACTATAATCCGCACGACCTTTGGTCGCCTAAAGATATGGCAGGCCTCTCGTCTCTATTGGTATCAAGTTGCAGGCTTAGCCTTGGCGGGAATGGTTTTACTTTCTCTGGATGTTATCCTTTAAGGTGGTGTCACCATGCTGAACAGAATGCTGATACAAATACTTAGACAGTGGGTTGATGATCCGGCTACGAACCCTTTCCCAACCAAACACATGCCGGATAGCCTTACCGAAGCCTTGGAAGCTGCAGCGGAAGGACGGTTGGAACTCAACCCTCCTGTTCCTGTCCCTGAAAACTTTAGGGGCAAGATAGGGTACGACAGGGCAGCATGTATAGGTTGTAAGATGTGTATGAGGGTTTGTCCTGCCAATGCGATCTCCTATGATCAAGAGGACAAAAAGGTGCGTTTCCATATGGACAGATGCTGTTTCTGTGCTCAATGTACAGAGATATGTCCTGTAAAATGCATATGGATGACCGAGGAGTTTGCTTTTGCATCTTATAACAGGAAAGAACAAGTTGTGGTGGATTCTGGTCCTAGAGAGAAAGCTTCGGAAGAGGAAAGCTCCGACGATGAGGGTAAGAAGACACAGAAGACGGTTTACGTCATAGACAAAGAGAAATGCATAGGTTGTACCAAGTGCGCTCGTATTTGTCCCGTGAAGGCAATAAGCGGAAATTTGAAGGAACCTCACGTAATAGATGAGAACGCTTGTGTTGGGTGCGGTGCGTGCGCTGACGCGTGTCCAGTTAAGGCAATTCACCCAAAAGAATAAACGCTTGAAATAGCTAAAGGGTCCCTGCTCAAGCAGGGACCCCTTAGCTATTTGGTTTCATTGAAGCGCTCTAAAGAAGGCCGTAATAGGAAAGCCTTGACTTAGTTTCTTCCCTTCCCAAGAAAGCGGCTACTTCAAATATCCCTGGACTGACCTTGCGGCCAGTTAATGCCCATCTTAAAGGCATTGCTATGTCTTTCATTTTTAAACCTTTCTGTGCTGCCCAATTTTTAGCGAACTCAGCCATTTTGAAGGCATCCCATTCATCTATATTAACGAGTTCTCTAGAGAACTCCTTGATTATGTCCTTCTGGGTTTCTGTAAGGTCTGAAGCGTCGTACCGTTTTTTGACCACTTCGAAATCTAAAAGGTAATCGCTGTACTCTGCAACCTCCTTCAATGTTTGCCCTCTTCCCTCCAGTAGTTCCAAGGCCTTCGCTAGGTAGTCTTTATCGTGACGTTCTACATCTAAACCTAGTTCCTTCCAGAAGGGAATTACCAGCTCCACTCTCTTGTAAGGATCCAATAGGTTGATGTGAGCTTGGTTTATGTGGTTCAACTTTTCCATGTCGAAGACCGCGGCCCTTTTGGTAACCCTTTTCAGGTCAAACATCTTTATGGCCTCTTCTTTCGTAAATATCTCTCTGTCATCCCCAGGGGACCACCCAAGGAGCGCAAAGTAGTTGAAAAGCCCTTCTGGCAGGTATCCCATGTTACGGTATTCATATACACTTGTGGCGCCGTGCCTTTTGGATAATTTTTTCTTGTCTTTTCCCAAGATCATCGGAAGGTGAGCGAATTTAGGTAGCGGCCAATTCAAGCTTTGATACAACAGCACCTGTTTAGGCGTATTGGAAATGTGGTCTTCGCCTCTGATTACGTAGTTGATTCCCATAGTGTAATCGTCCACGACAACTGCGAAGTTGTACGTAGGAGAACCATCGCTTTTAATCAAGACTATATCCTTTAATGTATCGCTTTGCACTTCTATCCTGCCATATACTATATCGTCAAAGCCCAAGGTCAACCCAGGAGGAACCTTGAATATTATGGCCGGCCCCTCTCTATAAGCCATGCCCTCTCTTAAAAGCTGTTCTGCGTATTCATGGTATATTTCGTTTCGTTCTGATTGTCTGTAGGGGCCCTTGGGACCTCCAACGTCTGGGCCTTCATCCCAATCAAGCCCTAACCATTTCATTCCTTTTAGAATGGTTTCCTCGAATTCCTTTGTAGACCTTTCTCTGTCGGTGTCCTCTATCCTGAGTACGAAAACACCATTGTTTTTTCTTGCCCACAGCCAGTTGAATAGCGCTGTATGGGCTCCTCCAATATGTAGAGCTCCAGTGGGGCTTGGAGCAAACCGAACTCTTACTTTTTCTTCCATGTAACCCACCCCTTCAGATTGTTTGGCTTTACTACTTGTTCTGTAGATTTCTTTCCCGAAGATAGTATTATATCTTTGTAAATATAGCAAAGGAGTGAGTTTATTGGAAGGAAATGTAGTTTTGCTTGTGGATGGTCACGGCCTTGCTTACAGGGCTTTCTATGCTTTGCCGGAGCTGAGCACTAAAGAAGGGATTCCTACCAATGCGGTATTGGGATTTGCGAACATGCTCGTTAAGATCATGGAAGATGTATCCCCTAGGTTCGTGGGCGTAGTCTTCGATGCAGCTGCTCCGACGTTCAGACATGAAGCGTTTAAGGAATACAAAGAAGGCAGGAGACCGACTCCTGAGTTGTTCAAGGAACAACTGCCATACATAAAAAAACTTGCGGATTATTTGGGGTTGAAAGTTGTTGTGCAAGAAGGTGTGGAGGCCGATGATGTGATAGCTGCCACAGCCTTGGAGGCTTCCAAATTAGGTTACAAAGTCATTATCCTTACAGCAGACAAAGATATTTTTCAGATACTTGGGGAAGGAATAAAGGTCATAAGACCTAATAAAGGAGTTAGCACTTTCAAGGAATATGATGAACGAGTTTTTATTGAGGAGTATGGTTTCCCTCCGACTTCTTTCCCTGATTACCTAGCCTTGGTGGGAGACAAGGTTGACAACATTCCAGGGGTTAGAGGAATTGGTGATAAGACAGCTAGAGCTCTTTTGAAAGAGTACAAAACCCTGGAAGGCATATATGAATCGATAGATGAGATCAAACCTTCTATAAGTGAGAAACTGAAAGAGCAAAAAGAACAGGTCTTCATGTCTAGGGACCTCGTGAGGTTGAGACTTAGTAATCCTTTGAAAATAGAGGACATAGAGGTGAGAAAGCCCAAACCCGAGCTTTTTGAGTTATTACATGGGCTTGAGATGAGAAAATTGGCCGAGAGGCTCTCCAAAAGCATGAACGTGAAGAGTGAAGAAATGAAATCGAAGGATAGGTCATCTGAATCGGTTTTTACCGTTACCCCTATTGAACAATTAGTGAAGAACGATGTCGTTGGCATTTACTGGGAGGGAGATGGAACTTATCCTCAGAAATTTCAAATAAAAAACGTTACTATGTGTTCTGATGCTGGTGAGGTTTGGAGTGGTAGTGGCGAAGATTTCTGTAGTGTAGTTAAGGTTTTGCGGGAAGATGCTACAGGAAAGACACTGGTTTTATGGGGATATAAGGAGCTGTGTTGTGCTTTAGATAGTGCTAGAGATTTGCGCGATCACGTTTGGGATGTAAAAATAGCTTCATATCTGTTGCACCCTGATAGACCTCCCACGATAGTAGATAAGCGACTGTCCAACGAGGAAAACGCTTCCAGGCTTTTGGCGTTCTATAAAGAAGGAAAAGACTCCATCGAATCCTTGGGGCTACAAGAGGTGTTTCATAGGATAGAGCTCCCTTTATCTCCAGTTCTGGCAGATATGGAAAAAAAGGGGATTAAGGTTGAGGTTCCACAACTTGTCAAATTGGAGGCAGAGCTGACTCGCAGGTTGCAAGAAATAAATGAAGAGATAGAGGCCGTAGCTGGTTGCCCTGTAAACCTAAATTCGCCTAAACAGATGAGCTGGCTTCTTTTTGAACACATGAAATATCCCCCCATAAAGAAAACGAAGACTGGGTACTCCACGGATAGCGAGGTTTTAGAAGCTTTGGCATCCATGAGCATCTTAGATAGAAGGGTGCCTGCTTTGGTGCTGGAATATAGAGAACTAACGAAGATGCTTAGTGGGTTTGTTCAACCGCTTATTAAGAGTGTCGATGATAGTACAGGATGTGTACACACAACATTGGAACAAACTTCCACAGGAACGGGGCGTTTAAGCAGTAGGGATCCAAATTTGCAAAATCTTCCTATGTATGGCAAATGGGCGGAGACCTTCAGAAAGTCCTTAGTCCCTCATTTTGACGATGGGGTTTTCATTGCGGGAGATTATTCTCAAATAGAGTTGAGAGTGTTGGCGCACCTCTCAAAAGAGGAGAAACTTATTGAGGCCTTCGAGAAAGGAAGAGACATACACAGCGAAACAGCCCGATGGATATTTGGAGAAAACAGTGGTGTTCCTTCTGAAGAGCAAAGACGCTTGGCGAAAATGGTTAATTTTGGCCTGCTGTACGGTATGGGAGAGTATGGTCTTGCCAAAAGGCTGGGAATTAGCAGAAAAGAAGCAGGGGAATTGATAAAGAGATACTTTGATTCTTTCCCAAACGTAAAGGGTTATCTTGAGGATAGCGCTGCCAGGGCCAAAAGCGAGGGAACGACCAGAACGCTTTTTGGAAGGATACGACCTTTAAATGAGGTAGGAACCATTGGGGAAAGAGGAGGGAACGCCTTGGAGAGAGTTGCCATAAACACTCCCATCCAAGGTACTGCCGCTGATATAGCTAAATTGGCCATGATAAGAGTTGATGAGGCCCTTAGGAACTATTCGAAGGATGCTTTCTTGGTGCTTCAGGTCCACGATTCTTTGGTGTGCGAATGTAGCGAGAGGATTGCGAGCGAAGTTGAAGGAATCCTCAGGGAGAGTATGGAGAAAGTAGTTAACCTTGATGTTCCACTCAAGGTAGAAATAAAGTCAGGAAGGACTTTTGCAGAGATTTAGAGAAATATATTCTTTGACAGCTTAGGGATATCTACTTATCATTAGATGCGGCTTGAAAGAGAAGCCGACGCAACAGATAAGAAGGAGGACGATTGATAGTGCTAATGCGCTCGTTGAGGACGAAAACTAAAAGCATAATGCTGGTTATAGTTGTAGTTTTTGTATTGTCTTTGGTGACCATGTATATTTCGAGAGGAACTAGTAGAAGCAGGTCCGATGCTCAAGGCGACTATGTGGTAGCAAAAGTTGATGGTCAAAAAGTCATGCGCTCCCAGATAGACACAGCGATTAGAAACGCGGCGGAGAACATGAATTTTGAGGAATTAGATCCCAAGCATATAGCGGAAATGAGAAAGAGTGTACTTAACAACATAGCTATATACAAGGAGCTTCAGAAGGAAGTTAAAGCCAAAAAGATTGTAGTTGACGAACAAGAAGTAGAAGAAGCGATAAAGAACATAGAGAAGAGCTTCCCGACCAAAGAAGCTTTCATGGCCTACATGAATGACAACAACATCAAAATGGAGGATCTCAAAAAAGAACTCCGCGAAAGGCTTGCCCAGCAAAAGTTGATTCAGGAGTCTACGGCCAATGTAGAGGTATCAGATGAAGAGGCCAAGGATTTCTATGAGAAAACCAAAGACTACTTTTTCAAGCAGCCAGAAGGGTATGATGTCTCATATGCGAGGTTCAAAGATGAGAATGATGCTAAAAAGTTCAAAGAACTGGTTGCAGAGGGAACTGGTTGGAATGAAGCCTTGGCTGAGGTCAAAGGAAGCTTGATAAGTTCTACGGAAGAGGGAAAGACAGCTTTCGTTTCTTCTAGTGACTTTGCTTCAGAGAACTTGAAGGCCTTTGCGGATTTGAAGCTGGGGGAAATAGGTGGTCCCCAGAAAATAGGTGAAGAGGATTACCTTGTGTTGATGAAGAAAAAATACAATCCAGCAAAGGTATTATCCTACGATGAAGTGAGCGGAGACGTAAAAAATATCATAACCAACGAGAAGAGACAGCAAGCAGAGCAAGAGTATCTTTCAAGCCTATTGGAGAAGGCTGACATTCAAATAGTTGACGAGGGGTACTTTAATCCGCCGGTTGAGGTTTCTTCTGATGATAACAAGCCATCAAATGACAATGCTGAAGAAAATGCCTCTTCTGATTCTTGACAGAGGGGCCTGTGATGCATAGAATAGACCGCGCATGATAAATGGTTGTGGTGGGGTGGCCGAGAGGCTGAAGGCACTCGCCTGCTAAGCGAGTAGGGGGGCTGAAACCTCCCTCCAGGGTTCGAATCCCTGTCCCACCGCCAGTTAAAGCAAGTACGCGCGCCGGTAGCTCAACTGGATAGAGCATCGGACTACGGATCCGAAGGTTACGGGTTCGAATCCTGTCCGGCGCGCCATTTGAATAAGACAAAGGGGACAAGGAATATTCCTTGTCCCCTTTGCTTCATGTGTTTTTTTAAATGCTATTGTGAGCTAAGTTTTTTATGTATTGGAGTTCTTCCGGGGTCATGAGTTTGGATACATATGTGCAGAATACAGTATTATTGTGTAATAAAGGTTCCTTCCTTATTTGGGGTTCCATGTCTGATGCTTTCTCAAACAGTGGTGTGCCAGGAATGGGCGAAAATTGAGCAGTCTTAACCTTCACCCCCAGCGAATGTGCAAAAGCGATAGTTTTCTCTATATCACCTAGTGTTTGTCCAGGTACTCCGATGAGTATGTACGTTTCTAACTCCTCTCTGGTAAACCCGGCTTCCAATAAGTTTTCTACTGCTTGAGCGAAGGACACTTCGTCAGCTTTGTAAGAACTTGCTCGTAGTGTGTTTTCATCTATACCTTCCAGGCTCAGTCTTATGGTTTTAAAACCAGTTTTTTTCAGGTAGCGAGCACAGGTTTTATCAATGAGTTTTACGTGAAGTCCATTAGGAGTGTGGTACCTTAACGGGGGTAGGTCGCTTATTAGGTTATCACAAAGGGGATAGAAGTGCTCTTTCTTGCCTACCAGAAGCGCATCATCATAGAATGCCACATCTTCTATGTTGCCCAAGCTCAACTGCCACTGTATTTCTTTTATTATCTTTTGTATGTTTCTTTTTCTGTGTTCAGGCCAGAGTATCGAAGAGGCGCAGTAATTGCACCTTAAGGGGCATCCTATAGAGGTAAGGGTTACCCCATAATGGGGATTTGTATATAGGTCCATTGCAGGTTTTTCGAACTTTAAGAATAAAGGTTGAGTTTGAATCATGTCCGCCCCGGAGAGCTTTGCGTGAGTTGAGCACAACCTGGGATAGATGCCCCCTAGCAGTACAGGTGTGTGGGGGAATATTTTTTTGATAAGTTTTATGGCCCATATCACACCGGGGTACCAATAGGTCATTACAGAGGTAACTAAGACTAAATCGGGTTTTTCCGTTTCCTTCAGTCTTTTTGCAAATTCATCTTCATTGAGTCCAAAATGATAATATTTTCTGGGAACTGCTTTGTATACATCAGGTTTAGGAATTAGTGTTTTTCTGGGTATATATCTTCCGAATCTCTTTGGCTTGTCTTTTGCCTCAAAGATGCAATCGATGAGCTCTACATGGTTACCTAAAGTTCTAAGTTCATCTAGAAGGTACAAAAGACCCAAGGGTTTTGCCCAGAGATCAAAGAAGGCAAAGTCTCTGACGGGAGGGTTCACTCCTAGGATTTTTTTATTTCTTAATTTGAAAAGAAAATCTGCGTAATCCGGCATAGTGGAAATATAACATAAAACGTGGTGGCTGTCTTTCTGCTGTATTTCATGTCAAATTATATGTTTTTGTTGGACTGCATGGTTATAGCCAAAAACAAACAGAAAGCATCTTTAAAATTTCGGGGATTCAGGTGGGATGTCTTCTTTATCTTGTCCAGCCTGTAATTCAGTGTGTTCCTGTGGATGTTGAGTTTCTTGGATACTATCCTGGGGTTGAATGGATTTTCTATCCAGGCCATAAAGGTTCTTCTTATCTCATTCCAATCACTTAGCTTTTCTAGATCGCCTAGGGTTTGGGATACGAAGCTCTTGGCATCGCTTTTATTCACAGTAGACAGGAGTTCTTCGATCCTATAGCTGCCAATGGAATATATGCCTAAGGCTTTGTCGGAGGCTATGTTTATGGCTTTCCATGAGTTTTTATATGATTCGTGAAGGGCTTCCACTCCCTTGGCAAGATTTCCTATTCCAACGTAAACCTTGTATGAATACTTGTCGAGGTTTCTCTGCAGAGCTTGATAAGCTTCAATGAATTTGTCTTGCATCGTTTTGGGATCTTCAACTATCCTGGAAGGGAGGCTTTTTATCACAGAGAAGCGCACCTCCCCTATGTGAGCCACTATATCCTCCGGATCATTGAATTCGTTTCGTAGGATGGGCAGTATCGTGTTTCTTACAGTGTTAAACGTGACCATTTCCCCCGTTTCCCCTGTGTTAGGGTTGTTCAATTCTATGGCCAGGCATATCCTTGGTTTATTTAAGTTGAAGCCAAGCTCCTTTCCTCTAACAAGTATCACCGAAGGATCGTCTTCTGATGGTCTGAAAGACGCCAAAAGAGATACCAAATCACTTAAGGCCCTTTCCCTTGCAAGGCTAGATTCGGTGAGGACTTGTTCATGAAGGAATATCTCTGCGTGTTTTTGAACTAAATGCCCGTATTTAGCAACTTCCTTGTGATTTCCCGCTATGGCTATGGATCCTACGACTTCTCCTCCCAAAGAGATGGGCAATGTAACTCCAGGTTTGACCCCTGGCCAATTCGTGGCCTCAATTTCATCTGTGAAAATTTCTTGCTTTAACTTCATGGCTTCAATCGATGGTTGATGTATTGTTCCTATCCTCTCTGGGTTGCTGGAGCCAATGATTACTGCTTTTGGGTCGGTGATTATTACCTCATAGCCAATAATCTTCCATGTGGTCTCACATATGATTTGAGCAAACCTTTCCAACAAAGTAATCACCTTCTTTCGACTAAAATTATATGTGCAATAGCACAAAAATAAAATATGTGGGAGGGGTTTTTAGTTCAATCTACCAATAACAAATAAGCTTTATGAATATATACTTTTAAAAAAGCCTACAAAATCAAGAAGGGGGATACCAATGTGAGGCTGGAGCTAAGAGAGGTTTCGATTGCGGACGTAAAGTGGGGTGAAAAGACCGAGGTCAACGATGGTGTATTGTTCGTTAATAAAGATGAAGCCATTGATTATGTTGCCAACGATCCTCGCTTTGACTCTGTGGAGTTGGATCTGGCCCGGCCGGGCGAGAGCGTTAGGATAATACCGGTCAAGGATGTCGTGGAGCCTCGCTGCAAGTTGGAGGGAAGAGGAGAGGTTTTTCCAGGCTTCATTGGAGGCATGGAAACAGTAGGAGAAGGGGCCACTCTGGTTCTTAAAGGAGCTGCAGTTGTAACGTGTGGACCAATAGTAGCTTTTCAGGAGGGCCTAATAGACATGTCAGGACCTGGGGCTATGTACACTCCTTTTTCCCGCACAAACAATGTAGTTATGATAGCAAAGCCCAAGGAAGGACTGGATAAACATGAATATGAGGAAGCTTTAAGGATTGCGGGATTGAAGTTGGCATACTACCTGGCAGATAAATGTAGAAACGCACAACCTGATAATGTTAGGGTTTATGAGAAAGGTAGTTTGGACGAAGAAAATGCCAAATATCCAAACCTTCCCAAGGTGGTTTATTTTTGTATGTCCATAACCCAAGGATTATTGCATGATACCTACCTTTACGGTGCTGACATGAAACACATAGTACCCACTTTGATACATCCCAATGAGAAATTTGACGGGGCAATGGTCTCTGGAAACTGTGTTTCAGCGTGCGATAAAAATACTACGTATCATCATCAGAATGATCCCATAGTGAAGGAACTATATAGTCGTCACGGGAAAGACCTTAATTTCCTAGGGGTAATTCCAACCATTGAGGATACCAGGCTAGCTGGAAAGGAGCGCGCAGCGTGGTTCAATGCCAAGCTTGCCAAAATGCTGGGTGCTGATGGGGTGGTGATCTCTGAGGAGGGTTACGGTAATCCTGATACTGATCTATGTATGAATGCGAAAGTTTGCGAGAAACTGGGTATAAAGACAGTTATCATCTCCGATGAAGCGGCTGGCACTGACGGCAAGAGCCAAGGCTTGGCAGACGTTACTCCGGAAATGGATGCCTTCGTATCCACAGGTAATGTCAACGAGATGGTCGAGTTGCCGCCGATGGATAAGGTTATAGGATATTCAGAAGCTATAGAAAACTTGTCCGGTGGAGCGGAGGAGAGTTTAAGAGAGGATGGGTCTATGTACGTGGAGCTCCAAGCCATCATAGGCTCGACTAGCGAATTAGGATTTGGCTCCATAGGGGCCCGATGGGTTTAAATGGAGGTGAATGTGGTGGCTTACAGAGTGGTATGTTATATAAACCAGTTTTTTGCTGGAATGGGTGGAGAAGAGGCAGCTCATCAGGAGCCCTTTGCCAAGGGGGAACCCATAGGCCCTGCGGCTCAAATAAACTCTCTTTTGGGGGAAGACGCCCAAGTTGTGGGGACAGTAGTTTGCGGTGACAGTTATTATGGGGAGAATATGGAAGCCGCACGAGAGAAGTGTATGGAACTAATAAAGAGCTTCTCTCCAGATTTGTTAATAGCTGGACCAGCGTTCAATGCAGGAAGATATGGAGTAGCATGTGGTGATATATGCGCAATTACAGGTGAGCTATTAGGGATTCCTACAGTTACAGGGATGTACTGTGAAAACCCCGGTGTGGAACTTTATTCTACTAAGACGTTTATAGTCAAGACTGCCGACAGCGCCAGGGGGATGAAGGAAGCGCTAGAAAACATGGCAAGGCTAGGCCTTAAATTGTTGAAAAAACAAGAGATGGGACCTGCTGAGGAAGAGGGGTACTTCCACAGGGGTGTAAGGAAGAATTTCTTCTACGAGGAAAATGGAGCGAAAAGGGCCGTGGACATGCTGTTGAAGAAGTTGAAGGGTGAACCTTTCAAGACGGAGTACGAGATGCCGGTATTTAAGAGGGTTCCCCCTGCAAAACCGGTGAAGGACATTAGGAAAGCAACGATAGCTCTTGTGTCTTCCGGTGGAATAGTTCCTAAAGGAAACCCTGATAAGATAAGGGTTTCATCAGCAGAAAGCTACGGACGGTATGATATTTCGGGCATAGATGACCTCACTCCTGAAATATTCGAATCTATACACGGGGGCTACGATAGGGTATGGGCTAACGAGGATCCTGACGTGGTGCTGCCAGTGGACGTAATGCGCCAGCTGGAGAAAGAAGGAGTTTTCGGGAAGTTGTATGATTACGTTTACACCACAACGGGTACGGGAACTTCTGTAGCCAATGCTGAGAGGTTTGGTGAGGAAATAGGTGAGGAGCTCAAAAAAGCAGGAGTGGATGCCGTAATTCTTACATCTACCTGAGGAACCTGCACGCGATGCGGTGCATCGATGGCAAGAGAAATCGAGGCTGCAGCTGGCATTCCAGTGGTCCAGATAGCAACGATTGTTCCCATAATGTTGACCGTGGGTGCCAATAGGATAGTGCCTGGTGTAGCAATACCTCATCCAGTTGGAGCCCCAGATAAAGGTGAAGAGGTCGATAAAATGGTGAGGCGCCAGCTCCTTGAACGGGCCCTCAAGGCTATACAGACTGAAATAAAGGAACAAACCATTTTCAATAAATAGCAAAAAGTTATCTTTTAAAGCCGTTTATTGAGGGGGAGGGAAGCTGGAATTTTTGTTGTCCCTCCCCCATAATTGTAGATGTATAATGAAAGCTACTAATTTACCATTTCGCAGAATGGAGCATGATTGATGGGTCATAAGATTTTGATAACCAATAATCCCCTTGTGGTGGAGAAATACCCTGATGAAGTAATCAAAGTAGAAGGAATGCCCTCCGACGTACTGAGGAAAGCCATGGAGTATGTAATGAATGGTTACCATCTTTTCAGCTTACCCCTGCCACCTAATGTCTCTTTGTTTAAAAGTCCCTACCGAACGGTAGTTGTTGAATTCGAGGGGTATGCACAGACAAGAAGTTATGATTTAGTACTTCTTCAAAATGCTTTGGATAAGCTTTCTTGTCACATTGAAGAATGGAATAAAATAAAGGCCAATAAACCAGAGGATTACGCATTTTTGGATTTGGATTTTTTGGACAATTTATTAGGAAGAAGGTAATCTGGAAAATGCATTTTAAGCAATTTTGCCGATTCCTAGCTTTGGTAGTTCTATTCATTTGTGCAGAAAGCTTTTTATCCCGCTGTGCAGAAGCGAAAGTAGTTTCGATAAGGACAGGAGTCCAGCCCAAAGGGTTGAGGTTGGTGGCAGATTTAACCGAAGAGTCTCACTTTGCCTATGAGACTAATGGAAAGCTTGTTATCTTGGTAATAGAAGATCTGCCTCTGGAAAGAATTCCTAGAGTTGGCTCTTTCCCTGGAAGCAAATCTAATGCTTCTTATCGTGTTGAGGTGAAGAATTCAGTCACAAAGATTTTTATAGATCCTGGCAAAGTGGGAATGGAAGCAAACGTTTACAAAGTGGACAATCCACCTCGTATAGTGGTGGACTTATATCCAAAAGGTGAAACTCCTCCTTTTCCTCTGAAGACCTTTTATTTTGGGGGAGTAAGGGCAAGATCCCATCGCAACCTGGGATTGGACAAGAGCAATGACATCTCTTCCGTAACAGAAGAAAAAAGTACCTTTCGAATCTTTCAGGAAGACGTGGTTTTCAGGCCAGGAATTACACATAAGGTTGTGAAACTAGATTTCGAAGAAGGATTGCTCAAGAACGAAAATGCTGTGGTTGCGTTTAATTTGAGCTATGGTGGCATAGTAACGGGTCTATCGTATATTACTGTTTTTTTCAATGGATACCCAGAAAAGACTTTTGTCCTAGAGGGTTTTGAAGAGCAAGACAAAGTTTTTGAGGTGCCCATTAATAACGAAGAGATCAAAAAGGGTATCAATGAGCTGGAGATATTGGCTTTTCTGGATAGCCCTAAAGGATGGATCAAGATCTCTAAGTTCAGCAACGTGACTATTACTTCCAAATCAGAAGGGCCTTTGGTGCTTTCTGATCTGTATGAACTTATGGATCAGGATAATGGAGAGCTCCCAGAGGTTCTGCTCGTAATGCCTGACAACCCACCGCTTGATCTTTATAAAGCTGCTCTTTCTCTGGCACTTAGTGCAAAAGGAAAGTTGAAATTTGAATCCATGGCATCTGTGCTTGAAAGATCTTCAAATGGTGTCGATTTTTCAGAGCGTAACATGATATTTTTAGGATTATTGCAAGGTTTTCCTGATTTTTTGAAAAAAAGCTTCCAAATCGGAGATGATGTGGAAGAGGATGAAGCTTTCTTATCCTGCTACAGGAACAAAAAAGGGGCAGCCCGCTTCATTATTGCTTCGAAAGACAAGGTTTTACTGCAGAGGGTTGTAGAATTCATTTCTTCTAGAGATCCTGTAAACTTGCCCTCTGTGGCTACCTTGACGCTGAAAGATGAAGATTTGAATAATATGGTTAACCTATATTTAGATAACTACTTGCTTAAAGTGCCAGTTGTAAATGAGAGTGTAGTTATCAGGAATGTCCTTGATTATAAGAGGACCTACAAGTTTTCTTTGCCAAAGGAATTGGGAAAGATCACAAAAAGTAAGTTGATTATCAAATTTAAGGCTTCTCCCGTTGTCTCTTCAAGAAAAACCGAGGTTTGGATAGAGATAGGAGGAAAAAAGAAAAAAAGAAAGCTAGAAGAGGCGACAATGTCGAAGGGATTTGGGGAGCTTTCAATCCCCATAGAACCCAAAGATATAGTGACAGGTAGGCCTCTTGATGTGACCTTTGGCTTAAAGATGGAACCCATTAAGGCTGATATGATGAAGAATCCTGTAAAAGGTATGTGGGTGGTTTTGGATGAACTTTCCCTTTATGTGGAAAGTGTCACAAGAGAAAAGGTTTTGGATTTTACATTAAAGGATTTACCTTACCTATGGGTTGGCAAAAAGATAGGCATATGGTGTGTTCCCTCAATTGGTTCTGAGGATTTGAGTTTGCTGACTTCGATCCTAAGAAGCCTGGAAAACGTTACCAGAGGAAAGGTCAATTTTTTCCTGGAGGATGCCAAGGGAATAGAATCCATTTTAGAGGAAAGAAAGCCTGGGATCATTATTGCTAAAGTGGGGGAGAGAGGGAAAGATTATCTTTTGAAGGAGTTTCAAGGTTTATTTGGTGAAAAACTGTCCAACAATGATTTGAATAATAAGGTTTTTTTGCTTTCATGACGCTGAGTGGCGAGAATGAAGAACCGTTATTATTGCTTCTAATGAGAAACAAACCAGAAATACTTGCTTCTTTGTGGGATAAAATGTATCGAGGATGGAACTTTGATGGTGGGGCTGTTTTCGTTACTAAGAGCGAGAGTGGCGATTTGCAAATAAAGGGCTTAGACACTGGAGAAAAGAAAGGAACAAAAGAAAAGAGATCGGGTTTGCTGGGGGTAGGGTACCATATCTCGTGGTTGGTGCTGTTTGTAGCATCAATCTGTGTTGGACTTGTGCTTTTGTTTATCCTCCTCAGCTTCAAAAGCATTAAACGACAAAGATAAATATGCATGGAGAGCCTAATTTTAAATTGCCTCTTCTCAACTTAAAATAATTTTGGTAAAATTCCTCCCGGTCCGTGTTCGAGGGGAGATTGGCCCGTTGGATGATACCTTGAAAAGAATGATGAGAAGGGCTATTGAGCTTGCGGAGGAGGGCGCCTCGCAAGGAGAGGTTCCGGTCGGGGCTGTAGTCGCAAGAAACGGAGAGGTTGTAGGAGAAGGATACAATAAGACCATCCAGATGCAGGATCCTACAGCTCACGCAGAGATCCTAGCCTTGAGGGAGGCAGCTCGTAAAGTTGGCACTTGGAGGCTCAACGATTGCGATCTTTTTGTTACTTTAGAGCCTTGCCCCATGTGTGCAGGGGCTCTAGTTCTAGCTAGGATAAGGCATGTCTACTTTGGAGCCTTCGACCCCAAGTGGGGTGCCTGTGGAACTCTTTACGATATACCTGAGGACGGCAGGCTCAATCACAACTGTAAAATATCAGGTGGAATTCTTGAGCAAGAATGTGCTAAAATCCTGCAAGGGTTTTTCGAGAAACTAAGAGCTTAGAGTTTTCAGCGAGGTGGAGAGGTGGCCGAGTGGTCGAAGGCGGGCGACTCGAAATCGTCTAGGCGGTGATGAGCCGTCTCGTGGGTTCAAATCCCACTCTCTCCGCCAAGGGAAAAGATGATATAATAAATGATAGATATGAATTGGTGCGCAATGCGGAGAAGTGGCCGAGTGGTCGAAGGCGGGCGCTTGGAGAGCGTCTGAGCGGCAACGCTCCGGGGGTTCGAATCCCTCCTTCTCCGCCATTTCTTATTTAAGCTAGGCCTAAATTAAGACCAAGATTTCGGTTTCTTCGTGGAGATCCAGCCTCGCACGGCAAAAAGCCGCGAACCCCGCCAGGCCTGGAAGGGAGCAACGGTAAGCGGATATTTTTGGGTGATGCGAGTAAACTGGATCTCCACGAAGAAACCGAAAGGAAGGTAAAGAACAGTTGCACAAAGAAAAAGAAACCCCAAAGGGATACATAAAAACTGATAAAGATCTAACCTCAAATAAACTGATACTCCAACCGGTCTATGTGATTCCTTTAGAGATATTCAAAACAGGATTGTTGTCTCGTCCCCAATATGTGCATAAGTTAGCTGTCGTTGAGGCATCAGGCGGTACTGTGGAGTTTTTTCCAACTAAAAAGATCAAGATAGAGGACAAGGAGCCACCAGTGGGAGTGAGGCTTCCTGTTAATATAGAGAAGGGCGAGGCTGTACGCAGGGCTTTGATGGCCGCTGAGATGGAAGGTAGAGGAGGCTGGAGATCTTTTCTGAGGTCTGTTTGGCCTTCTGTTGCTGAAGACAAGGTATGTATATGCTGGCGTATATGGTATTTGGATGACAACCAGGCAGTGGATACTGTAACCTCGAAGAAAATAGCTGGGAGCGTGTGGCTATCCATAGTAATGTCCTCAGAGAAAGGATTGGTCGAAGGAAACTAACTCTCTCTGAGGACATGGGTGTCACGTTAATTGTCGTCCTCGTCTTCTGATGTGCATGAAGCTGGGGGACTTATCTCTATGAGGGTTCCTATAAGTCTTTCCATTTGTTCCAGGTCAGGACTCTTGGATTCTTCTATGCAGTTTTTAATATAATTTTTTAGAATTGCTATACAAGCATTTTGCATTGCCTTACGTGCTGCCGATAATTGTAAAAGGATATCATGGCACGGCTTGTCCTCTATTATCATTCTCTGTATTCCTCTCAGCTGACCTTCAACTCTCTTGAGCCTGTTTAGCAAGGCCTTTCTATCGGAAGGCATGTTTTCCAGTTTGTCTATTAGAGATTTTTTTGACATGATGCTCCTCCTTTTTGATAGTGATACAGGGTATATGCTAAACAGAAAATTGTTGCTGGTCAATGCCCAATTATGTTATACTCCCCTTTGGTCTTAATACTCACACATTCTGATGGGATCACTGGTGTCCTTTCATCGGGATTGTGATTCCAGAGGATGGATGTGGAGGGAAAACCAAAAACGGGAGGGATAGTTGTGTCGGTAGTTTCTATGAAACAGTTGTTGGAAAGTGGTGTCCATTTTGGTCACCAAACTCGCAGGTGGAATCCAAAGATGAAACCCTATATCTTCACCGAGAGGAACGGGGTTTATATATTGGATCTCCAGAAGACTGTCAAAGGTTTGGAAAGAGCTTATGACTTTTTGAGAGAGGTTTCCAAAGGCGGAGGATCAGTTCTTTTCGTAGGAACCAAGAAGCAGGCCCAGGAAACCATAAGGGATGAGGCCCTCAGGTGTGGACAGTTCTACATCAACCACAGGTGGTTGGGTGGCCTTCTGACAAACTTTTCTACGATAAGGCGCAGGGTCAACAGGATGATCGAACTCCAGGAGCTAGAAGAGAAAGAGTCTATGGAAAGAATGAGCAAGAAAGAGCTTGCTGCATTGAAAAAAGAGAGAGCAAAATTAGAGAAATTCCTCTTGGGTATCAAGGATATGAGGAGTCTTCCTGATGCACTGGTTATAGTAGATCCCAGGAGAGAGAACATAGCTGTTATGGAGGCTAGAAAACTCAATATTCCCATCGTTGCTATAGTTGACACTAACTGTGACCCCGATTTGATTGACTTTCCTATCCCAGGAAACGACGATGCTATAAGGGCAATCAGATTGATAATCGGGACGCTGGCTAATGCAATCATAGAAGGCAAACAGGGTGTAGACGGGGTTGCAGAGGCCCCAAGCGAGGAAGAAGCAGAGCCCGTCAAGACGGTGGGTGCATTTGAGGAAGATACTATCACAGTAAGGGAGAAACTCCAAGAAAATTACGGTGTTGTGGAAGATAAATTGTTGGATAAAGAACTTGAAGGCCGCAAAGGTTGGAAGGAGGATTAGTTTATGTCTATTGATATGGAAGCTGTCAAAGAACTTAGACATCGCTCTGGTGCTGGGGTTTTAGATTGCAAAAAAGCCTTACAGGAGTGCGATGGAGATATCGAAAAAGCTGTGGATTATTTGAGAGAAAAGGGGCTAGCCAAAGCCGCAAAGAAAGCAGGGAGAACGGCTTCTGAGGGGCTTGTTTTCAGCTACATTCACACTAATGGAAAGATCGGAACGTTGGTTGAGCTCAACTGCGAGACTGACTTCGTTGCCAGAACTGATGAGTTCCAGGAGCTTGGCAAGGAAATAGCCATGCATATAGCAGCTGCTGCTCCCTTGTATGTTTCCGTTGACGACGTGCCTGCTGAAGACTTGGAGAGGGAAAAGGAAATATACAAGGCTCAGGCTCTCGAAGAAGGCAAACCAGAGCATATAGTTGAAAAGATAGCAGAGGGTCGATTGGCTAAATTTTACGAAGAGACATGTCTTTTGGAGCAAAAATATATTAGGGACCCTGAGAAGAAGATAAAGGACCTCATAATTGAGAAAATAGCCGTTCTTGGTGAAAACATCGTGGTAAGAAGGTTCTCTCGTTTTTCGATAGGAGAATAGTTTGATCAAGCAGGAAAAAAGAGCGGGGATTAATCCCCGCTCTTTTAGTATTGATTTCAGGAGGGAAGAAGTAGGGATGTTGCCTTACAAGCGTGTTCTTATAAAGCTTTCAGGTGAGGTTTTAGCGGGAGCAAAAGGTTTTGGGCTTGATATGGATGTGGTGCTGAGAATATGTAAGGACATGGCTGAACTTGCCAAGGCTGGAATTGAGATAGCAATAGTTGTGGGTGGAGGGAATATTTTTAGGGGCGTAAATGCTGAAAAGCTCAACCTGGACAGGGCGCAAGGCGATTATATGGGAATGCTTGCCACGGTAATTAACTCCTTGGCTTTGCAGAGTGCCTTGGAGAAGCTTGGAGTGCCAACTAGAGTCCAAACAGCCATAGAAATGAAAGCGATAGCGGAACCGTTTATCAGAAGAAGAGCCCTTAGACATTTGGAGAAAGGCAGGGTAGTTATCTTTGCTGCAGGTACAGGGTCACCCTATTTCTCTACAGATACGGCGGCCGCCCTACGAGCAGCAGAAATTGGTGCTGAGTGCCTATTGAAAGTTACCAAGGTGGATGGTATATATGATAAGGATCCATCGCTGAATGCTGATGCCAAGTTGTTGAAAGAGCTAACCTATGAAGAAGCCATAAAAGAACAACTCAAAGTAATGGACGCTGCAGCGTTCTCCCTGTGCATGGAAAACAATATTCCAATAATTGTTGCCAATATATTGAAGGAAAGTACGTTGACCAAAATATTACTGGAAGGAAAGAAAATAGGTACAATTGTCCACGCTAAAAAGGAGTGAATGAGATGGCTGAAAAAGAATTCAAAGACTTGAAGGAGCGCATGGAAAAAGCCGTAGAGCATCTAAAGAAAGAGCTGCAAGGTATACGGACAGGGAGGGCCCATCCAGCATTAGTTGAGGATATCAAGGTGGAATATTACGGAAGCATGGTCCCCATTTCTCAGATGGCAACGGTCTCCATACCGGATCCAAGACAGATTCTAATAGCTCCTTGGGATAAGACAGCCGTGAAGCCCATAGAAAAGGCGATTCAGGCTTCCCCCTTGGGAATAAATCCTCAGGTGGATGGAGATGTTATAAGACTTAATATTCCAGAACTAACAGGCGAAAGACGGCAGGAGCTTTCAAAACTGGTCAAGAAATATGCTGAAGATGCCAGAATAGCAGTAAGAAACCTTCGAAGAGAGGGTAACGATAACATAAAAAAGAAAGAGAAAAGCGGAGAGATAAGCGAAGACCAAATGCACGATTATTTGGAGCGTATACAAAAAATAACCGATGAGTTTATCAAAAAGATAGACGAATTGGCCGAGGAAAAGGAGAAGGAAATACTGGAAAAGTAATTGCCTTCTTGCTACAGGCGCATAGCTGCAAGTGAAACCCCCGAGGTAAGACGTCAACCCAAGCGTCTATGCTTCGGGGGTTATTAAACTGCACCTAGAGAAAAGTTTATAAAATGCTTGCCAAGTTTTTCCCAAAAGATATATAATCCTCCTATGCTATAGGTCGTGCAACACAAAGACGTGATTTCAGAAATTTATGATATTAAACGGGGGGAAATCCAATGGTTCAGAAGGTTGTAGTGGCTCTAGGGGGTAACGCCATACTTCAGAGAGGTCAAAAAGGTACTGCAGAAGAGCAAATGGCCAACGTCATGGTTACTGCACGTCAAATAGTGGAGATGATAGAAAAAGGATATGAAGTGGTGGTTAGCCATGGAAATGGTCCACAGGTAGGAGCGATACTCATACAAAACGAGCTTGGTTCTAAACAGGTGCCACCCATGCCGATGGATGTATGTGGCGCGGAAAGCCAGGGTTTAATTGGATACATGCTCGTTCAGGCAATAGATAACATGCTGACCTTGAGAAACATAGAAGGTAGACGTCCTGTCTGTTGCGTGACCAGGGTTGAAGTTGATCCAAACGATGAGGCTTTCAAGAACCCCACTAAACCAGTAGGACCGTTTTATTCAGAGGAAGTTGCAAGACAGAGAATGGCCGAAAAACAAGAGACTTGGATAAACGATGCTGGAAGAGGCTGGAGAAGAGTCGTTCCATCTCCTAATCCTATCCATATAGTTGAGGCTGATCCCATAAGAGATCTTGTAGACAGGGGTTACACTGTTATAGCTTCAGGAGGTGGCGGTATCCCTGTAGTAAAAGGAGCAGATGGCCTTTACAAGGGAGTGGAAGCCGTTATAGATAAAGACCTTGCTTCTGAAAGGCTTGCTCAGGAAGTAAACGCTGATGTTTTCATGATCCTCACCGATGTTCCGAAAGTGGCATTGAACTACGGAAAACCTGATGAAACATGGTTGGGTCATGTCTCTGCCGAAGAGTTGGCTAAGTATCAAGAAGAGGGGCATTTCAAGGCCGGAAGCATGGGGCCAAAAGTTGCTGCGGCCTTACGCTTCGTCAAAAATGGAGGCAAGAGAGCCATCATTGCAAGCCTGAATGAGGCCCTTCAGGCTCTCGAGGGTGAAGCTGGAACTCAGATAACCCCTTAACTTTTGTGTTTGTTCAGCTTTATGTAATGAAAATGGGGGCATCTCTGTGCCCCCATTTTTTGTTTTCTTGGTTCCTTTTTACTTTATTTCTTCTAGGAAGCTCTTAAGTCTGTTCATTCCTTCAGTGATCTCTTCGGCGGAATTCGCATATCCCAAGCGGATATGGCCAGGCGCAAGAAACGCTGTTCCAGGTACAGCGGCCACGTATTTTTTCTCCAAGAGTTGAGTACAAAAAGTGATATCGGTGTCAATTAAATCGTTGCCGTGCTTTTTGCCCAAAGTTCCTTTTATATTGACGAACACGTAAAAGGCACCTTTAGGGGCTGTGAAGCTAATATGGGGCATCGTACTTAGTAGCTCCACTATAAGCTTTCTTCTTTCACTAAAGGCCTTATGCATTTTTACTACATCGTCCTCTGCCTTTTCAAGGGCCCCCACAGCGGCCCACTGGGCAATGGAACATGGATTTGAGGTCAGATGTCCCTGGAAAGCTCCCATCTTAGGTGCAAGCCACGTTGGAGCTATTCCATAGCCGATTCTCCATCCTGTCATAGCGAAAGCCTTGCTTACACCGTTTATAAGGATTGTTCTGTCCTCTATCTCCGGAACGAGGCTTAGAATGCAGTGATGAGTTTCATTTTCATAAACTAGCCGTTCATAGATTTCATCGTAAATTATCCAAAGGTCTTTCTCCTTGGCCAGTTCTGCCAACTCAGCAAGGGTTTTTTTGTCATAAACGGCACCTGTTGGGTTATTGGGGGTATTTATGATCATGCCGACAGTTTTATCTGTTATGGCCTGTTTGACTCTCTCTATGGAAGGGATGAAATCGGTATCCGATGTTTCGACTATTACCTCTTTTCCTTCACATAATCTTATCTGTTCCACGTAGCTTACCCATGCGGGAGAGAACACCAACACTTCATCCCCAGGATCCAAAAGGCAAGCCAAAGCCTCGTAGATAAGGGGTTTTGCTCCTGCTCCTATTATGACCTGCTCAGGCTTTGTCTCTATGTTGAACCTGTTTTTATAATAATCGACCACCAGTTCTTTCAGTTTTGGAATGCCTGTAGCTATAGTGTAATGGGTTTCTCCTCTCTCCATTGCCTCTTTGGCGTATGCCAGAGCCGCGGCGGGGGAATTGAAATCTGGTTCGCCGGCGCCAAAGGAAATTACCGGTTTCCCTTCCGCTTTAAGTTTTTTGGCTTTTCCTACTACCGCGAGAGTAGCAGATGGCTCCATTCTGAGAGCCCTTTGTGAAAGTTTCATCTGAAAACCCCTCCAGTCTCATAAGAGATACACAACAAGGTGTAGCCAACAAGTTGAATTATAAGGTGGGTCGTGTTAATTAACAACAGTAAATAGAACGTTAGAACAATAAATTGCTAGAATACTTTAAAATAATAAAGGATAGTGGTAAAATAAAACCATAGATAGAAAGAGAATGGAGGGGATCTCATGGATGTCCGTTTTGTAACCAAGCACGTTGAGTTGCAGGATGAAATGAAGGAGTACATGGAAAGGAAGCTTTCAAAGTTGGAGAAGTTTTTCGACCGGATATTGGACGTCCAGGTTGAGGTTGATTTCACCAGAGGCATGTATGTAGTTGAGATAACGGCTGATGTGAACGGAGTCATAATGAGAGGTGAGGAATACGCTCAAGATATAAGAAAGGCCTTCGATAAAGGACTAAAAAATATTGAGCGACAGGTTAAAAAGCACAAAGAATTTCTAAAAGACAAGGCCAGGATGAAATCCCATGAAGAATTGACTTTTGAGATCGGCGAGTTTATTAACGAGGTTAGCGGGGAAGCAGAGGAGTCCTTCAATGACGTCGTGAAGGTAAAGCGTTTCCCTCTTCGGCCCATGACTGCAAAAGAAGCTTCAATGCAAATGGATCTGTTGGGGCACAATTTTTACGTCTTTAAAAATGCAGAAAATGGAGGGATAAACGTAATATATAGGAGAAAAAACGGAGGGTTCGGTCTTTTGGTCCCCGAAGAATGATAAAAGCTGCAAATTAAAGTTCAAGCATTATGGCGGGAGCAATCCCGCCATAATTTTTTTGCATGATTGCCATCTACCATGTATATTGAATGTTTGAAGTAGATGGAAAGAGGTGTTTAGATGGTAAAAAGCTTTATCTCTTGTTGCCCTTATGACTGTCCGGACAGCTGTTCCATGCTGGTGGAAAGACTAGATGGCTTAACTGTTAAATTGAAGGGCAACCCTCAGTTTCCTTTGACAGGCGGAGGTTGGATTTGTAAGAAAGGAAAGAGATGGGAAGAGCGAGTTAGGTCACCTAGAAGGTTGAAGCTACCACTTGTCAGAGATGCTGCCGGGTGGAAAGAGATTTCATGGGAAAGGGCAATTGCGCTTTGGGCTCACCAAATCCAAGAGGCAGTATCGTCCGAAGGACCTCTTTCTAACTTTGTCTATCAGGGAGCAGGCTCTTTGTACTATTCGAAGAAGCTTTTCAAGAAATTGTTTGTCGATCTAGGTGGCTATACTGAGCCTAGAGGTTCTTTATGTGGTTCAGCTGGAGGTGCAGGACTCAAAAAGGCTTTTGGCTTTACGCCTGTTTATAAGCCAGATAACTTAAAGCATGCGCGAGGGGTTCTATTTTGGGGGCGAAACGCAGTTGAAACTCACCCCCACTTATTGCCAATCATTAGAGAGTTGAGGATTAAAAAAGATGTCAAGGTTGGAGCTTTGGAAATACGACGCACATCAACGACAGATTTTGCAGATGTATGGTGGAGGATAAGGCCTGGGAGTGACGGGGCGCTTGCGGCATTGCTTTGTAAGAGGTTGTTGGAGAGTGGTGATGCTTGGCCATCCTGGCGCAAAAGGGCAAAAAACGCCGATGGTTTCCAGGAAGCATTAGAGGGGCTGAATGAAGGGAAGTTGTTGGAGTTTACTGGTTTGGACAAACCTACATTTGAAACAATCTACTCATGGCTTTTGGCTAATAGGCCAGTTGCCATATATGCAGGTTATGGACCGCAAAGGTACATGTCAGGATCGTCTACCTTTCACTTGCTTGTGGCCCTTTCTCTTTTGCTTGGTGCCTTTGATTTAAGAGGGGCGGGAGTGGTATTTGGAAAAGACGAAGATCGGATGTTTCCTGTGGAGTTGGTGGGTGTGCCGCCAGTGCGTAGAAGAGTCCCCATAGGCGATTGGGTTTTAAACGTCTCTCGCTACAGTCCAAAGATAAAAACAGCGCTCTTTACCTGTTGCAATCCTGCTAAACAGTCTCCTGGAGGCGAAGCCTTCAGGAGAGCAATGGCGGATATTTCTTTCAAGGTATGCATAGATATAGAAATGTCGGAGACGGCCAAGCTCTGTGATTTGGTGCTTCCGGCCGCATGCTTCTTGGAAGAAGGGCCAGATTGGTTGGGCTCATGGTGGCACGGATATCTCTTGAGGAGCGAAAAGGTTATGGATCCTCCTGGTGAGGCCCTTCCCGAGACAACCATTTTCACTCTCTTGGCTCAAAAATTGGGTTTAAGCATGGATTTAGAAAAGGCAAGAAACGTAATGGATCAAATGTTGAAAAGCTCGCCATTGGTAAAACAGATCTCTAAGGGAGTTTATTCTTTCAAAGAGGAAGATACGTGGTGTGAAAAAAAGGCTATTGAAGTTTTTCTTCCCGACGATCTTACAGCGATTACAGAAGAGAATAAAAGTTCTGAAACGTTAAGGTTGGTATCTGTCCACTCCTCAGAGTTCATAAATGGACAAACCTTCGGAGTTGGAGAACCAGAGGTACCGGAAATTTTCCTTTCAGAGAAAGATGCCCTTGATAGGGGTATAAAAGACAATGACCTTGTGGTACTTACGGCGAAAGGATTCGACCTCAAAGGAGTTTGTCGAATCGACAAAACAATGAATTCGGGTTACTGTATCATGGTTCAGGGGTATCCTTGGGTAAACGAGCTAACAACCCCAAGGGTTTCACCAGGATACGGAGCGCCTTTCCATGAAAGTTTTGTGACCTTGAGAAGACTATAGGTGAACTTGCGGATGGGATGGGGGAAAATAGATGCACGAACTATCTTTAATAGAGGCTCTAATAGAGGAGCTGGATAACCAAAGTAAGTCTAACGAATGGGGTAAGATCTTAAAGGTCAACCTTAAGGTTGGCGCCATGAGACAAGTTATTCCAGAGGTGATGGTGTTTGCATTTCAAGTAGCTACGGAGGGAACCTTCCTTGATGGGGCCAAGTTGGAACTGGATGTGGTGCCAATAAGGTGGAAGTGCAGGACTTGTGGGAAAGAATGGAGTGAAGAAAAGGCTACGACAGGCTTATGTGAAGAATGTGGAAGTGTAGATGTGGAACTTTTGAATGGCATGGAACTGGAAATAGAGTCGTTGGAGGTGGAGGATATCAATGTCACGGAAAATTAGTGTAAGACAATCTGTCTTCGCGGCAGATGAACGTTATGCTTTAAAGATACGGGAGATGCTTAAGGAAAAAGGCATATTAATGCTGAATATAATAGGTTCACCTGGAGCTGGAAAGACGACGTTGCTTGAAGCAACCATAAAGAAATTGCCCTACAAAGTAGCCGTGATAGAAGGAGATGTAGCTACTTCAAGAGATGCAGAGAGGATTACTCAGGCAGGTGCTCCGGCCATCCAGATAAATACTCAGGGCGGATGTCATCTTGAGGCCCACTTGGTATGGAAGGCTCTCCAAGATTTTTCTTTGGATGAGCTGGATATCATATTCGTGGAAAACGTGGGCAACCTTGTTTGTCCTGCTGAGTTTGACCTAGGAGAGGACCATAAAGTTGCTGTGTGCAGTGTTCCAGAAGGGCCTGATAAACCTCTCAAATATCCTCATCTTTTCTATCGCGCAGGTGCGGTTCTTTTAACCAAAGTTGATTTCTTGGAACACTTTAATTTTGACAGAGAGCTATTTTGGGGGGATGTAAGAAAATTGAATCCTCATGCCTTCCAACTGGAAGTTGCGTCTCCATCGGGCATAGGCATGGATGCATGGAGCGAGATCATTGAGAAGTGGTTGGTGGAAAAAAGAAGATGAAGATAGAAACGTCAAAACTTCTTGAATCTTTGAACAAGGAGCAAGCTGAAGCGGTTAAACATACTGATAGCTCAATGCTAGTTCTTGCTGGAGCTGGAAGTGGCAAAACAAGGGTTCTGGCTCATAAGTTTGCGTATTTGGTGGCAGAGGAAGGCATACACCCATCAAGGATACTGGCCGTGACTTTCACCAATAAGGCGGCGCGAGAGATGAGGCATAGAGTGCAGACCCTTATCGGTGAGATGGGTACCTCCCTCGAAGTTTCCACCTTTCATTCTTTTGGTTTGCGCTTTTTGATGAGGCATGCCAAGAGGATGGAGAGGCTTTTGGGTAGAAAGATGAAGACGATTTTCGATAGACAGGATTCCAAGTCGCTGCTGAAAGGGATAATAAAGGATGTCAACCTAGATCCCAAAAAGTACGAAGTAAATTGGGTTATGGAAGAGATATCGAAGAGCAAATCGGATGTCCTGCCTCCTTATTATGATTATAGAAAATTGACCAGTCCTTTGGACATGGTCATGGAGAAGTATGAAGATCATCTCAAGGCACAGGGTGCAGCAGATTTTGATGATCTCTTGGTTTTGCCTCTGAAGCTTTTACATATGGACAAAGAACTAAGGGAGCTTGAGCAGTCTCGCTATGCCTGGATATTGGTGGATGAGTACCAGGATGTCAACCGACTCCAGTACCTCTTGCTGAAAACTCTGAAGGGCAAAGACAGTAAAATCATGGTTGTGGGAGATCCTGACCAGTCCATTTATGGATGGCGTGGAGCCGATATGAGGATGATCTTAAATTTTGATAAAGACTTTCCTGACTCCAAGGTGTTTATGCTTCAAAGGAATTACAGGTCGACTAAGACCATATTAGAGGCAGCAAACGCAGTCATAAGAAATAATTTACAAAGGCCAGACAAGGTCCTTTGGACAGATAGGGAAAAGGGAGAGCCGATTTCCGTCTTTTTAGCCCGCAATGAACACGAAGAAGCGGCGTTCATTACGGATGAGATCCTAAGATTGCGGTCCCAAGGGTATAGATGGAACGAGATGGCCGTGCTTTATAGGGTAAACGCCATGAGCCGACTCTACGAGGAATATTTCTTGAGAAATGGGGTGCCCTACAGCATTCTCAAAGGAACTGCCTTCTATGAAAGGAAAGAAGTAAAGGATATCTTGGCTTATATGCGCTTGATAGTTAACCCTCTGGATGCTGTTTCATTACAGCGGGTTGGTAACGTGCCTGCAAGAGGATTAGGCCCTAAGAGTATGAGCAAGTTGATTTCCTATATCAATGGAATCGGGTACATGGAACCAGAAGAGGTGTGGGAAGAGTTATCTAAGAGCGGAGCTAATCTTGGAGGGAAAGCTGCCACTGGAGTAAAGGCCCTTGCCAAGGATATGCTGAATATGTTGCGAATTAAAAACGATATCCCAGGCATCATAAACTACATCTTGAGAGAGATGGAGTATGAGAAGACCTTTGATGGCGAATCAACGGAGAAAAGACAGGAGAGGGTAGAAAACATATATGAACTTGTGTCTGTGGCCGATACAAGCGAAGGCTTGGAGTCCATGTTGGCGGGGATAACCCTTTTGACAGATATGGATCTTTCCAAGGAGACAAGTCCAGATAAAGTAAACATGTTGAGTTTGCACGCTGGGAAGGGATTGGAGTTCCCTGTAGTATTCCTAGTTGGCATGGAAGAATCAATATTTCCTCATTATAAATGCATTGACGATAAGGAGCTATTGGAGGAAGAACGAAGGCTTTGTTACGTGGGTATGACCAGAGCAGAAGAAAAACTATACCTTACGGCAGCCCGGAGCCGAGTTCTCTTTGGTACTCTTTCCCGGAATGGATTCTCTAGGTTCTTGTGGGAAATACCAGAGAGCCTGAAGGAGACGAAAGATCAGGGAGAGGAGGTCTGCCCAGATGTTCGTGGTGGGTTTGACAGGCGACGTTGGGGCTGGTAAGACAACAGTTGCGTCCATGCTGTCACAACTGGGTGCGCAGTATATCAGCGCAGATAGAATAGTTTCTGAACTTTGGCAAGATGAAGATATTTTGAAAGCGGCGAAGGACAGATGGGGAACAAGGGTCTTTTCAGACGGAGGGACTCCCTTACCAGAGAGGATCTCTGAGATTATTTTTGAAGATGAAGGAGAATACAAATGGCTATGCAATCTTCTTCATCCCAGAGTCAGAGAGCAGATGGAGGCAAAAGTACTGTTTGGTTCTGGTCTGATTGTGGCTGAAATTCCTCTATTGTTTGAAAATGGTGTCCCGTGGTGGGTGGATTTTACCGTTTATGTTACATCTCCTATGGAGGAAAGGATTAAAAGAAACAGCGAAAGAGGCTGGGATGAATTGGAACTTACAAGGCGCGAGAAATGGCTTATGCCCCAGGAGATCAAACTCAAAGCTTCTGATTGGGTGATAGCTAACGATAGGAGATTGGATGAGCTAAGGGTAGAAGTTAAGAAACTTATGGTTTTCCTTAAGAAGATATCATGCTGCATCGAGGGTTTTTTTACCTGTGGATCCTTCGAAGAGGCGGAGCGCATAGCTAAGAAGTTATTGGAGAAGAACCTTGTGGCATGTACGAACATAGTTGACGTGGAATCTCGGTACCTTTGGCTGGGCAATCTAGAAAGTGAAACTGAATATTTGGTTGTTTTTAAAAGCATAGAGAGTTTGTTTCCAGAGATAGAAAGGGTCGTTAGGGATGAGCACAGCTACGATCTTCCAGTTGTCACGGCTCAGAGGATGAAGAAAGCTTCTATCGATGTTAGAAAATGGATAATGGAGGAATGTGGTAGTTGAGGGTTATAACTACGCATATAGGTGCGGATTTTGACTCTTTGGCCAGCATGGTTGCCGCAAAGAAGTTGTATGGAGAGGGAGTTCTTTGTTTTTCAGGCTCAGCAGGTAGAAACGTTAGAGAGTTTTTGATGAAGCATGCTGGCCAATGGGAAGTTTTGACTCCAAGACAGGTGGAATTTGAGTCTATAAGGTCATTGGTGGTCGTTGATGCCCGAGCTCCTAACAGGATAGGACAGTTCGCGGAGCTTTTAAACAAACCAGGAGTGGAGGTTCATGTTTTCGATCACCACCCTGCGGTGATCGAAGATATACCGGCAGATTTTGCCCTTATAGAACCCCTTGGAGCCACTACCACGCTGATAGTCGAGAAACTGATTTCTGAAAATATCCCTATTTCTCCTCATGAAGCAACATTGTTTGCTATGGGTATATACGAGGATACAGGGGCTTTGACCTTCGGATCTACCACCATTAGGGATATTAACGCCGTAATGTTTCTCAAGAGTATAGGAGCTGACTTAACCTCCATTCCTTTCCATATAGAGCTTTCTTTGGATCCTGTTGAACGTAGGATCCAAGATAAACTTATAGAAAATGCCAGGGAAAGATTGATAAATGGAGCCAAGGTAGTGCTTTCCACCCTTGTCTTTGAACAATACGTAGAAGGTTTGTCTCTTTTCGTTCACAGGCTCAGAGATTATTTCGAGGCAGATGTAGCAATAGCGGCCGTTAAGATGGGAAGGCATATTTATGTGGTCGCGCGAAGCAGGGAAGATGTTCTGGACGTGGCTCAATTTCTAGCCCCCTTGGGGGGTGGCGGTCATCCTCAGGCGGCTTCCGTTACGTTGCCAGAAGGTAACCCCGAAAGGGTTATAGACGAGCTGGAGAGAAAACTAGGAAATGCCATCAAACCTAATATTACCATAGGCGATATAATGACAAGTCCAGTTATGGCCGTGGATCCTTCGATCCTAATCGAGGATGCTTACAAGGTCATGATTCGCTATGGGCACGCTGCGCTGCCAGTGGCGGATAAAGGTAAACTGAGGGGGATAATAACCAGAAAAGACCTGGACAAGGCCACGGTCCACGGTCTTGGGAAAGCTCCCGTTGAAGATTTCATGACTGAACGCCCTGTGTGGATCTCTCCAGAAGCCTCCATAGCAGAGGCCCACAGGCTCATGGTAATGCGCAACATAGGAAGATTGCCTGTAGTAAAGGACGAAGTGTTGGTCGGGATAGTTACTCGAACGGATATCTTAAGAGCTCTTTATCCCCGTTCCCTGCCCAGCGAGAAAGGTTCTCACGCCATTGAGATGCCCTGGACAGAAAATGTGGCCTCAACGATGGCTCAGAGGCTGAAACCATGGGTTATATCTCTTCTTGCCAAGCTGGGAGGAAGGGCAGAAGAGATGAGACTAAAAGCATACATAGTTGGAGGTTTTGTAAGGGATCTTTTATTGGGTAGAGAAAACGAGGATCTAGATGTTGTTATTGAAGGAGATGCTATAGAATTTATTAAATCTTGGGAACAAGATGGCTGCCGTGTCGCAATCCACAAGAAGTTCAAGACAGGAACGATAGTTTTTCCTGACGGCAAAAAGGTAGATGTAGCTACAGCCAGAAGGGAATTTTATGAGTATCCGGTTGCTCAACCTTCCGTGTCCAGTGATTCTCTTAAGCACGACCTTTATAGAAGGGATTACACTGTCAATGCCATGGCTATTTCAATAAATTGTTCTACCTGGGGAACGTTAGTGGACTATTTTGGAGGTAGGCAGGACCTTAAGAAAAAGCTTTTAAGGGTTCTTCACAATTTGAGCTTCGTAGAGGACCCCACGAGGGTGATAAGAGGTATAAGGCTTGAGCAGCGACTGGAGTTCACTATAGAGGAAAACACCTTTAGGTTGTTGGTTAATTGTATAAAGGGTGGCTTGGTATCGCTGCTTTCAGGGGTAAGACTAAGGAGCGAATTGGAACTAATCTTCAAAGAAGATGCTCCATACAAGATAGTCAAAAGGTGCACTCAGATTGGCCTGTGGAGATCATTATTCCCGGGGCTTAACCCTGGACGGGATACAATAAAGATAATGAGAAGAATAAGCTTCTTTAAAAGGAGACTTAGCGGAGATTTACCCAGTATGGCAGGTGCTGATTGGTTGCCGTACCTAAGTGCTCTGGTCTCTGAATCCCATAGGGATGGAATGCTTTCTGTTTTGGATCGCCTCCATGTCTCAGATAAAGAAAGAGCTATAGTGATAGAAAGCATTGATGGAATGGGATCTGCCGAGCATATACTAGGGGGGCGAGGAGAGAAACCTAACTCAAGGATATATGAATTTTTGTCAAAGGTCCATCCAGCTATAGCATTGTATTGGGCAGCCGCAACCAATAGGTGGCGCGTAAGAAGGAGGATCCTTCTTTACCTGACTAGGCTAAGGAAGATAGAACCAATGCTTATCGGAAGAGATATATTGGATTTGGGCTACAGGGAGGGCCCAATGATAGGATATATTCTGAAGGGCTTACGAAACGCCAGATTAGATGGTCTTGTTGAAACCAGGGAAGAGGAAATAGAATGGGTGTTGAAAAATTTTCCCAAGATGGATAGAAAGTAGGGGTGTAGATTAACCATGCATTTTCCAGCATTAGGAGATCTTATCTTGAGTGTTCCCGCAGTACTGTGGGCTATTACTTTTCACGAATTTTGTCATGGCTACGTGGCGTTTAAATTAGGGGATCCCACGGCCATGAGAGCAGGTCGACTGACCCTTAATCCCCTGGCGCATTTAGATCCCATAGGGGCTCTTATGCTTTTGCTTTTCAGGTTCGGATGGGCAAAGCCTGTGCCTATAGATACCAGGTACTTCAAAAAACCGTCAAGAGATATAGCTTTGGTTTCTATAGCTGGAGTTACAGGTAATTTTTTAACTGCTGCTTTTTGTGGAGTGTTGGCCAGAATCATTCCGGGCAAATTTTTGATTTTGTATCCGGCCCTAGGAAGGTTTATCGTATTATTGGCCGTTATAAATCTTGGTCTAGGCGTGTTCAATCTCATACCCATACCACCTCTTGATGGTTCCAAGCTTTTGTACTTGGTCTTGCCCCCCAGATGGTTGGGCAAATTTTTCTTTTTGGAACGATATAGTTTCCTTATTCTCATGGTTTTACTTGTGAGTGGTGTAATTCAGGCCATAATGAGCCCATTGATCAGCATTATGCTCAGAATCATATTCTGAAGTTGGGAAGGGGCTGTGATCGAAGAATGAAGTTACTATTGACAAACGATGACGGAGTATTTGCCCCAGGACTTATAACTTTGGCCAGCAATCTTGCGGCCGAGGGACACGAGGTGTGGGTTGTGGCCCCAGATAGAGAAAGAAGCAGCATAGGGCATGCTATAACTTTGTTCAAGCCCTTGAGGCTATGGAATATAGAGAGTGGGGTCTATCCAAACAACGTTAAAGTTTGGGCTTGTGATGGTACTCCTTCAGATTGCGTGGTGCTGGGAATTGAGGAAATATTGCCTGAAGCTGATGCTGTTGTTTCAGGTATCAATAGAGGGCCCAACTTAGGTGATGACCTTACATATTCTGGTACTGTTTCTGCTGCAATGGAAGCTCATTTTTTAGGAAAACCTGCTGTGGCTGTATCTTTATGCTGTGAAGCAAACGAAAATGGTCATCTGTATGATACTGCGGCAAAGGCTGTCATAGCGATATTGAACAAATTCTGCGATATAGGATTTTATGATAGTTTGCTTCTCAACGTGAACGTACCCAATCTGCCTATAAAAGCAATAAAGGGTTTCAGTGTTACCAAAAAGGGAATAAGAATGTATGAGGAAAAGGTGACAAAGCTCAATGATCCGAAGGGTAACGTTTATTATTGGATTTCTGGTAGAATAGAGGACAAGCTTGAAGATGGAGCAGATGTCAAAGCGGTAAAAGATGGATTTGTGTCCATTACGCCCATACATATGGATTTAACTCACTACCCCTCTATCGATAAACTGAAAAGGGCAGGACTTGAAGAAATAAAGATACAATTTTGAAGATTTTTTGAATAAAATTTTCCGCGCGGATTATTGACTTTCGTAATGACTAACAGTATAATGTTCGCAATTTCAAAGATACAAAGGGAGCGCTAGATATGTGGCAGAACCGAATAAGACGAGCTAGACGAATAAGACGCCGGTACTCTTTCACAGCTGCGGTGGAATATGCGGCGATGATGGGGAAGAGTAAGTCGGATGCTCGTCAACAGAGAGGGGATGTCTAGGCTGAGAGCGTTCCTTGACGAAACCGACTGAAGAGAGCCCCTGAGCCGGTCCCGAAGAAAGGCTTAGGCCAAGTAGGGACAAAACGGTTTAAAAGACCGTGAGGGGCCTCGAAAAGGCAAAAAGGGTGGTACCGCGGGCAAAAGAGCTCGTCCCTGACAGGGACGAGCTCTTTTTATTTGGACAAATATAATTTTAAAAGGAGGAATACAGAATGTATAAAGGGAAAGTAGTTTTGGCGTACAGCGGAGGTTTGGATACGTCAGTTGCCATTAAGTGGCTCCAGGAGCAAGGATATGATGTGGTTACCTTTACTGCGGATGTGGGGCAGAATATTGATCTGGACGAAGTAAAGGAAAAGGCCTTCAAGATAGGAGCTGTCAATGCATATGTCATGGATTTAAAAAAGGAATTCGTTGAGACCATGGTATGGCCTGCTTTGAAGGCCAATGCGCTTTATGAGGGCAAATACCCTCTCAACTCTGCGCTCTCAAGGCCTCTTATAGCTAAATATCTGGCCTGGATTGCTGAAGTGGAGGGGGCCGTAGCTGTTGCCCATGGTTGCACCGGAAAGGGACAAGACCAGGTGAGGATAGAGGTTTGTTCCAAAGCATTGAACCCGGACCTTGAGGTCCTAGCACCGGTGAGGGACTGGCATTTTTCCAGGGATGCTGAGATAGAATACGCCAAGGCCAACGATATTCCAATACCTATAACGAAAGAATCCCCCTATTCCATAGATTCTAACCTTTGGGGAAGGTCCATCGAATGTGGCCCCCTCGAAGATCCTTGGGTGGAACCGCCAAGTGATGCCTTTACCATGACTGTTGATCCATGGGAGGCTCCCGATGAACCGGAATACGTTGAAATTGGTTTCAAAGATGGTATTCCTGTGTCGCTCAACGGCCAGCAGATGGATGGTGTAACTTTGATATTGAAATTGAACGAGATAGCTGGAAAACATGGTGTAGGTCGAATCGATATGATTGAAGACAGGTTGGTGGGATTCAAGAGCAGGGAGGTTTATGAGTGCCCGGCCACGGTTGTTTTGCTGCAAGCCCACCAGGCTGTTGAATCAATGACGCTTCCTAAGGAAGTCATAACTACCAAGATGGATTTGTCTCTAAAGTATGCGGAGCTAACCTATGTGGGATATTGGTTCTCGCCATTAAAAGAAGCGCTGGATGCTTTCTTTGACAATATTCAGAAATATGTCAATGGAACTGCTCGGATCCGTCTGTATAAGGGGAATGCAGTGGTGGTGGGAATAAAAGCGGATAAGGCTCTTTATCAAGAAGATATTGCGACCTATTCCGATAAGGATGCATTTGACCATGAGGCGGCAAAAGGGTTCATCACCATATGGGGGCTACCCGCTGTGACTTGGAAGAGCGTCCACAAGGAAAAATCGGAGAAGCCTTCTTTCCTCAAGGTCGTAGGAAACGGCGCAAATTAGTTGATCAACTTCAGCCGATTATATTGAAGCCCTTGATTTCGTGGCCTGTCTCACACCATGAAACTTCAAGGGCTTCAACTTTGGCTCTTGGAGGACCGATCTTTAGCCATTGAAGCATTTGGGTTACAGCATCTTTCTCTCCTTGGATGAAAGCTTCCACTGTACCGTCTTGGCAATTTCTGATCCATCCATCTATATTGAGGGATCTGGCTAGAAGCATTGCTTGCCATCTGAATCCTACTCCCTGAACGTGCCCGATGATGCGTACGTGGGCTGCCTTTTGTGACAAAATACCACCTCCTGTCGAGCTCTCCTTGTAAAGTCTACCATTTATTTTATGCTCAAAAAGAGATAAGCTATTAATAAATTGCGTTACAGGGTTGGTTGCTTTTAAGGGGTGATAGGTCATGAGGAACGATGAGAATCTAACGAATATAGTGGAAGTAAGGGATCTAAAGGGTAAAAGATGTATTATTTCTTTGGCTCATATGCCTTATCATCCAGCTGGAGGGGGTCAACCAGGCGATAGCGGGACATTGGAAGGGGAAGAGTTCCTTGGCGATGTCAGAGATTGCTTGCTCGTGGATGGTAGGAAGTTTCTGGACGTTCATATCATAAAGGGAGTTCCAAAGGTGGGCATGAAAGTCAAAGCTTCAGTTGACGAGGAAAGGCACAGGGTTCTGTCCCGAATGCACACGGGAGAACATATATTATCCAGGGTGCTTGAGACGGAGATTGAGGGCTTAAGAGTTAATAAGGTGAACATATCAGAGGAAGAGAGTTCCATTTATTTGTCTTACGACGGAAATCTAGATTGGGAAAAACTTTTTTCTGCAGAAGAGAAAGCAAATGAAATAATCCAGAAAGACTTACCTGTATATGTAAAGAACCTTACAAAAGAAGAGGCAAAGGCCATGAAAGATCTGAAGATAAACATAGACAGGATAAAGGGGGATACCGTCAGGGTGGTGGTTGTCCCTGAGTTTGACTTGATAGCGTGTTCAGGGTCTCATGTCGGATCTACATTGGAGGTTGGAGGAATTTTTGTTACAGGTTTCAATGGCTCCCCACCCAACTGGAGCGTTTCGTTTACAGTGCATGTAGATAAATATCTTCAAAACTACTCAAAAGCAGTCAGGAAACTAATGAGGAAGATCGGCTGTCCTCTAGATAAACTAGAGTCAGTATTTGCCTCGCTGCAAGAAGAAAGAAAAAATTTGTCTAACGCAATGGATAAAGCAAGAAAGTACATATGTCTTCCTTGGGAGAAAGATTCCTTTGGCGATGCTGACTTCTACTATGCCCTCGTTGAAGGAGCGTTGGCCGATATGTGTTCCCCGGCTGTAAAGAAAAAGGTCTTAGAGTCTCCCAAATCCATTGTTTTATGCCTATTTAAAGATCAAGCTTCAGAAGGATCTGCGCGGTTCATAATGGCGAGAGGAGAATCTTGCAATATAGATGTAAGAGATTTTTTGAAAGGGTCTCCGACTTTAAAGGCTAAAGGTGGAGGGGCCTCCAATTGGGTACAGGGAATAACTGAGTGTGTTTCCATGAAGGAGTGGAGAACAGCCCTTCAGAAATATTATAAAATATAAATTTGAAGTTACTAAAACTTCAAACGGGGGGAAGTTTATGGTTCTATTTTTTATTTCGATGTTGGCGGCATCTATTTCCTTTGGGGTTTTATATACCTACTTAGTAAGGATGCCAGTTCTGTTTGTGACCCGTGTTTTTGCCAGTCTTGTTGGTAATGACGGGGAAGGCGTCATGGAAGAAGCTACATCGCATAAGGTGTTAAAAACAGTATGGTACCCATTGAAGGCGGTTTTTTTCCTAGGTGAAACTTACATCCAGGCCGGTTGGGGGGCCTACTGTGTCTTGCGCGCTTTAGAGGCAATAAGTTCAAGAGGTTTAACGCAAGGCTGGGGTTTTCATGTCGCTGCTTTTATAGCTTGTCTTTCCGCGCTAGGTTATCTGGCTCACAAGGAACCCAGGAAAGATATAACAGTAGTGATTCAATCATCTATAGCAATGGGAAGCTACGTAGTATATTGCTTGGTTCCCAGAGCATTGGAACAGTACTACCCGTGGCTAGTGTCCCATTTTCACCTCTGACGTATATTAATTGAGAGTTTTACAGGTGAATAAGAATATCGATTTTGAGGGTATACTTTATTATATTTTGAATTGTGGAGGGGGGAGGAGTAAGGGTGAAGGGGTTTGAAAAGGTTTATAGAGGATTCAGCGGAAGCAAAAAAAGTGAGCGTCTCGGAGTTTCCAGGCCAGAAGTCCCTCCAATTTACGCGACCTCTGTGTTTTCCTTCGATCGATTGGAAGATATGGACCGGGTCTTTGAGGGGAAAAGTCATGGATTTATTTATTCGAGGATAGACAACCCCACAAACAAGTTGCTTGAAGATGTTCTTGCGGAACTTGAGCTATCAGAGCAGGCTTTAGTTTTTTCCTCTGGCATGGCGGCTATATCTCATTCCTTAATGGCCGCTCTTAAGCCTGGAGATCACGTGGTTGTAAGTGATGTTATATATGGAGGAAGCTATGCTTTGTTCAAGGATATTCTTGGTTCATGGGATGTGGAAGTAGATTTCGTGGATATATTCGATGTAGAAGCAGTAAAAAGGTCTATAAGGCAAAACACCAAGGTCATATATTGTGAGACCATATCAAATCCCATGATGGAAGTTGCTGATATTCCATCTCTGTCTAGTTTGGCGAAGGAAAACGGCATTTTACTTTTTGTCGATAATACTTTTGCTTCTCCAGTGCTATGTAATCCCGTAATGTTGGGGGCCAATGTGGTCATTCACAGTCTTACGAAATATATAAACGGCCATAGCGATGTTACAGGGGGTATGGTTGCTGGAGAAAAAACATTTATGGAGAAATTATTGAAGATTAGGACAATAATTGGTGGTTGCATGAGTCCTTTTGATGCTTGGTTGACGTTGAGAGGAATCAAAACCCTCCATGCAAGAATGAAGGTCCATTCGGAGAACGCCATGGCCTTAGCGCGGCTTTTAGAGAACCACCCAAAGGTAGGAAAAGTTTATTATCCTGGTTTGGAAAGGCAAAAAACCTATGGTATAGCCCGCAAGGTGCTTGAGGGTGGCTTTGGTGGAATGCTCAGCTTCGAGCTTTTGGCAGATGAGGCTGAACTGAATAATTTTTTGGAAAACTTGGAGTTAATAGAATTAGTTCCTAGTTTGGCTTCGGTGTCAACTATATTGTCAATTCCTGCCAAAACTTCGCACAGGGCTGTTCCAGAGGACGTGCGTTTGTCCAAGGGGATATCGAACAGCTTGATAAGACTCTCAGTAGGCATAGAACCCCTGGAAGTCATATGGAAAGACATTAGCAATTCCTTGGACAAATTATCCTAATCCTGAAACAAGAGGTGAAGAAAGATATGGGAAAAAAGAATGTTCTTGTTACGTTTTCTCCAGAACCAGAGTGGAAAGAAGCAATGGAAAAAGTTTTGAGCGAAGCAGCTAACTTGAGTTATCTGGCGGAATATCAAACAGAGCAGGAGAGAAGGAAAGCCATCGAAAACGCTGATGCACTACTTTCTTTCATGGTGCACAACGAGCTTAAAAAGGAAGAATTTGAGTACTTGAGAGAAGGTATTCTAATTCAGACTCTCCTTGCAGGCGTTGATGCAGTACCTTTCTCCATAATCCCCAAAAGCGTGGTTTTGTGCTGCAATGCTGGAGCTTGGGCAGAACCAATGGCAGAACATATACTTTGTATGATGCTGGCTCTTGGGAAAAATTTGCTCAAATGCCATAAAAAACTGGCTGCAGGGGAATTTTACCGAGACGAATACAATATTTGGTTTTTGGGCAAAACCGCAGGTTTTATAGGATATGGCGGAATTTCAAAGGCTACAGCCAAGCTTCTCAAGGCCCTGGGGATGAAAATCATGGCCGTCAATACCTCGGGCAAAACAGATGATAACATAGATTTTATTGGCTCTATAAAGGACATGGACAAGGTCTTGTCTGAGTCTCATGTGGTAATAATAGCTGTACCTCTTACTCGTCATACTAAGGGGCTGATAGGAGAGAGAGAACTTGGCTTGATGAAACCCGATGCTATCCTAATCAACCCGGCAAGGGGAGAGATAATCCAAGAAAAGGCCCTTTTTGAGCACATGAAGACCCATCCAGATTTCAAAGTGGGCATTGATGCTTGGTGGATAGAGCCCTTTACCCACGGTGAATTCAAGGTGAATTATCCGTTCTTTGATTTGGACAACTTCTTGGGTTCCCCCCATAACTCCAACCTGGTACCCGAGATTTATCCGCTGGCCGCGGAAAGGGCAGCAGAAAACGTAAAACGATTCCTTGAAGGAAAGAAACCCAAAAATATAGTTAATCCTGAAGATTATATGTGGGATTGACTTTCAGATAAGTAGAGAGGAGTCAGATCGTGATGGGTAAGGTGCAGGATTTCAGTTTCGTTTTGCCGACCAGGATAGAATTTGGGGTCGGGAAGATAAAAATGTTGCCCGAAATAGTAAGGGAAAAAGGTGCCCAAAGACCCTTTATTGTTACAGATCCAGGCATCGTAAAGGCTGGTATATTGTCCATAGTTGAGAGTTTGTTGTCGGAGGTTGTATCTGAATATAAGGTTTTTGAGGGAGTTGAAGCCAACCCCAAGGATAGCAACGTCGAGGAAGGGGCAAAGTTAGCAAAAGATTATGGCACAGACCTCATAATAGCTTTGGGAGGAGGAAGCTCCATAGATTGCGCCAAGGCCATATCGATTTTAGTGACCCTTGGAGGTAGGCCGAGAGATTATGAGGGGCAAAACCATTTCTCAGTTCCCCTGGTTCCGGTGATTGCGATTCCCACAACTGCCGGCACCGGCAGTGAAGTTACGTTTAGTTCTGTGATTACCGACAGCCAAGAAAAGTTCAAGTTCAGCATAAGAGCTGAAGACATCGCTCCGAGGGTGGCTATTGCTGATCCAGAGCTTACTGTATCCTTACCGCCCCTACTTACGGCAGCTACAGGCATGGATGCTCTTACCCATGCTATAGAGGGATATACGTCCACGGAAGCAGAACCCATTGCGGAGGCATGTGGATTATATGCCGTAGGGCTGATATCCAAAAATATAAGAAAAGCAGTGGAAGATGGATCAGATCTGGAGGCTAGAAGCAATATGCTGGTGGGGAGTATACTGGCGGGCATCTCTTTCAGTCACTCTGACGTTGCTTCTGTCCACTGTATAGCTGAAGCCTTGGGAGGTAAGTACGATGCGCCCCATGGGTTGTGCAATTCCGTGGTGTTGCCGGAAATCATGGAATACAATTTACCTTTTTGTCTGGAAAAGTACAGCGAGATAGCTAGGGCCATGGGATTAAGTTTCTCTTCAGTGGAGGAAGGAGCCCGGATGGCTGTGCTTGAAGTGAAGAAATTGGCAGAGGATGTGGGATTACCGCCTTTTTCTTCTTTGGGAGTAAGAGAGGAAGATTTGGAGGAGCTAGCCAACAACTCCTTCAGAAACGGGAGTAATCCCAGCAATCCAAGGCCTATGGATGTCGAAGATTACCTGACAGTGCTGAAGAAATTGATGGAGCAATAAAGGTCTTATTTATCCTGTTCGTGCCACAATTTTTTGGAGTCGGCGATTTCGTAGAGTTTCTCTACGATTGCAGCCATGTAGTTATCTAGGCTTCTCGGAAGGCTGGTCCTGGGAAAGGTTGTTTCTTTGGTTATTTTGTTTTCTTTCCAGGATCGGCCTCCAGATATGCAGTTTTGAGCGAATCCTTGCAGCCTGTCTATCGCGTTTGCGTATAGGGCTTCTGGTGTTTGTTCTTCTGTAAATTCCGTCCATAGTTCTGTTATCCAATGACGCAGATCTTCAGGCAGAGAGGAGAACAGTTTTGCTGCGGCTTTGTTTTCTCTTTCCGCCTGGGATGCTTTTGCGCCTTCGTCGTAGGCATATGTATCTCCCGCGTATATCTCCACTAGGTCGTGTATTAAGAGCATGCACAGCACTCGGCATAAATCCCAATCAGCCTTCGTTGTTTTATGGAGTACCATGGCCCATAATGCTGCGTGCCACATATGCTCTCCATCGGTTTCATGTCTGGTTTGGTCATGTATATATCCTGCTCTTTCAATGGTTTTAGCCCTGTCCACGACAAACATAAAATCTAGGATCTTTGATAGGTCATCACCATTCATTTCGCTACCCCCATGAAAAGTAGTATGATACGCATTAAGGATGTATGCTATTTATGGTATCATATCATGTTGGATATGGACAATTTTATAGCGAAGGAAAATTTAACATTAGAAATTGGGGGAGAGAGAAAATGGCAAGTTTGAGCAAGTACGAGGATTTCATCAAGCACAGGGAAGATTTTCCATCGTTAGCGAGGACACACAATGGATACCCGCTAGCTTATTTCGATGGACCTGGTGGGACTCAGGTTCCAACAAAGGTCATTGATGCCGTCTCGTGGTATTACAAAACTTGCAATTCTAACACCCATGGTTTTTTCATAACGACCAATGAATCGGACAGGATGATAGAGGAGACAAGAGAAGTCGTGGCAACGTTTTTAGGTGCTAAAAGCGGCCAAAATATTTCTTTTGGCCACAACATGACCACGTTGAACTATATGCTCAGTAGGGCCATAGGCAAGTTCTTGCAACCAAATGACGAGATCTTGATAACCCAGTTGGACCATGAGGCAAACAGAGGTCCATGGTTGGCCCTAAGAGAGCAGGGCATAGTGGTTAGAGAAGTCAGGATAAAAGAAGATGCCACCCTTGACTACGAGGACCTTGAAGATAAGCTGAACGAAAGGACCAGGTTGGTAGCCATGGGGTTTTCCGCCAATACGACGGGAACCGTGAACGATGTTGAAAAGGTAAGGGAGATGACCTACAAGGTAGGAGCATGGCTTTTGGTGGATGCAGTGCATTACGCCCCTCACTTTCCCATTGACGTTTCTGCCCTGGGTGTGGACTTCCTGCTTTGTTCCTCCTACAAATTTTACGGCCCCCACATGGGTATCCTTTACAGTAAGGAGGGGCTGTTGGAGATGCTTCCAACTTACTCCTTGCGGACCCAAGAACAAAGGGCCCCTTATTGCATAGAGACCGGTACTTTAAACCATGCGGCGATAGCGGGGATTAAGGCTGCGATTGAATATATAGCGAGTTTTGGAGAAGGTCAGACATTAAGACAGCAAATTGTATCGGCAATGAACAGGCTGGCTGAGTATGAACACTATTTGGGCAAGATGATATATGATGGTTTGTCTGAAATCCCTGGAGTGCAGATCATCGGCCCTAGCTTCGATGTTCCAAGGAGGGCTCCTACGATCTCCTTTACTCTGGAGGGAAAAGACCCAATCGAAGTGTGCAGCTTTTTGAATGAGAAGGGCATATGTGCATGGGATGGGCATTTTTACGGCATAAGGCCCATAGAGGTCTTAGGCTTACTGGAAAAGGGCGGAGTTACCCGTGTGGGAGTTTCCCTATATAACACCAAAGAAGAAGTGGAAAGGTTAATAGAGGCCGTCTCAGAAATTGCTGCCAAGAGCAGATAGATGGTTGGTAAAGAGGAACAGCAGGATGAGAGCTATTTTAATTGGATTTGGAAACGTCGGTAGAACCCTAGCAAAAATATTGTCAGTGGAGAAACATCGTTTTCAGGGGCTGCAAGATCTTGATATCAGGGTGGTTGGGATATTTACGAGGACCAAGGGTTGCTTAATAGACCACGAGGGAGTTGATTTGGCTTCCGCTGTGGAGACTGTGGAACGGTATGGCAGGTTCATACCAACCATGAAAGGATACTGCGACATGGAAGCTCAGGAGGCAGCTCAAACCCTTGATTACGATGTGCTGTTGGAACTTTCCACCTTGTCCATAGAGAGGGAGGGAGAACCGGCGCTCTCGCATATAAAAGCAGCCTTAAGACGGGCAAAGCATGTTGTTTCGGCGAACAAGGGGCCCTTGGCTTTCGCTTACCACGAACTTAAAAGGCTGGCTGAAGAAAAAAATGTCAGGTTGCTGTTCGAGAGCACGGTAATGGATGGAGCCCCAGTGTTCAACATGGTCAGAAACTGCCTTAAGGGGTGCAGTGTGGTTGAAATAGATGGAATATTGAACTCTACCACCAATTACATTTTGATGCGAATGGAAGAGGGAGCAACCCTCCAGGATGCAATAAAGGAAGCTCAAGAGAAAGGTTTTGCAGAAGCAGATCCCTCCAATGACGTCGACGGATGGGATGCAGCGGCTAAGATATGTGTCCTTGCCAACGTCATCATGGGAGCTCAAATAACCCCAAGGGAAGTTAAAAGAAAGGGCATAAAAGAAGTAACTCCTGAGGACTTAAAAGGGGCCAGGCAAAAAAACAAGTGCATTAAGCTGGTCTGCAGTGCGAAAAAAAGGGATCAACACGTGGAGGCAACGGTGGAACCCACACTGATAGACAAAGAACACTTTTTTGCTACCGTCAGGGGAGAGGGATCTGTTGTTCGCATTAAAACCGACCTAATGGGTCCCATCATGATCACCCAAGAAGCGCCAGACCTATATGATACCGCTTATGGAGTTATCGACGACCTATTGACCATATACAGAAAGACCTCATGATGTTCAAACGGAATGCGAGGGGGAAGTGAAGCAGAGGCTTCCCCCTCAACGCAGCTCCCCCCTTCTAGTTGTTTTATGGGGTGCTTCCTTAGGTTATAATGGCTCCATTGCTATGTTGAGTGAAGGAGGAATACGATGAAAAAGCTGCTTACATGTATGGTCTTGGGGGGATTTTTACTCGGATTTTTTTGCACCGGAGCCTTAGCGGCAGGTTTTGCTCTTTATGAGTTCGGTGCTAGGGGTAACGCTCTTTCTTGGAGGGGCAATGGTGGGTAGAGCCGATGACCCTTCTGCAATTGCGTTTAATCCTGCCGGCATAGTGCAGATTGACGGATCTGCCATTCAGTTAGGGGCTTCCTTTATATTGCCAAAGGTGGATATGGACTTTACCGATGGCGGTAGGTTCTCGTCGGAGGAGAACATCTGGATACCCCCTCATTTTTACTACACGAAACAGCTAAGTGACCAATCATGGTTCGGTTTGGGCGTCTTTTCCAGGTTTGGCTTGGGTACAGAATTCCAACCTGACTGGAAAGGTCGATATAACAGCTACTACGCTGCGATAAAAAGCGTCAGCGTAAATCCCAACTACGTGCGAAAAATTGGGGAAAACACGTCTTTTGCTTTAGGGATAGAGGCTATGTGGTTTGAATATGAGTCTAAGAAGAAACTATTCCCAGGTGTTGGAGACATAGATGCAAAACTTAAAGGTGACGGTACTGCCTATGGGTGGAACGTGGGTATATGGCAACAAGCTTCAGAAAAGGTCAGGTGGGGCCTTGCTTACAAAAGCGAGGTGGAGCAAAAAATAAAGGGAGAAGCTACGTTTATTAAGCCCGATGAAACCCCACCAGGATATTTTCCTGATACGGGAGCCAATGCGAAAATAACTCTTCCTGAGATGTTCTTTGGAGGTGTTTGCATACAAACGGGCAATAAGACTACTGTAGAGTTAGGTGTAGTTAGGACCAACTGGAGTTCCTACGACAAACTGGAGATAAACTACGATGATTCTCTCAATCCTCTAGATCCATCATCGAACAAAACCACTTCTGTCAAAAACTACAAGGACACGTGGAGGTACAACGTAGGAGTTGAATGGGTTACCTCACCCAATTGGACATGGAGAGTGGGATATGTGTACGACGAATCTCCTATACCGGACGAAACCATCGATTACCAGCTGCCGGCCAACGACAGGCATATTATTTCCTTGGGGTTCGGGTACTCCGAAGATGACTGGAATTTGGACTTCTCTTATTCCTATCTGATAATCGAGGACAGACACATATATGAAAGATCAAGTGATGGAGTTTACGAGGGAGACCTGCATAATGGTCAGACCCACATAGTAGGGATTACCTATACTAGATACTTTTAGTTCCTTTGACTTAGATATTGAGGGGGAGGGGGGTAATATGTACTCTATGCGTGTGTTGAACGGAAGAGATGTAATGAAGGTTATTTCGATGGCCGATGCTATCGAGGCCGTAGAAAGGGCTTACAGGCTTTTTGCAAGGAAGGAAGCGGGAGTTTTCCCCATAATAGCCCATGAGTTTGAGCCAGAAAAAAAGGAGATGGACATAAAGTCGGGGCACCTTGAGGGCGCTGGGATTTATGGCTTGAAGGTCGTAGGATATTCGTCAGATAATCCTAAACTTAGAGGAATACCGGCTCTTGCGGGACTTGTTATAGTGATGTCTGTTGAGACAGGACGCCCCCTGGGTTTGGTGGACGGTATGACCATAACCAATATCAGGACGGGAGCAGCAGGAGCTGTGGGCGCAAAAGCCCTCGCAAGACCCAACTCAGAAAAGGTCCTGTTGGTGGGAACTGGTGCTCAGGGAAGGGCTCAGATTGAGGGGTTGCTTCATGTTATGCCCGCCGTAAGGATGATAAGGGTTTTCGGTAGAACCCCCTCGAACGTGGAAGCTTATGTTGCGGAAATGAGTGCCAAGTATCCCCATGTAAGTTTCTCTGCTGTATCTTCCCAGGAACTTAAGGATGCTGCACTGAATTCGGATATCATCGTGACATGTACGCCTTCTCACAAAGCCTTGATCAAGGAGGATTATGTGAGGCCTGGGACCCATATAAATGCAATTGGGGCAGACTTCCCAGGCAAGCAGGAACTGGAGGAAGGAATTTTGTCCAAAGCCCTTGTTGTAGGGGATTCCAGGGAGCAAGTGGTACGGCAAGGAGAATGTCAGACAGCCTGCAGAAAAGGTATTTTAAGGCCTGAAGATATCCTTGAGATAGGCGATGTGCTCGAAGGAAAAGTTCAGGGAAGAACCTCTGACGAGCAGATAACGGTGTTTGATTCCACAGGGATGGCTTTGCAGGATATAATTACCGCTCAAATGGCCCTGGAAAGGGCGGAGAAAAAAGACATTGGGATGTTGGTTCAGATGTAGGATAGGAGGGATCCAGTATGAGCCAAGGTGTTGTTCCCACGATAACGGATGTTTTGCTTGCCAGAAGGTTCCTCAAGGGCAGGGTTAGACATACTCCCTCGGAGGTATCGCCATTTTTGAGCGACATAGCCGATGGCGAGGTGGTTGTAAAGTGGGAGAACATGCAGCTTTGTGGCTCCTTTAAGATAAGGGGGGCTTTATATAAGATGTTCTCTCTAACTGCAGAAGAGAGGGAAAAAGGTGTCATAACCTCTTCCTCTGGCAACCACGCCCAAGGCGTGGCAACTGCGGCAAAGATGTTGGGAGTAAAGGCTGTAATTTGTGTTCCAGGCAATTGCCCGGATACGAAGAAAGAAGCCATCAAGAGGCGTGGTGGCGAGTGGGTAGAGTTGAAGGTCATAGGGAGGTTCTATGATGAAGCCGAGGCTGAAGCCAAAAGGTTGAGCGATGAGGAAGGATTAGTGTACGTTTCCGCCTATGAGGATAGATATGTGATCAGCGGCCAGGGTACGGCGGGCCTGGAATTTTTAGAGGATTATCCAGATTTGGACGTGCTGTTGGTACCTATCAGTGGAGGAGGGCTCATAACCGGTATATCCTTGGCAGCAAAGGCGCTACGCCCAGGAATAGAAATTTGGGGTGTCCATGCCGATGCCAACCCGTCATGGAGCAAGGCCTGGGAGGTAGGTAGAGTAGAGCCGGTTGAGGAAGAAGATACTTTGGCCGATGCTTTATCGGGAGCAGCTTCTCAAATCTTGTATGAACATTTGCGTGGAGTGCTTGCTGGTGTCATACCAGTAACTGAAGAGGATCTGGAGAAGGCTATAGCTTTCATTCACGAAAAGCATCACCAGGTAATAGAGGGAGCAGGAGCCACAGGAGTTGCCGCGCTCCTGTCAGGCAAGGTGGACACTAAAGGTAAGAAGGTCGGTGTGTTCATATCAGGAGGTAATATAGACGATAAAAAGTTAGTAAAGGTTTTAAATAAATACTCATCCTAAAATGTTAGGGAGTCAAACGCGGTGAGAAAAGAAGATAATTCCGGGAACGAAAACAACAGGAGCAGCAGGAACTTTTGGGGTATGATTTTGCTGATCAGTATCTCCATGGCGGTGGGGTTTAAGATGCTGCTTTCCGTGGATGCCGTAAGAAGCGCCATAGAGGGTCCATCAAAGTTCGTGTTCGTTCCTATATTGCTCTTCTTGGGGTATTTGGGAACAAAGATAAGGCATTGATTCAGAAAGTACGCTAGGGGGATTTCCCCCAAGAATCCCCCTGCGTAATTCCATTCTCTTCCATATACTTCTTAAGCCTCTCTATTACGATAGCTTTTTGAGATATCCATTTGGGTGCTACTAGCCTGTGGGATGTTGCATCTGCAGTTAAGCGCTGAATTATGGTTTCTGGGCTTATGAATCTCAGCGCTTCAGCCACCTTCCTTATGTATTCTTCCATTGACAAGGGATGGTAGGCTTGGTTCACATAAAGCCGCTCCAGGGGCGTGTTTTTTAGTACGTGAAGTGGATGGAACTTAAGCCCCTTAGCACCGTTCTCACAAAGCCATTTGGCTGATATTGCAAGTTGCTTTGGGTTTTCCCCTGGTATTCCTGCTATGAGATGGGCGCAGAGCTGTATTTGCTCATAGGTTCGTATCAGGTCGAGACTCCGTTTTATGGCTTCAAAGCCGTGCCCTCTGTTTAACCACTCAAGGCCGGAAGGATCAATTGTCTGAATACCTAGCTCAAGCCATATTCCCATGTCGGGGCCTTCTAAGCTGGCCAAAAAATCCAGAAAATCTTTGGGAATCTGATCAGGCCTCGCACCGACGGAGAGCCCTTTGACCTGTCCCAGCTTCATGCCCGTTTCTATGGCAAATAGGATGGCATCTTTGAGCTTATCTAAAGGCATGTTGGTCGATGAATAGCTTTGAAAATAGAGTATGGCCATATCAGTTTTATATCTTTTAGCTAGAACCTTGAAACCTTTTTCTATCTGCTCCTGCAGCGTTTCTCCACGCAACGAAGCTCCACTTCCACCTCCTAGGTAATCGCAGAAAATACAGCCTCCTGCTTCAAGGCCCTCTCTGTGGGGGCAACCAGCCCCCACGTCGAGGGAGATCTTCTGAACTCTTTTCCCCCAGCGCTCTTTAAGGACCTTGGACCAGCTTCGAAATAGTTCCTTTTCCATCGCTTTACTCCCGTCAGCCCGCCTTTGGCTTAAAGGAAGGCTTCTGGTGGGGCAGTTGTTACACCAGTAAGGCTGGTTCTTGAATTTCTAATCTTTTCTTCGTTCTTTTTCCGGTAATCATCAAGAGCTTTTTGCAATTTTTCATCCTCTAGGGCCAGGATCCTAATGGCCATTAGGGCAGCGTTTTTTGCACCATCTATTCCTACCGATACACTTGGAACCCCTGGAGGCATTTGAGCAATTGCCAAGAGGGCATCAATGCCTCCCAAGGTTCCAGCAGCTACGGGTACGCCGATTACTGGGAGGGTTGTATGAGCGGCGATAACTCCTGGTAGGGCCGCAGATAATCCAGCTACAGCTATTATTACCCTAAGCCCCCTTGAACATGCATTTGCAGCGTACTTTGCGGCATCCTCTGGGGTTCTGTGCGCAGAGGCTACCGTTACCTCGCATGGAATGTTGAAAGATTTGAGTTCCTCATATATCTTTTGGCCTATTCTCAGATCTGACGATGATCCCATGACTATTCCTACTAGCGGTTTATTCATTTTGGGGTCCCTCCAATCTTGCTGCAATATCCTTTCTGTAAAAATGACCTTCGAAGGATATGGCACCTATATTCTCATATACTTTTTTCCTTGCTTCGGTTATGTCTTCACCGAGTCCCACTACGGTGAGAACCCTTCCACCTGCAGTAAGGTATTTATTTTTTTCCTTTTTGGTGCCAGCATGAAACACCAGTATGTCATCTATACAAGACAACTTCTCTATACCGTGAATCTCAAAGCCCGTTTCATAAGATTCGGGGTAGCCCCCGGAAGCTACAACTACTCCCACTGCAGCTTTTTCAGGTTTGGGAACCCTTACATCCTTTAAAGATCCCATGCTGCAGGCCAACATAACTTCTGCTAGGTCTCCTTCAAAAATAGGAAGGACCACTTGAGTTTCAGGGTCTCCCATTCTAACGTTGTACTCCAGCACATTGCAGTTGCCTTCTTTGTCTATCATCAGGCCAAAATACAAAACACCCATGAATGAAATGTTTTCCTTTTCGAGTCCTGCTATGGTCGGTTTGATTATCTTCTCTTCTATTTTTGATGATAACCTTTCATCAACCCAGGGCACAGGAGAGTAAGCACCCATTCCTCCCGTGTTGGGTCCCTTGTCGTTATCCCATGCTCTTTTATGGTCTTGACTTGGCGACAGCATTATGTAATCAGAGCCGTCAGTTATGACTAATACAGTAAGTTCACGGCCCGGCAGGAAGTCCTCTATGACTATGGTTTTGCCAGCTTCCTTAAGATATCCCTTGTTCAAGAGTCCGTCGCATATTTCGCGGGCTTCTTCAAAGTCGTTTATGACGAAGGCCCCTTTCCCAGCAGCCAGCCCATCTGCTTTCACTATATATGGTGGGGTCCTCTTCTTTAGAGCTTCCAAGGCCTCGGGAAGTTGCGTGCATATGTCAAATGGCGCCGTGGGAACGTTGTTTCTGGCCATGAAAGATTTTGCGAAGGCTTTGCTTCCCTCGAGGCGAGCTGCCAATCTGTTGGGGCCAAACACCAGAAATCCTTCTTGCCTCAATGTGTCTGCTACGCCATTTACCAGGGGAGCTTCAGGACCTATAACAACCAGATTGGGATTTATATGTTTACATATCTTCAAGACTTCATCAGGATTTGTGTGGTCCCCCTTGTGGAGAGCAGCAAGGTCCTGTATTCCCCCGTTGCCAGGCATACAATGAATTTCCTTTACTCTGGGAGATCTGGAAAGGGCCCAAACTATGGCATGCTCCCTCCCACCACCTCCGAGGACGAGTACTTTCATTCCAGTTGTTCCTCCTTTCTTTGAAGGCATAGCTGTTAGTGGCGGAAGGTTCTCCAGCCACTAAGGAACATACTTATCCCTGCCTTCATTGCGGCCTCCTTGACCTTATGGTCGTTTACGGATCCTCCTGGCTGTATTATGACTGCTATTCCTGCTTCCTTAGCATATTCAACGGAGTCGGGGAATGGGAAGAATGCATCGGATGCTAACACAGCTCCTAGGGCTTTTTCGCCGGCCTGATTGATTGCCCATTTGACTGCATCGACACGGCTGGTAAAGCCCGAGCCTAGTCCAACGGTAGCTAGGTCTTTTACTATAGCTATAGCATTACTTTTGCATAGATAGACAGATTTCCAAGCGGTTATTAAGTCATCCCAAAGGTCAAGTCTTGGTTTACCCACCCATTCGCCAGCGTTCGGGTCTGGAAGGGGTGGAAGTTTGTCTTCTTGAACGAGGATTCCGCTCCAAGTTCCTGTGAGCTGTAGGGGCATGAAACGTTGCCCTTTCCATTCTATTAGTCTAGTGTTTTCTCTTTTTTCTTTTATATATTCGACTGCTTCCTGTTCATATCCCGGAGCAACAACCACTTCCACGAATTTCTCTGCGAGTTCCTTGGCCGTTGCAAGATCAACTTTTCTTGAAAAGCCAATAATACCTCCAAAGGCTGATACTGGATCGCAAGCTAGGGCTTTTTTATAGGCCTGCTGTGTCGTTTCTCCCACGGCGACTCCACAGGGCGTCGTATGTTTTATTATTACGCATGCGCAATCCTGCTGTAATATGGATATGGCTCTGAATGCACAATCCATGTCCAGGATGTTGTTGTAGGACAGAGGTTTCCCTGAAAGTTGAATCCAAGCCTTATCGGCTATCGGAATGGTGTAAAGGCCCGCTTTCTGATGGGGGTTTTCGCCGTAGCGAAGGGATATGTCCCTTCGCAGCGATAAGGGTATCATCTCAGGTAGTTCCTCATCTATGGCCGCTATTTGAGACATTAACCCCCTGTAAATGGCAGTGTCGTACCAGGAAGTGTATGAGAAAGCTTTAAGAGCCAATTCGCCCCTGGTCTTTAGGGTTACGTTGCCCTCGTCATTTATTTCTTTGAGTATCCTATTGTAGTCAGCCTTATCGACGACACAAACTACCTGGTGATAATTTTTTGCTGCAGCCCTTATAAGGGTTACACCTCCTATATCTATGTTTTCTAGGAGATTTTCCAGATCGGCACCTTCTTCCCATGCCCGTTCAAAGGGATAAAGGTTGCATATTACCATATCGATCAGGGGGATATTGAATGTCTCAACGTCATTCAAGTCTTCCTGAAAATGCCTTCTTGCCAAAATGCCGCCTATGATTGATGGGTGGAGAGTTTTGACTCTGCCTCCCAGCATGTGGGGGTATCCTGTAAGATCTGCTACTTCCTTTACGCTTACCCCCGAGGCGGCAAGGTGTTTTGCGGTGCCAGAGCTTGATACCAACTCATATCCTAATTCAACTAGCCCCTTCGCAAAATCCACAATTCCTTCTTTATCGTATACAGAGACAAGGGCTCTTTTTCTAGGCATTACACATCCCTCCTCATTCTTGTTGCACTTTGTCCGTTTGTAAATAGGTCTTTCAATACTTCGGTATACAGATAGTGCTCTACCCGGTGTATCTTTTCCTCCAGTGTCTCTAAAGTGTCATAAGGGGAAATTCTAACGGGCATTTGAGCCAATATAGGCCCATGATCCACTTCTTCATCGACCAGATGTACCGTAACTCCAGTCACCTTCACGCCGTATTCGAATGCCTGTCTTATGGCATCGACCCCTGGGAAGGAAGGTAGTAAGGATGGATGTATGTTGACTATCCTGTTTGGATAGCTTCTTACTACCTTAGGAGACAGTATTCTCATGAACCCTGCTAGGATAATCCATTCTACGTGGTGGTTTTTAAGCTCTTCGAGTAGTGTTTTTTCTGCTGTCTCGACTCCTTCTTGGTATGGTAACACTACAGTTGGAATACCAAGGTTTTTTGCTTTCTTGAGGCCTTCTGCGTTTTTCTTGCTGCTTCCCACGAATGCCACGGTCGCAGGTATCTTGCCTGCTTGACAGTTTTTTACGATGGTTTCCATGTTGGTGCCTCTACCAGATATAAGCACTGCTACAGATGTCATCGGCTTATCTCCCCAATTTCGTAGAGGTCCTCGTTTTCCTTTTTCATCACTTCTTTTATTGTAGGTACATCAGAAGGTGAGACGATGAAGACGAAACCAATTCCTAAATTGAATACTTTTCTCATCTCCTCTTCTGAAACACCTTTAGAGGATATAAGCTTGAAGATTGATGGACGCTCCCAAGAGTTGAAATCAATGAAAAGGGTTCGGGATGGAGGAAGGATCCTTTCAATATTCTCCTTCAGACCTCCTCCTGTTATATGAGCCATTCCCTTGACGAGGCCGGTTTCTGCTGCCTTCATGGCTTGCCTCACATATAACCTTGTGGGCTTAAGGAGGCTGTCTCCAAGTTTTTCTCCCAAAATGGGTAAGGTGCTGTCAAGCTCCCCAGTGTCTTCTCCCAACAATACCTTCCGGGCTAGTGAATAACCGTTGCTATGGAGGCCAGAGCTTTTAAGCCCCAGGACTATGTCCCCTTTTTGAATGTTTTGCCCTGTAATTAGATCTTTTTCTTTTACAATGCCAACTGCAAAGCCTGCTAAATCAAGCTTGCCGTAATCGTAGACATCGGGCATTTCAGCGGTTTCACCGCCTAGCAGCACACAGCCAGATTGGTAACAAGCGTCCGCGATGCTTTGTATTATGGGCTCCAACACTGCGATATCAAGCTTTGAGCAGGCTATGTAATCAAGGAAAAATAGGGGCTTAGCGCCACACGTTACCAAATCGTTCACGTTCATGGCCACCAGATCTTGTCCAATGGTATCGTATCTGTTTAAGATTCTTGCTATTTCTACTTTGGTCCCAACTCCATCTGTACAGGCAGCTATTAAGTTCTCTTCATCTAACCTGTAAAGTCCTGCAAACCCACCTATGCCACCAATAGTTCGGGAACTTTTATTTTTAGATACGATTTTCTTGATGACATCTACCCAGTCTTGAGCTTTTTTAAGGTCCACCCCTGCTTTCTCATAAGTCCAATTCATCGTCTTTGCCTCCATTCAGATAGTCCCCACTGAAACAGGCAGTGCAGACGTTGTGGTGAGGTAATCCAATGGCATCCAACATCTCCGATACTGATATGTAGCTTAAAGAATCAGCCCCTATCTCTTTGCATAGTTCTTCTATGTTCATTCGTGCTGCAGCCAACTCCTCGGAGGTTGGAGTGTCGATCCCATAATAACAGGGAAACTTTACAGGAGGAGATGCTATTCTTATATGTACTTCTTTGGCACCGCTTTCTCGCACCATTGCGATGACTCGTTGTACGGTGGTTCCTCTGACGATCGAGTCATCGACTATTACAATCTTTTTGTCCTTCATGATTTCCCCTATGGGGTTCAGCTTTATTCTTACCCCAAGCTCTCTTACCCTTTGGGTGGGTTCTATGAACGTTCTTCCGACATACCGGTTCCTTACTATGGCTTTTTCGTAGCGCAGGCCCGATTCCTCGGCATATCCCATGGCGGAGATGGTGCCACTGTCAGGCATCCCAGTTACCATGTCTGCCTCTGGACATGGAGCCGATTGTGCTAGTTTTTGCCCAAGTTTTTTCCTGACGTCATATACTGATTTTCCGTCGAGAAAGCTGTCTGGTCTTGCGAAGTAGACGTACTCAAAGGCACAAGTAAACTTGCGTTCTGTTTCTTTGGGGATGAGTAGGCTTTTTTCTCCATCTTCATCTATTACTACCACTTCTCCAGGTTTTATGTCCCTTACCAATGTGGCTCCGACAATATCAAGCGCGCAGCTTTCCGATGCTATGTAAGTGGTTTCTCCTCTTCTGCCTAAAACGAGTGGTCTGAATCCCCATGGGTCTCTAGCTGCTACCAGGCGGTTGTTTATGATCACAGCCAGACTGTAGGCTCCTTTAAGGGTTTTTAGAGCACTGATAAGGGCATCGAGAGGAGGTTTATGTGATTGATGGGCCATTAAATGAAGGATGGTCTCGGTGTCGCTCGTAGATTGGAAAATGGCTCCGCGATTTTCCAAATACCTTCTAATGCCTGTGGCGTTGGTTATGTTGCCGTTGTGAGCTATAGCCACGGAGCCCCGAGAGTAGTTGGCAGTTATGGGTTGAGCGTTGGATAGAAAGGATCCCCCCGCTGTAGAGTACCTAGTGTGCCCTATGGCACAGTTGGAATGGGAGGATGACAGTTCCTTCTGGTCCAAAGCAAGATGTACAAGGCCCATTCCCTTTGTGACCCTGAGCTCACAACCTGCGCTGTTTTTTGCAATCCAGGCCATTCCGGAGGATTCTTGTCCCCTATGCTGAAGGGCGTATAGGCCTAAATAAACGTCCTCAAGCACGGATTGGCCGTTCTTTGAGAAAGCTCCAAACACTCCGCACATCGTTATATCATCCTCTCCAGCACCCTAATATTTCCTGTAGGGTAAAGTTGGCAAGCCCAGATATATCCAATGTATGATCCTCAATGACAGTACCGATCTTTAATAAGCCAAAATCCCTCCATATGCTTTCAAAGAGGCTTACCATGCTGGGTTTGACAGAGTATATTGCTCTTGGTCTTCCTTCGCCGAACAAAAATTCAGGTCTTTTGAGCAGCTCGGGGGCTATATTTATCCTAGCTCCTTTCTGAGCAAAGATGCATTCCTTGGCAATGGAGATTGCAAGGCCACCGCTTCCTATGACTCTTACAGATGAGCAGCATTTTTCTTTGGAAGTTTTGATGGCCCTTTCTTTGAATTTTCTTTCTAGGTCGGCATCATATGGGGTAGGTTTACCCTGTATGGTTCCGTCCATAATCCTTTGGAAGAGGCTTCCTGCTAAGGAACCTTTCTCAGGACCCACCAGGAATAAAATGTCTTTTGCTTCCATTCTTCCAGAGGGGAGGAAGGTGTCAAGATCCCTTAGGAGTCCTACTATGCCAACGAGAGGGGAGGGGAGGATTTTTTTCCCTGGTGATTCATTGTATAGACTTACGTTTCCAGAGACGACAGGGCATTCCAAGTCCTTTGCAGCTTGAGCGAGTCCTCTTACTGATTCCTTTAATACCCAATAATTTTCTGGTGATTCTGGGGAAGGGTAATTTAAGCAGTCTGTCATACCCAAGACTTCTGCTCCGCAAGCCCACAAAGGACGAGCGGCTTTGAGGAAGCTTTCAGCTCCTCCATTGTACGGGTCAAGCCAGCAGCTCCAAGGGTCGCAATCCATTGACAAAGCCAGAAATGTCCCGTTTTCTTTAATCCGTATGACGCTAACTGGATTCCCTGGTCCTGCTACTGTATTTGTCTGCACCATATGGTCGTATTGTTCGTATATCCATGATTTGTCTCTCACGTTGGGGTCCGTAAGAACGGACAAAAAGAGCTCCTTAAAGCGCTCTTGTGGCACTTCATATTTTTTCTCAACCTTGATGTTCTCTAAATAAGCTGGTTTTTGAGAGGGCCAGTCAATGACCGGGCAACCGCCTCCAACCATTTCTGCAGGCAGATCCACTACTGTCTCTCCATGGTTCGTTATTCTGAAGCGTTTGTCACTTGTTATTTCTCCTATGAGAGCACACTCCAAAAGCCATTTTTCGGCGCATTTTTTGACTTTGTCGAAGTTGTCTGGTTCAATTATCAACAACATTCTCTCTTGAGATTCTGATAGTGCTATCTCCCAAGGAGTCATGTTTGCCTCTCGTGTAGGTACTTTCTCTGCATATATGTGTATGCCAGTCCCACTTTTTGCAGCTATTTCACTGGCTGATGAGGTTATGCCAGCCGCACCCATGTCCTGCATCGAGGCTATTAGTTTATCCTTAAGTAGTTCGTGGCAGCACTCTATTAGAAGTTTTTCCACAAATGGGTCTCCTATTTGAACTTGGGGCTTACTGGATTTAGTATCTTCAGCCAATTCCGTGGAGGCAAAGGCTGCTCCGGCGATGCCATCTCGTCCTGTCCTAGAACCTAAGAGCACGACCCATTGGCCTACTTTTGCAGTTCTTGAAGTTATGACGCTTTCTTGGTGTACTGTTCCGACGCACATGGCATTGACCAGAGGTTTTCCTTCATAGCTGTCGTCGAAAAAGGTTTTGCCCCCGACGGTTGGGACTCCTACAGCGTTGCCATAACCGCCTATGCCGGCGACAACTCCCTCTATAAGGGATAGAGTGGAGTTGTTAGGTGTCTTCCCGAAGAACAATCCATCAAGGCAAGCTGTAGGCCAAGCGCCTACTGCCAATATGTCTCGTATGATTCCACCCACCCCAGTTGCTGCGCCTTGATATGGCTCAACGGCGGAAGGGTGATTGTGGCTTTCTACTTTGAATGCTGCGGCCCACCCGCCACCTATATCGACTATTCCGGCATTTTCTCCTGGACCTTGGATGACATGTTTGCCTTCTGAATTGAACATTTTCAGGATCGAACGTGTGGATTTGTAGCTGCAATGTTCTGACCACATAACGCCAAGTATCCTAAGTTCCGATTCGTTGGGTTCTCTGCCTAGCATTTTCTTTATTGCTAGATATTCTTCCTTCCTTAGGCCTACTGTTTTGTAGTTCATTTAACGGCGCCCCCTTTTTGCGAGCCATAAAGCTACAGAGTCCCATATAAGTCCGCCATCTTCTGATCCTAAAATTTTTTCAGAAGCGCGTTCTGGATGGGGCATTAACCCTAGAACATTTCCTCTTTCGTTTACAACTCCAGCAATGTTCTCTATTGATCCATTGGGGTTGTTTTCTTCATCGACTGTGCCGTCATTGCTGCAATAACGGAATACCACCTGTCTGTTGGCAAGTACGCGCTTCAAGTCCTCAGGCGGAAGGAAGTATAGGCCTTCGTGATGGGCTATCGGCATCTTTAATACTTGTCCTATTTGTAAATTTGATGTGAAAGGGGTATCTGTTCTTTCAACCCTTACGGTGCATTGGCGGCATATAAATTTCAGGTTTTTGTTTGCAAGCAAAGCCCCTGGCAACAACCTCGCCTCTGTGAGAATTTGAAATCCGTTACATATGCCCAGCACTAGTCCACCGTTTTCTGCATAATTTTTGATTCCTTGTAGGATCGGTGCTGTGGCTGCCATGGCTCCACAGCGCAGGTAGTCCCCATATGAAAACCCTCCTGGCAGTACTACTAGATCAGCGTCACTAGGTAAGTGGTTTTCTTCGTACCATAACGTAAGGACTGGAGTTTTCAGCCTTGTAGCTAAAGAATGGACCACGTCTCTGTCGCAATTGCTTCCGGGGAAAACTACCACATAAGCTCTCATGATATATCATCTACCTCTATCGAGTAGTCTTCAATGAGATCGTTTACTAGAAGATCCGAACACATTTCTACGACTCTCTTTTTGGCTGTTTCTTTATCTGGTGCTTCTATCCAAAGTTGAAGGTACTTGCCGATTCTTATATCCTTTAACTCTGTGTAATTCATCCTATGCAGCGTACCCAATACAGCTTTACCTTGGGTATCCAAAACCCCATCTTTTAGATATACGAGTACTTTTATATGATACAACATTATTCTTCCCCCTTAGCGGATAGGCGTCTCCATATTTCTTGATATGCCTCTAGTACGTTGCCCAAGTCCTTTCTGAACCTATCTTTGTCAAGACGATCTCCACTGGAGCTATCCCAAAACCTGCAAGTATCTGGAGAAATTTCATCTGCCAGTATGATCTCTCCATCCTTGGTTTTTCCAAATTCGAGTTTGAAGTCCACCAATGTTATCCCCAGAGGTTTGAAAAGGTCCTTTAATAATTGGTTGACCTGAAGAGCCATGTTTTTTATTTTTTGTATCTCTTCCTCTGAGGCCCAGCCAAAGGATATAGCCTGATCCTCTGTGACTATCGGATCCCCTAATTCATCGTTTTTGAGGTAGAACTCCACTAGAGGTGGGTTAAGGTTGATTCCTTCGGGAACGCCTAGCCGCTTGCAAATCGAACCGGTGGTTATGTTTCTTACTACGACCTCAAGAGGTATTATTTCTACCTTCCTGACTAGTTGCCTTACTTCATCTACCATTTTTACAAAGTGATTAGGTACGCCCCTGGATGCGAGATACTGCAAGATATAAGAGCTTATCTTGTTGTTTAGAGCTCCTTTTCCCTCCATGGTGGTTTTTTTAAGAGCATTGAAAGCTGTCAGCGTGTTTTTATATTCAAGTAGCAGGATATCGGGGTCGTCGGTCTCAAATAGCTTCTTTGCCTTGCCTTCATAGATAGGTTCCAATTTCTCCATTGGTGTATACCTCCCTAAAATCGAAATTACACCTAACATTATTAGACTTATCGTTATTATTGTCAACTATATAGCTGACTATAAAGCGTGAAGAGTGGTTATAATAAATGCGACAGGAGGGCGTTGCGATATATTTGGGTTTTGATAAAATTCTTCAGTTTTGTGTTGTATGATATAAAATTGTCGTCCCTGGTTTAGGCGGTATATAATATATGTCTGTTGACTTACGATGCCTTACAACAAGAAGAAAATGAGAGGTGCTTTTATGGATTGGAATATGGCCAACATTAGAAATTTTTGCATAATTGCTCACGTAGATCACGGCAAGTCTACCCTTGCTGACAGACTCTTGGAAGCAACTATGACTATAGATGCTAGAAACATGCGAGAGCAAGTTTTGGATACCCTTGAGCTGGAGAGGGAAAGGGGTATAACCATAAAGCTGGTCCCAGTCCAAATGAAGTATAGAGCGGATGATGGACAAGAATACATATTGAACCTGATTGATACGCCAGGGCACGTAGATTTTACCTACGAAGTTTCCCGTTCTCTTGCTGCTTGTGAGGGAGCATTGCTTGTCGTGGATGCAGCACAAGGAGTTGAGGCCCAAACTGTAGCGAATGCTTACATGGCGGTAGATCAGGGGCTCGAAATTATTCCGGTGATAAACAAAATAGATTTACCATCGGCAAGGCCAGAGGAAGTGAAAAAGGAGATAGAAGATATAGTGGGCATTGATGCAAGTGATGCCTGTCTAGTCAGCGCTAAGGAAGGAAAAGGCATCAAAGAGGTGTTGAATGCCATTATCGAAAAGATACCAAGCCCAAAAGGGGATCCAAAAGCACCTCTTCGTGCGTTGATCTTTGACTCCATTTACAATAACTATCGAGGGGTAATATGCTCCATAAGGGTCGTTGACGGTGTGATAAATAAAGGACAAAACGTCACTTTCATGGCGACCGGTAGAAATTATCAAGTTGAGGAGTTGGGGGTATTCAAGCCAGACATGTCTCCCGTGGAACAGCTTGGACCTGGCGCCGTGGGCTATATCATAGCAAACATCAAATCGGTGTCCGAGGCTAGAGTAGGTGATACCATCACCAGTGCTGAAAGGCCTGCGGAGAAACCTCTTCCTGGCTATCAAAACGTTAAGCCAGTGGTATATTGCGGTTTCTATCCCATGGAGAGGGATGATTACCCAAATCTAAGGGACGCCTTGGAAAAGCTGCAGCTGAACGATTCAGCCATTGTTTTCGAACCGGAAACCTCTGCTGCTTTGGGTTTTGGTTTCCGGTGCGGTTTTTTGGGACTTCTTCATATGGATATCGCAAAGGAAAGGTTGAGCAGGGAGTTTGGGATAGATCTAGTGGCCACTTTGCCCAATGTTGTATATCAGGTCACAAAGAAAGACGGCACTTTAGTGGTAACTCATAAGCCTTCTGATTTTCCAGAGATAGGTGATATAGAGGAGATAAGGGAACCATACATAAAGGTGACGGTGTTCGTTCCTAACGAATTCGTTGGCAAGGTGATGCAGCTTTGTCAAGATAAAAGGGGCAACTATATAAGTATGGATTACATAACCCCTGAGAGAGTGCGGCTTGTTTATGAATTGCCTCTGGCGGAATTTATAATAGATTTTCACGATAAGATAAAATCCTTAACCAGGGGTTTTGCTTCAATTGACTATGAGCATGTAGGATATAAAGCTTCCGACCTGGTCAAGGTGGACATACTCATAGGAGGAGAAGTGGTTGATGCTTTTTCCTTTATCTGTCACAAGGACGAAGCTTACCACAGAGGGCATGCCGCAGTTAAGAAACTGAAAGACATCATACCTCGGCAGCTTTTCGAAGTGCCCATACAGGCTGCTATAGGCAAGCGTGTTATCGTTAGAATGAACATAAAACCCTTGCGGAAGGATGTCTTGGCTAAATGTTATGGGGGCGATGTGACCAGGAAGAGGAAGCTATTGGAAAAGCAGAAGGAAGGCAAGAAGAAAATGAAACAGATAGGTAAAGTATCCATTCCTCAGGAGGCCTTCCTTGCATTCCTGAAGACGGAGGAAGAAAAGCAAAGTTGAGGAAGTTCTCAGAGGGCATTTCATTGTACCTTCACGTTCCCTTTTGCATTAGGAAGTGCCCTTATTGTGCTTTTTACAGTGTTCCAATGAGCAACCGCGAGCTTGTTGGAGTTTACCTTGATGCTGTGGAGTTGGAAGCTTCGAAGTGGTCTAACTGGAGAACTTGCAAGCGCCCTATAAGGACTCTTTATATTGGTGGCGGAACCCCTTCCTTGCTCTCCGTGGGTGAATGGGAAAGGCTGAAAAACATACTAGAGCGCAATTTTAACCTGGATTTTTTGGAGGAGGCCACCGTAGAAGCAAACCCTGGGTCTTTAAACGAAGACTTGTTGACTTTCTGGAAAGAATGGAGAATAACCCGAGTCAGCATAGGCTGTCAAAGTTTCGATAAACAAGACCTTCTCATTTTAGGTCGTCCCCATGGTGCGCTTGAAGGAATGAAATCCTTGGAGTTGGCGCTTGTAAAGGGGTTTCATGTCAGCTGTGATCTCCTCTTTGGTTTGCCGGGGCAGACTATAAGGAGGTGGCATGCAAACCTAGAGACGGCTTTAAGACTTGGAGTACATCATGTCTCCTGTTACCAACTCACATTGGAGGAGGGCACCCAATGGGGAAAATCTCCTCCCCAAAGCATCCCTTCAGGGTATCCCTTCTATAGGTGGGCTCAATATTATTTAGAAAAAAAAGGTCTTTATCAGTACGAAATTGCCAGTTTTGCGCTAAGAGGCTTTGAATGTAGTCATAATTTGGGTTATTGGTACAGAAGGGACTGCATCGGCATTGGGCCGGGAGCTTGGGGGTTTATAAGGGGAAGAAGATACAAGAACGTTTCCTCTTTGAAAGATTATGTATCAAGACTTAAAGAGGGAAGAAGCATTAAAGAATGGTCCGAGAGACTGATTGGCCTTCATGGGGCATTGGAGGCTGCTATGCTGGGACTTAGGACTAGATGGGGGATAGATGAAATAGACCTGATTGAGGAGTTCGGCAAAGAAAAGGCTCAAGAAGTTCTTCTTAGGCTTGAGGACGTCCCGGAGCATTTGTTGAAAAAAAAGCCGCATAAGCTTGTGCTTACGCGGCGAGGTATGAGAGTCGGAAATGCGATTTGGGAGAAGCTTGTTTCCTAGTTTCAGTTTAAGATATGGTGATGGTTTTTTGGGCCTCCAATATTTGTTCCGTGATTTCGTACATGTTGGAAATGGTTCCCACTTTGATTTTTTCTGTGACTCCAAAATGGTTTGTGCATGTGCCGCATACTAAGATGCGGCAGCCCTTATCTTCAATTTGTGATAGGCTTTCGGAAGTGCTGGATTCAGGCAATGCCAACAGAACCCCTTCGTTCATAAGTGCTATAACCTTTGGAGGGGTGGTCATTTCTGCAATGGTGCCCAAGAATCCCTTCATTAAAACCTCTCCTAGGTCGGTATCGTTTTTACCTAGATGAGCTGTGGTTATGAGAAGGGCTGTGTCTTTAGTTGAAAGTTCTATTTGAACCTCATCATGGGCAGAGCTTTGCTTGGTGTCGGTGTCTTTGGTAAATGTGAGCGTTATCTCTTCGTTGGTTTTATTTTCCTCCATGATATTGAAACCTTGCGTTTCCATGAATCGCTTTACGTTCGTGGCTGAAATTTCGCTGTTGAGAATTACTTGAATGGGATGATGTCCTGCTTCCACTGCTTTTTTTACCATCATGACTGGTTTAGGGCAGGGCTTGTTTCTTGCGTCTATTATATTCATTTTTACGGCCTCCTTCGTAAAAAGTTTATAATAAAACATAGCTTTTGAGGAAACTTATTATAGTATAAGTGACAAGACGCAGATTGATTAAATCGAAATGGTCACAGGTCAAGTCCAAATTTGTGTGTAAATTCCCTCTGGCAGATAAGATCACCCCGTTTTAAGCTACATTTACCTGGGTATCGGCATTATTCACCTCCTTCTGCTGTTTTTCTGTGTTAGCCTTCCACTCCCAATACTCTGCCATATCAAAGTAGCGCTTTCCTGTGGTCCACACCTCGTCGATCTCTACAAGCACTGCTCCGATCAGTCTCACAGCCGACTCCTCGTTAGGGAAGATTCGGATCACCCGCTCCCGCCGGCGGATCTCCTGGTTGAGCCGCTCGACTCCATTGGTGGTGCGCAGCCGCTTCCGGTAGCGCCCTGGTAGTGCCATCACCGCCATTGCGTCCTCGAAACCAGCTTCAAGTCGCTCTACCGCCTTTGGCGCCCGGGCGCCAAAGGCCTCTATCGTTTCGTTCAGCAACCGCCTGGCCGTCTCCATATCCGGCGCGTCGAAGATCAACCGCAGTCGCCCGTGCAGGTCGCCCTGGAGGCTCTTAGGACAGGCGTCCAGGATGTTCCGGATAAAGTGGGTCTGGCACCGCTGCCATGTCGCTCCTTGAAAGTGGGTTTCTATCGCATTGATCAAGCCCTTGTGATCATCCCAAACAACCAAGTCCACTCCCTTGAGACCGCGCTCCTTGAGCCGGCCGAAAACTCCAACCAAGCAGCCTCTGATTCGCTATCCCCGAGCATAAGCCCTAAAATCTCCCGGTATCCCTCCCGGTTGATCCCTGTAGCGAGAAGTACGCTTGAAAGCCGTACCCGGCCGCCTTTACGCACCCGGATGACAATGGCATCTACCAGGAGAAATGGGTATTCCTGGCTGCTCAAATCTCGCTCGTTCCACTCCTTTACGATGTCGTCCAGTCTTTTGCACAGGCTGGATACGGTGGATTTGGAGAACTCCGTGCCGCATAGTTCATCAACAACCGCCCTTACCTTCCTGGTGGATACGCCGTTCACGACCATCTCGACCATGGCCAGCAAGAGCGCCTGCTCGCTCCGCTGGTACCGCTCGAAAAGCTCCGTGGAGAAGTGCCCGCTCCGGAGACGGGGAACCATAAGCGTAAGTTCTCCTACGCGAGACTTGAGCAGCTTATCCCGATACCCGTTGCGGTACCCCTGCCGCTCTTCGGTACGTTCGTATGGCTTGGCCCTGAGTTGTTCGGTAGCCTGAGCATCGAGTATCTGATTCACGATGTTCTCCACCAACCGAGCCAATCCATCATCCCGAATAAATAATCCTTGCAAGAGATCACAGTCTACGGTAACCTGGTAGTGAGCCATCTTTTCTCCCTCCTGATGATTAAGATTAAGCTACTTCTTATCTACCAGAGGGAGGGGTGGCTCTCCTGCTTCAAGCCATCAATTTTACACCATCATAATGGACACTACTTGGTCACAAGAGGTAATTTAGTTAGGAGGATGTAGATATGAAGCCTGAAATAAACAAACTTCTCAGAGAGATACCTTCAATGGATGAACTCCTTGCAAGGTCGTGGGTTGCTCCATATGAGGAGAAATTGGGAAGAAATACGGTAAAATCTGTTTTCGCTGACGTGATAGGCGAATACCGTAAAGAAATTCTTAAAGGAACCAAGAAAGGGATTAACGTACCAGAGCTTGAGAAAGAGGTTATAAAGAGGCTTGAAAGATATAAAAGAAATAGTTTGAGAAGGGTCATAAACGCCACCGGAGTTGTTGTACATACTAACTTGGGCAGGTCATGTCTTTCGGAAGAGGTCATAAAGGCGGTCTCTGAGGTCGCAAGAGGTTATAGTAACCTGGAGTATGATCTTGAAAAAGGGGAAAGGGGTCAGAGGCTGGACCATGTGGAGTGGTTGCTGTGCCAATTAACTGGAGCCGATGGGGCAGTTGTAGTTAACAATAACGCAGGTGCGGTGCTTCTTTGTCTTTCGGCTCTTGCCCAAGGTGGCCAAGCCATAATATCAAGAGGAGAACTGGTGGAAATTGGCGGTTCTTTCAGAATTCCTGAGATAATGGCCCAATCTGGAGTCGAAATGGTAGAGGTTGGTACCACCAATAAGACCCATATCAAGGATTACAGGGAAGCAATAACGGAAAGAACGAAAATGCTTCTAAAGGTCCATCCTTCTAATTTTCGTATAATTGGATTCCAAAGTGTGCCCTCAAGAGAAGAGCTTGCGGAAGTAGCAAAGGAAAATGACCTCGTGTTTATGGAGGACCTTGGAAGCGGTGTGTTGGTGGATTTGAGTGTCTGCGGTCTGAAGGGTGAACCCACTGTGGCAAATTGTGTGCGCTCCAACGTGGATGTTGTAACCTTTTCGGGAGATAAACTTTTGGGAGGACCTCAGGCGGGATGCATAGTGGGTAGAAAACCGCTAATAGATAAAATAAAAAGACATCCTCTTCATAGGGCTCTCAGAATTGATAAAATGACCCTCGCGGCACTGGAAGCTACATTGAGGATATATTTAGAAGGCAGAGCCCATGAAATTCCCACTATAGCTATGCTATGTGCCGATGCCGATACCCTCAAGAAAAAAGCTCTAAGGTTGAAAAGGATGCTCAAAAGAGCTGCAGGTGACTTTTTTGATATAGAAGTTGTGGAGGTTGAGGACGTAGTAGGTGGCGGCGCCTACCCTGCGGACACGCTAAAAGGGTATGCGCTCAGTATAAAATCCAACAAGATAAAAGATAGCGAATTGGTGGAGCTGTTGCGAAAGAAAAAGCCTCCTGTTATTGCCACGACAGCGGGTGGTTTCGTACTTTTGCACGTTCGTACTATACTGAGGAATGAAGAGGGACTTCTTATTGATTGTTTAAAGGAGGTAGCCCATGAGCGTTCCTGAAGGCAGAAATAAAGTTTTTGAATTCCCGATAATACTCGGTACAGCGGGGCATATAGATCATGGTAAAACCACTCTCATAAAGGCCCTTACGGGGGTGGATTGCGATAGATTAGCGGAAGAGAAGAAACGAGGTATAACCATTGAGCTTGGATTCGCTCCTTTAGTGTTACCAGATGGCAGAACTGTAAGTGTCGTTGATGTTCCTGGTCATGAAAAGTTTATAAGGCAAATGGTTGCAGGGGCTGCTGGAATTGATGCTGTCATTTTTGTAGTTGCCGCCGATGAAGGAGTTAAGGCTCAAACAAAGGAACACCTTGAGATACTGCAGCTTCTTGGGGTAAAGGAAGGAATAGTTGTAGTAACTAAATCTGACTTGGTGGATGAAGAGCTCTTGGAGTTAGCGTTGGAAGAGATCAAAGACGAAATAAGGGGAACTTTTTTGGAAGGTAAGCCTATTTTGTGCGTTTCCGCGATCTCTGGTAAGGGGCTTGATGCTCTGTTAAAGGAGATCCAGGCTTTGTTAGATCGGGTGAAACCCAAAAGTACAGAGGGCGCTTTTTTCTTGCCCATAGATAGAGCTTTTCAAATAAAAGGTGTTGGTACCGTTGTCACCGGTACTGCTTATCGAGGAACAGTAGATAAAAATACGCAACTGGAAGTCCTGCCATTAGGGAGAGAAGCTTTGGTAAAGTCCATACAAGTCCATGAAAGATCGGTTCCTAAGGCAATAGCAGGACAAAGGGTTGCCATAGGGCTTTCAGGCGTCTCCGTTGATGACTTGAGCCGTGGCGATGTGCTATGCGAAAAGGAAATATTTTTGCCTACCCGGTGTCTTGATGTAAGCCTTGAGCTTTTACCTTCGAATAAAACCCCCTTGCGACACTGGCAAAGGGTGAGACTTCATACGGGCACGTCGGATGTAATTGCCAGGGTTTCATTTTTAGATAGAACCAGCTTGTCGCCTGGAGAAAGATGCTATGCCCAACTTCTAACGGAAGAGGAAATAGTAGCTACAGAAAGACAGCCATTTATTATTCGATTTTACAGCCCCCTTAGGACGATAGGTGGAGGAAAGGTCTTATACCCTTATGGTGAAAAGCCTAGGGGTAAAAAAGGCAGGAGTGAATATATCCATTTTATGTCAAAGATTGATTCATGCACCTTGCCTTCTGAGCTTCTTCTGCTTCACTTGAAAAAGAATAAATGGAGTACAGTAAGGAATTTGTCCATAAAACTGCAGCAAAAACATGACTACACTAAGAATCTGATAGATGTGTTAGCGAAGGAAAAGCGCTTGATTGCCCTGGACGCACCTGATATAGAAGTTTTAGATATTGAGGTTTATGAAGGCTTAAAAGATGAGATTGTGAGAATATTGAAAGAATACCACGAGATGGAGCCAGAGAGTAATGGTTTGCCGTACGAACTGCTCTTTCAGAGAACAAGCTTAAGGTTCCCTCTTAGGGCTGCGAGGAAAATTACAGATAAGCTCATAGAAGAGGGAATCTTAAAAGAGACCTCTGGGAAGGTAAGCATTGTTGATTTTGAACCTGTAAAAGAAGGCAAAATAAACGAACTTGGGGCTCAAATAATGGAGTTTTGCGCGAAGCAGGGCGTCAACATGGCGACTATAGAGGAAATAAAAAAGATTTTTAAAGACAGTCAAGTAGATAGGGCGCTCAGTATGCTGAAGGATACCAATAAAATATTCATAGCATCTGGGGGATATGTCGTTGACGTCAACACATTGAGGAAAGTCATAAATCTTCTTGATGGTCTAGGAGATATCACAGTTGGGTCTGTAAGAGATGCTACAGGAAGCAGCAGAAAATATATACTACCTTTATTGGAGCTTTTGGATTCATTAGGTATAACGAGGAGAGTTCAAGATAAAAGAATATTGAAAAGAAGAGATTTACCATAATTTAATTAAAAAGGGTGGGAATGGTTGCAATTTAACGAATAATATGGTAAAATTCTTATAAATTTGCGGTTTATGGAGTGACTAATATGAGCCCGAGTCTTTCAGCGATAAGAAACAAGGTCAAGTTGTACAAAGGACACAAGGTGCGCTATAAAGCGCTCAAAGGGAGAAGAAAGACAGAGGAGAAGATGGGTGTGATAACCGAGGCGTATCCTCACGTTTTTACCCTATATGTGGAATCACAACACGGTACTGTGTCATTTAGCTATGCAGAGTTGCTTACTAAAGAAGTTGAATTGGAAATATTGCCAGAAAAGAAGCAGTTAATGCAGTTTTAGAGGTTGTGCATCCATTGTTGCCCCGGCATTCAGCCGGGGTTTTCTTTTGGAGGTGTTAGGGTGTTAACTGTGTTTAGCCCTGCCAAGTTGAATTTGACCCTGAGGATCTTGAGCAGAAGGTTGGATGGCTATCATAACCTATGCAGTTGCTTTCTCAGGCTGCCATATTGGGAAAAAATGACCATAATGAAGAAACCCCAGGGGGATAGGCGTGATAGCGTAGAAACTTATGGAGCAACGATAATTGATGATGAAAATATACTTGTGAAAGTCTTGCGGGAATTCAGAGGTAAGGGGTGGAACATACCCAACGTTGAAATAAAGCTGTGGAAGACAACTCCTCCAGGAGCGGGGCTAGGTTCAGGAAGCGGTAACGCTGCAGCTCTCATATCCTGGATAGAGGGTATAACTGGCAAAAAGGCTAAAGTTGAAGAAAAAACAGCTATAGGTGCAGATGTGCCTTTTTTAGCGAGTGGGTATAATTGTGCCATTGTGGGTGGTATAGGTGAAAAAGTGATAGTAGAAAATGTCAACTTTAAATACACTTTTGCTAAGTTGATATTGGTTCCTCGTTGGAGCTGTTCTACTAAAGAGGCGTTTAGGCTGATAGATGAATTAGTTGAATATGAGGGACGCAGGGAAGAAGAAGCCTGTATGGAGGCATTGGATGTGGTGAGCGCCTTGAATTTGGGTGAAAAAATAGGACTTTTGCCAAATGATTTTAGTAGTATGCTTATTAAAGCCCATTTTGGTTATAAATTGTTTTTTGAGTGCTTTGAGAGATACGGAGCTCTTGCTTGGGGGATAAGTGGCAGCGGTAGCAGTTGTTTTGCCCTGTTCAAAGAACCTTCTAGCGCATTTTTGTCTGCGGAAGAGCTCGAGGGGTTCGATGAGATTGGGACAATTATAGTAATGGAGTGAGGCGGATGAAAGCGGAGAGAATAGAGCGATTGATAAGAATCGTAACAGGATTTCTGTTGAACCCAAGCGATTCTGTTTCGTTGACGAACATGGCAAGACAATTTGGTGTATCTAAGACAGTGATAAGCGACGATATTTCCATGATAGATGCCTCTCTGGAAAAAGAAGGCATAGGCAGGGTGAATGTGAGCAAGGGAAGAGGCGGAGGAGCCTTTCTTAAGCCTTCCTTGCGTCAAGATATAAGATACGAATGGTTGGAAGAAATAGCTAATTTGTTGGAAGATCAGGGGAGACTTCTTCCTGGATCCTTGGTTTACTATAGCGATGTTCTTTTTAACCCCAAATATGCTTCCAGATTGGGACATATACTTGCCTCTGATTTCTCTGAGTCTGAGGCTGATATAGTGATGACTTCCGAGGTTAAAGGGATACCTCTTGCTATTTTTACAGCCTTCCATTTGGGTCTTCCACTGGCTGTGTGTAGATTTAGGAACAGAGCAAGTGATGGTCCTGCAGTTTCCGTACACTATCAAGCTGCAAGAGGAGAGATAAGAACTATGTTCATGGGAACTCGAAACCTGCCTAGGGGAAGTCGAGTATTGATAATAGATGATTTCATGCGAGGTGGAAGCACCGTCTCAGGTATGATGGCTGTAGCGAAGGAGTTTGGAGCCACTCCTGTGGGCGTTGGAGTGTTTATGGTTTCTTCCGAACCAGCAGAGAAAGCGGTCGATAATTACAAAGCTCTGCTGCGAATGGAAAAAGAAAGCGACGGAGCCGTAAAAATTTCTGTAGAAAAATCAATATAGGGGTTTGACTAAAAGCCTAACGTGCGCTAGAATTGCCCCTCGGGAGGAGGTGACCGACTCCGTGAAAGTTCACCTAAACGAGGAAGAGTGTATTGGATGCGGAGTTTGCGCTCAGATATGCCCTGAGGTCTTCGAGCTGAACGAAGATGCTGGTAAGGCAAAAGTTATACGACCAGAAGGAGCGGAATGTGCGCAAGAGGCTGCAGATAGTTGTCCGGTCAGCTGCATTGAGGTTAGCGAATAATAGCTAAGGAGGGCCCATAGCTCAATTGGCAGAGCCACCGGCTCATAACCGGAAGGTTCCTGGTTCGAGTCCAGGTGGGCCCACCACTATAGAGAGTTGCTGAAGCCACCCCCTGAGGGTGGCTTCAGTTATTAGAGGAGGTGTAAGAGTATGAGTTCCATAACTATAGGAGAAGTACTGAAAGCCATAGATTCTTTTTCTCCTTTCGTTTATGCCTATGATTGGGACAACTGTGGCCTCATAATAGGTTCTCCAGAGCAGAAGGTTGAAAAAATAGCAGTATCTCTGGACCTTAACATGAAAAGTTTGGAAATAGCGGTAGAGAAAAGATGCGATTGTATAGTTACCCATCACCCTTTATTATTTAATCCAATCAAGCAAATAGACCTTTCATCTCATGTGGGTAAGATCATAGATAAGGTTATGAAAACTGGCATTAATGTGATAGCAGCTCACACTAACTGGGACGTTTCGCCTGAGGGTGGAAATAAATTTTTGGCTTCCAAATTAGGACTTGTAAAAGTGGAGCCCATCTCGCTGGCAAGGCATGGCTTGCCAGCTCCATCTTGGGATGGTGTGTTGGGTAGACTGGAAGTTCCCTTGGATTTGGAGGCTTTTGCAGAAGATGTTAAAAGAAAGGGTAAATTCTCTTGGGTCAAGTACTATGGACGTACATCAAAAGTGACGACGGTGGCTTTATGTGAAGGTTCTGGCGGAGATTTGTGGAAAGAGGCCCTTAAAGCTGGAGCTTGTGTTTTTGTTACAGCTGAGCTGAAACATCATCAAGTACAAGAGGCCCTGGAGGCTGGCTTATCCTTGATAGAGGTAAGTCACGCACAGATGGAGGACTTGACTATGGAGGCTCTTGCGGAAAAAATAAAAGGAACCATGGGATTAGATGTGGTATTGATATCAGGTTCCTTTGAAGAGTGCAAACTGATATAAAGGCACGTAAACACGTTCATAATAATGCTCAATAATATTAAGAGGTGAAAAAGATGGGTAAGAGAATATTCAGCGGTATGAGACCTACAGGCAGATTGCACCTTGGGCATTTGGCTGGAGCATTGACCAATTGGGTCAAGTTGCAGGATGATAATGAATGTTTTTACTGTATAGTGGACTGGCATGCCTTGATGTCAGATTATGCAGATAGTTCAAAAATAAAATCCAATTGCAAAGAGGTTTTCCTGGATTGGCTTGCAGCCGGACTGGATCCCGAAAAGGCTACAATTTTTATTCAATCTCATGTGCCATATCATACGGAGTTACATTTGGCACTGTCCATGGTTACACCTTTGGGATGGTTGGAGAGGAACCCCACGTATAAAGATCAAATACTGAACATCCAAAACAAGGATCTGAGCACCTATGCCTTTTTGGGCTACCCTGTATTGATGGCAGCTGATATATTGCTGTACAAAGGAGAAGCGGTTCCGGTTGGAGAAGACCAGACTGCACACTTGGAGCTTACCAGGGAAATAGCTAGGAGGTTCAATAACTTCTATGGGGATATTTTCCCTGAACCGGAAGGTTTGTTCACAGAGACCCCAAAAGTCCCTGGAACAGATGGGAGAAAAATGAGCAAATCTTACGGAAATTCCATAGATATAGCTGATGAGCCGGAGGTCATATGGGAGAAACTTCGAACCATGATGACCGACCCGGCAAGGGAGAGAAGAAAAGACCCAGGAGATCCTGCCAAGTGCCCGGTTTGGGATCTACACAAAGTATTTAACAAAAATGCTGCGGAAAAAGAAAGCCTCGCGGAAGGTTGCCGTACAGCGGGCATAGGCTGTGTAGAGTGCAAAAAGTCCCTCTATGGCCATGTCATGACTTTGCTCGAGCCAATTCAACAAAGGAGGGCCTATTACGAAACACATGGCGATGAGGTAACAGATATTTTGCGTGAGGGTGCCAAGGTCGCGAAAGAAGTGGCGGCCAAGACTATGAGCGAAGTGGTAGAAGCGATAGGTTTTGTGGAAAGATAATAAAAAACATCGGAGTGGGCCAACTTGTCCAGCAGAGACATATTACAAGTTGAGATAGGGGACTTTGCAGGTCCCCTTGATCTTCTTTGTCACCTGGTTGAGAACAGACAAATACAAGCTTCCTCTATTAGAGTCAGTGATCTTATCGATATCTACGCTAGGTATCTTGTGGAGATTAAGGATGTACCTTTGGGCAAAGTGGCGCAGATTTTCATTCTTGTTTCCAAAATACTTTTAATGAAAATAAGAGCTTTATTCCCTGATAAGAAAACCCAAGAAGAGACAACAGAACAAGAGGAAAAGCTAGAAGACATCGAGCTGGATGACGTTTTGCGGCAGTACAAGCCTTACAGACTGGCTGCTAGATATTTGTGGGAGCTAAAGGAGATAGAGGATAGGTGCTATGGTAGACCGTTTTTTGACAAGCCCTTGAACGACGATCCGATGATATACTTGGTCGGAGACCTTTATGCCCTTTCTGTTTTGTGGTTCAGACTTTACAGAGATAGAATAAGCCGTCAACGACAGAAAGATAAGAACGTTATCTTGAGCGCTCCTATTGTTTTTGAAACTGTACCAGAAGAGGTGCAGGTGGAAAGAAAAATCAAGGAGTTAAAAGAAATACTAAAGGTGAGGCATAAAACCGAACTTGGTGAGCTGGTGGAAAAATCTAAAGGTAAGGCAGAAGTGATAATTACGTTGCTTGCGTTACTAGAGATGTGCAGGTTAGGGTTGATAAAAATCAGCCAAGAACGACACTTTGATACCTTGATAATATGGAGGGAGCCCGGTGCTTTCTATTGTGGCCCAATCGATTGAAGTTTTGCTCTTCGTGTCTTTTGAGCCCTTGTCAGAAGAGAAATTGGCGGAAGTTATAGGAGTATCTCAAAAGTCCATAAAGGAATCTATTTTGGAACTTGCAGACCATTATGAAAAGTTTCATGGCTTGAGGCTTCGCAAAGTGTCGGGAGGTTGGAAGATATTCACGGCTCCAAATTTATCCGAAGTAGTAGAGGCCCTTTCCAACAAGGAGACTCATAGTCGACTTAAACTTAGCAAGGCGGCCATGGAGACGCTGGCTGTAGTGGCTTTCAGTCAACCTGTCACAAGGGCAGAAATAGAGGAAATAAGAGGAGTAAGATGTGATAAGGTATTGGAAACCTTACTCAGTAATGGGCTGATAAGGGTTGCTGGAAGGAAGAAAGGCACAGGCACTCCTCTTTTGTATAGAACAACTGACAAGTTCTTGGAAATATTTGGCTTAAGCGCCATAAGCGACCTGCCTACTCTAGATGAGATTCAGGAGATGTATTCCAGCGAAGACAATGAAGGACAGAATGAGGGAACAGAGAAACATGGACATGGAAGCCAATAAACTTCGATTGAACCGTTATCTTGCCCTTTGCGGATTGGGATCAAGGCGAAGTGTTGAAGAGCTCATAAGGACAGGGCGAGTAAAGATAAACGGCAAATTGGCGCAATCGTTTCATGTAAAGGTTGCTAGTGATGATTGTGTTGAAGTCGATGGAAATAGAGTAAGGCCTTTAAACTTTGTGTACCTTGTCTTCCATAAACCTCCTGGGTATGTGTGCGCGGTTAAGGATAGACATAATGCAACTATTTTTTCTCTTTTGCCTGGTAAGTATAATGATTTAGGGCTATTTCCAGTGGGAAGGCTGGATAAGATGTCAGAGGGACTTTTAATTTTGACGAATGATGGGGAATTGTCCTTCAATTTAACACACCCTAGTAGTAGAATAGTCAAAACATATGAAGTTTTGATGGATAGGCCTCTGCGCGACTCAGATATCATGAGGTTGAAAAGAGGTGCCACAGTGGAGGGCCTTCATGTAGCTCCAATCGATGTGACCATATTGGAAAGGCCTCCGTATGGTCGTTGGGTTAAAATACGTTTGGGAGAGGGCAGAAAAAGAGAAATTAGGGTCATGGCTTTGGAAGCTAAACTTAAAGTCATTAGGCTTATAAGAAGAGCCATAGGTAAAATGATCCTGAAAGAGCTTTCTCCCGGGGCTTACAAGGAAGTTACGTTAAAGGACCTGATGTATCTTATAAGATCAGGTGGATTTGTATAGGAGGATAGGGTCTGAGAGAATGTGCAATGAAAAAGAGGGGAAATTTGTGATTATAACCATTGACGGGCCAGCTGGAGCGGGAAAGAGTACTGTAGCAAAGAAAGTGGCTCATACCTTAGGATATGAGTACTTGGATACTGGAGCTTTATATCGTGCTATCGCCTTGTATCTTAGGGACAAGAAAGTTCCTCCAGTTGAGTCAGACGAGATGAGAACTGCTTTATCCAACGTGGATATACACTTTGAGAAGGAAAGAATATACCTGGATGGGCGAGACGTTTCGGCAGAGATAAGGACAGTCGAAATAGAGACGATAGTCTCATCTTATGCAAAACTGAGTATGGTGAGGGAGAAACTGTTGGAAATTCAGAGAAAACTAGGATCGTTAGGCAACATAGTTGCTGATGGCAGAGATATGGGAACAGTTGTTTTCCCGGAGGCGATCCTCAAAATCTACCTTAATGCGGAGTTGAAGGAAAGGGCTAAAAGGCGCTGGAACGACATAAAAGCTAGTGGGAGAGACCTATCTTTAGAGGAAGTAGAAGTCCAGCTCAAGAAAAGGGATGAGGAGGACAGTAAAAGGAAACATTCGCCCCTCCGTGTGCCTGATGGGGCGTTTGTAATAGATAGCACGGATCTGACTGCCGATCAAATAGCAGAAAGAGTTGTAGAGTTAGCGGAAAATGTTATTAAATCCAGAGGAGATTGCAGATGAGTTTTGGCGATAAGTTTTTGTATTGGACAGCATGGATTTTTTGCAGAGGTGTCCTTTCCTTATATAACAGGTTGACTGTGATAGGTTTGAAACGAGCCCTTGCAACCGAGGGCCCTGTCATCGTTGCTGCTAACCATTGCAGCAACTTGGATCCTGTTGTCGTAGGGTGTTCTTACCCCAAGAAGCTGCGTTATTTGGCTAAATCTAGCTTATTTAAGGTCCCCATTCTTGGTACCCTGATTAGATGGCTAGGTGCGATTCCAGCGAAGAGAGAAGATGCTCAAGGGGCAGCTTCGGCCCTAAAGCAGTTGATAGGTCTTTTGGAGTCTGGAGAGAACGTGCTAGTTTTTCCCGAAGGCAGTCGATCTTTGGATGGAAAGCTGCAACCCTTAGAGGAAGGGGTAGCCATGCTGTCTATTAAAACGGATGCCCCTATTATCCCAGTATGGGTTCATGGAAGTTTCAACGCTCTGCCTAAACACGCCAAAATGTACAAGCCGTGCAAGATAGTCGTCAATTTTGGAGAAGCCATACATCTTGAGGATTTCAAGGACAAAACAGCTTCTGCTAAAGAGCTAAGAAAGATGATCACCGAAGAGCTTGCTAGGAGGCTTTTAGTTCTCAAGGAAGAAATAGAAACTTGCTAGATCCTATTTTTTGGATTCGGCTACGGAAGGGGCGATTTTTTTGTTTCGCAGCATGACAGGCTTTGGAAGATCTGAGGTGGTTTATGATTGGGGGACTGTAGTAGTCGAAGTTTCCAGTGTCAATCATAGATACAGTGAAATATCTGTTAGGCTACCTAAAGAATTGGCGAGGTTGGAACCTCAGATAATCTCCATCGTGAAAGCCAATTCAAGCAGAGGCAAAATAACTGTTAGACTAGATGTTCGCTGGTCTGCACAGTACAGTGTTCCAACCATCAATAAAAATGTCCTTGAAGGATACATAAGGGACCTAGAGGAAATATCCGAAACGTTCTCCTTGGGATGTGATATAAGACTAGAGCATCTTTTGACGCTTCCTGGGGTTTTGGAACCCCCTTTACAGAATAAAGAAACAATATTTGAGGATGTGGCTAAAGCACTAACTGGGCAGGTCGAATCAGCCCTTGTAAATTGGAATGAAATGCGGGAAGTCGAAGGCTCCCATCTTTTAGGGGATGTGTTGAAATATGTGCAAGAGTTGGAGAAGAGGCTGGTTAATATAGCCAGAACGTGGGATTTTGTAAAAGAGAAAGCTCTTGCTGACTTCAGAGAAAGGATTGAAACTATTTTGGCTCAGCAGGGGGTGGAGGCGGACGAATCTAGAATAATCCAGGAGATAGTCATCTTGAGTGACAAGTGGGATATCTCTGAGGAGCTGGATCGGTTGGATAGTCATATGAAGAAATTAAGGGAACTTTTATATGAAAAGGCCTTTGTGTCTGGCAAAAAAATAGACTTTCTGCTCCAGGAGATCAATAGAGAAATTAATACCATTGGTTCAAAAGCAAGTGACTCGGATATAAGATGGGAAATAGTCGAAGCTAAGGCTTCCATAGAGAGTATGCGGGAACAAATTCAGAACGTGGAGTGATGAGCCTTGAAGAATAAATTGCTACACATAGGTTTTGGAAACATGGTAGTTGCAGATAGGATCGTTTCGATAATTCACCCCAATTCTGCCCCTATAAGAAGATTGAAGGACGAGGCTAGATCTCAAGGAAGACTGATAGATGCCACAGAGGGCAGAAAAACGCGAGCGATCATAATAACCGACAGCAATCACGTTGTTTTGTCAGCGCTCCAACCTGAAACGATAACTATGCGCTTTGAAGGAGAAGGGAAGGAAGATGGAGAATAAAAGAGGCGTCCTTTTCGTCATTTCTGGTCCCAGTGGAGTTGGCAAAGGGACTTTGCGCAAAGAGCTTTTTAAACGCATGGAGGGATTGACATATTCGGTTTCTTGTACTACAAGACAACCTCGAGAAGGTGAGCGGGACGGAGTAGATTATAGATTCATAGATATGGAAACCTTTATGAACTATGTAAAGGAAAATAAGTTTTTGGAGTGGGCCAAAGTTCACGGTAATTACTACGGAACCTTGGAGTCTGATGTGCGCAAGCTATTGGATGAAGGGCATGATATAGTGCTGGAAATCGATGTTCAAGGGGCCCTTCAAGTTAAGAACAAGATGCCCGAAGCGGTTCTCATTTTCATCATGCCTCCAAGTGAGGAGGAGTTGATTAAACGTCTAGACCGCAGGGGAACTGAAAATGACAGAGAGTTAGAAGAAAGGATCAAAAATGCAAAAAAAGAGATTCTGGAGTCAAAGAAATACGATTTCATAGTCGTTAATGATGACCTAAAGAAGGCAGTAGAAGAGCTGGAAAAAATATTTGAAAACGTAAAAAATAAAATGCGAAAGAATTAATCATAAAGAGGGGGAAAGTCAGACTATGATGTCTCGAGGTGAAAGCGAAAATAAGGAAATGAACAAATATTTGGCAGCGATGGTTGTAGCCAAAAGAGCGAGGCAGATAAGTGAAGACAAGGGAGCCAGGTTGTTTGAAGCTGGATGGGCCAACCCCGTATTGGCAGCTTTGGATGAGTTCGTTAAGGGTAAGCTAGATTATATCCTTCCTGCCTCAAAGAGAGACTAAAAGGGCGGAGCTTAAATAAATTTGTAGGTATCAACAGACAGGGAGAGGAGGGGCAGCCAATGGAGGTAGCTTCGTGGAAAGAGAAAAAGACCTTGATTTTAGGAATTACGGGAGCAATTGCAGCTTATAAAGCTGCGGATATAGTCAGAGAATTTGTAAAAAAAGAGTGGAAGGTACATGTCATGATGACAGAAGGAGCAGAGAGCTTTGTGGCCCCTCTTACGTTTTCCGTCCTCTCCGGGAACAAAGTGTTCCTGGAGAAAGATTTTCTCTCTGATGAAAGGGGTTGGGAGATACCTCATATAACCCTTTCAGGTGCTGCGGATGTTATAGCCATTGCTCCTTGTTCTGCTTCAATGTTACACAAACTTGCTTATGGAGACGCTTCGAGTCTTGTATCTGCGACAGTTCTTGCCTCCCAATCCCCGGTAGTTGTTTTTCCTTCAATGAACAGTAATATGTGGGACAACAAAGCTACACAAAAAAATGTTGAGATATGTAAAGATTTAGGTTACGTAGTGGTAGAACCAGAAAAGGGCAGACTTGCTTGTGGGTATGAGGGCAAGGGAAGGTTGCCTTCCATAGGTGTGATAGTAGACGAAATATTGAAAGCGGCGTGCCCTGTGAAAAATCTACTTGGTAAGAAGGTGCTAGTAACGGCAGGACCGACTTATGAATACATTGATCCAGTGAGGTACATAGGAAACCCCAGCTCGGGCAAGATGGGATTTGCAATCGCCAGGGAGGCCTGGTATAGGGGTGCAGATGTAACCGTAATATGTGGTCCAGTAGCGGAACCTTATCCTCATGGTGTAGATGTAGTACCTGTGGTATCTGCCGAAGAAATGTGTGAAGCTACGCTGGCTAGGGCGGAAGAAGCAGATATTATCGTTAAGGCGGCAGCAGTTGGTGATTACCGAGTTAAAGAGAAGCAGCTGCAAAAAATCAAGCGAGAAGGCAAAGAGACTCTTTCTATTGAGTTGATATCAAATAGGGATATAGCAGCGGAGCTAGGTAAGAGAAAGAAAAAGGGGCAGATAATTGTAGGTTTTGCAGCTGAAACTAACGAACCCATCGAAAATGCCAGGAAAAAGCTGAAAAACAAGAATTTAGATATGATAGTGCTTAACGATATTACAGCGCCCAACGCTGGATTTGCGTCCGATACCAACAGTGTAACCTTACTGACACCAGATGAGACTTTATTGGAAATATCAACTTCTAAAAGCATTGTGGCAGAGAAGATATGGGATGTCATATACGAGAGATTCCTGTGCAGCAAATGATGGAAGTTTTTTGCGATGTCTTTCTTCCCTCTCCCTGGTGGCATCCTCTTACGTACAAGGGTAAAGCCGGAATAAGAAAGGGACAAAGGGTGATAGTCCCTTTGGGTAAAGGCCATAGGGTAGGTATAGTATGGGAGGCAAAAGCACAAAAATTTGACTCAGAAAGAATTGAAATCAAAGAAATAGCAAGCGTTGTCGATAGCGTACCATCTATACCAGAAGAGCTTCTAGATTCTATAGGCAAGGCTGCCAGATTTTTCTATTGTGGACCAGGTGAGTTGTTTAAGGTTGCCTTTCCAACCCAGTTCTTGAAAGGAACGGCTGTCAAAGAGGTTGATTTCAGAAAAGACTTCTCCAAAAGGAGAAGTCTAAATTTCTCTTATATTGTTCCTGATGAAAGAAGGATGCAGTTTTATAAGCAAACTCTGCTGCAAGATGGCCTTTCGTCTATAATAATATTCCCCGAAAGACGGAAGGCTGAAATTTTCTGGGAGAGCCTAGAAGGAAAGCTTAGGGAGAGGGGAACCTTATGGTTACCAGGTAATGCAAAGAAAAAATGGGAAAAATGGGAGCAAATTAGACAAGGAGAGATCAAATTTGCAGTAGGAACTGGGGTTGCTGTGTTTTTGCCCTTCCCAAACCTCGGAAGGATCATAGTTGACGATGAAAGTAACCCCGTCTACATGAATGCAAGGTATCCATATCTACACGTAAGGACTTTTGCAGGAATACGCTCACAGATGGCTGGTGCCGAGTTGATTCTAGGTGGAAACTTTCCTTCTTCTAGAGTGTTTAAATTGGCGGAACCTGAGTGCCATGAGAGGCCAGACAAGAGGCTTATTATGGTGGATACGAAGGCAGCGCGGAAGTTTGGTGTAAAAGGTGTTGCATTCCCCTTGGCTATTAGCGACTTAATACTGAAAAAAACCCAAGAAGTAACTAATAAAGCAGGCGCGGCCTTATGGATCCTTGATAGATTGGGTTATGCTAATGCTGTTGTATGTTCCGAGTGTGACCACAAACCTATGTGTAAAAAATGTGGTGCCCCATTGAGGTGGGAAGAGTCTAAGTCAGCTTTGATATGTCCTTTTTGCAAGGAAGCCCAAGACAAACCCACAATTTGCCCCAGGTGTGGAGCACCTATGCTCATCGGAGATAAGCCTGGTGCCGAGGCCGCTTTGGATATTGCTAAATCTCTTTTGGGCAGTTCTGATAAAATACACTTCTGGCATGGAGGAATTGAAAGGGAAAGGTCTTCCTTAAAGAAGATAGTATCTACTCTCAAAAAAGAGGGTGGAATAGTAGTTGGTTCTAGAAAAGCATTAGAAGTATGTGATGAAATTCCTGTTCAATTGGTGTGTTGGCTTGATGTCGACATAGAGAACGCAAGGCCTTTATACGATGCTCGATTTAGAGCGATAAAAATGCTATGGGATTCCCTTTGGTGTGGGAAGCATGCTGAAGAAAGGACGGTAATTTTACAAAGCAAACAGCCAGGTAGAGGTTGGCAAAAGGGCCTGAAAGCAGGTTGGAACATTTTTTGGAAAAATGAGTTGCAGGAAAGAAAAGATCTTGAACTTCCTCCGTGGATCTACCTTTTGGAGGTAGATGGCAAACCCGAAACGAAGGCAAAGATGCTAAATGAAGCCATAAGGCTGGGTATTGAGTACATGGATCCGGAGCCAGATACGGGCAAGTTTTGGATAAAAGCTAAGAAGGAATATCAATTGGAACAGCTAAGAGAGGCTTGGATTCCTTTCTTTCATGTTTCAAGATCTTATAAAGGTTATCCTAAAATAAGAGTATGGATGGATTGAAAGAGAGCAGGTGATGTAAATGGCGATCGTGACAATAGTGGGGAGACCTAATGTAGGTAAATCTTCATTGTTCAATCGCATAATTGGGCGGAGACATGCAATAGTTGATGACCAACCGGGGGTTACAAGAGACAGGATTTATTCCGAAACAGAGTGGAAGGGTAAAAAATTCTATGTAGTGGATACTGGTGGCGTATCCGGGCAGGATGCAGACTTTGATAGCTCCATATATGAGCAGGTCAAGTGCGCTGTAGAAGAGAGCGATGTGTTGTTGTTGGTTCTAGATACCAAAGCAGGTGTTACCCCTCTTGACGAAGAAATAGCTCTTCAAATGCGCAAGACGAGGAAGCCAATAATAGTTGTTGGTAATAAGGTTGACGACACGGTCCACGAGGACAGGCTAAATGAACTCTATGCTCTTGGATTTGATCACGTCATAGGAGTTAGCGCCGAACACGGAAGGAACATAGATGAGCTAATGGACAAAATATGGGACTTCTTGCCTGATGAAGCAGATCAGCAAGAAAAAGAAGCAAACGACGATGTAATAAGCTTGGCACTTGTAGGTAGGCCAAATGTGGGAAAGTCAAGCCTCTTGAACTATTTGTGCAAGGAAAAAAGATCATTAGTCAGCGATATACCTGGTACGACCAGGGACTCTATAGACACCCTTGTCGAAATAAATGGTGTAAGCTTTAGGATCATAGATACAGCGGGATTGCGACGTAAATCAAGAGTGGACAGTAGAGTGGAGTTTTATTCGACGGTTCGCACGTTTCAAGCTGTTGATAGATGTGATGTGGCTGTGATAATGATGGAAGATTCAGCCATCTGTACGGACCAAGATAAAAAAATAGCCAATCATGTAATTGAGAGGGGTAAAGGACTCATCCTGGTCGTCAATAAGTGGGATAAAATGCCCAAGGACCATAAAATAGGTGACAGGGTTATAAAGAAAATCCGAGAAGAGATGGCATTTTGTGATTTCGCTCCTATACTGTTTACATCTGTAAAGACAGGAAGAGGTATATCCAAGCTACCTGATTTAGTTTTGAAGGTGAAAGAGAATAGGGGAAGAACCCTCAGTGATGACAAGTTGTTTGCCTTACTTCACGACGTTTTGGCCTTTGAACGATTGCCGAGCAGCTCAAAGGGGAAGAGGTTAGAAATTCGCAAGTGTAAGCAAATAGGAATAAATCCTCCAAAATTTTGCTTTTTTGTAAACGATCCGACTATAGTTAATCAATCGTTTACTAGATATATAGTTCGTATTTTAAGAAAGATGGATGATTTTGAAGGAACACCTATAAGAATCGCATGGAATAAAGGATAAAACCTCCTGTATGCTTGACGTAATCAAGCTGTGATGTTAATAATAAATACTAGTTAAAAGCTCTTATTCAAAATTGAGGGGAGTGGCTAAGAGTGACAAAAACGGAACTGGTAAGTGCGGTGGCAAAAAGCGCAGGAATCACTAAAAAGCAGGCTGCGGAAGCGGTGAACACAATTTTTGAAACCATAGGAGAGGCTCTTGCCAAGGGAGATAAGGTTCAGCTAGTAGGATTTGGGACCTTCGAGGTTAGAACCAGGGCAGCCAGGACAGGGCGCAATCCCCAGGACCCATCGAAGGTCATTGAGATTCCAAGTAAGAAGGTTCCAGCTTTCAGGCCTGGAAAGGCTCTCAAGGATAAGGTTCAATAGCATTTATATGGGCGCATAAGCGCATTTTTTAAAAGCCTATAAGGTTCAACCTTTATAAGAGCACGGAGATAGAATCAAGGGTAATATCTCCGTGCTCTTTCGTGCAAGGACGTCCACTGTTGAATCGAAAGTTCTTCGGCTCTTACTGTAGGCTTCATTCCAAGTTCTTCTATCATGGCGGATGCAGTTTCTTTCGTTAGAAGATTACTTGAAACTAAGTTGTTTAGCAGAGTCTTTCGTCTCTTATGGAAAGCGGCTTTCAGCAATTTTTTCCATGTGGGATTTTGGGCTAGGAAATCCTGTTCAATGAGCTCTATTTTTATTATTGCGGAATCCACTTTAGGTTTAGGGCGAAATACATTTGGGGATACCCTTTTCAGTATGCACACCTGCCCCATTTTTTCTAGCGTTATGCCTAGAGGACACCGATCTTTACTATTAGCGCTTGCTGCCAATCTTTCTGCTACCTCTTTTTGTATCATAAGGATCATGAAGTTCAATCCCATAGGAGCAGCATCTTCTAATAGCTTCCAGATAAGAGGGGTAGTAATGTGATAAGGAATGTTAGCTATAAGTTTGTTAGGATAAGGCCTTAGATGTTCTATGTCTCGGTAATTGAACTTTAACGCGTCTTTCCAGAAGATTTGGAGCTTCTCGTTGTTTTCTTCAAGGGGTAATAAGATGTCTTTAAGCCTTTCATCCAGCTCAATGGCATATACCTTTTTTGCCGGAGATTGTATAAGTGCAGTGGTAAGAATGCCCTTTCCAGGTCCAATCTCTAATATAGAGTCCATTGATGTTATGTTGGATGCTTCACATATAGTTTGTACTATATTTTTATCGATTAGAAAGTTTTGTCCTATATTAGTGTTCGCCTTATGATTCCATACTCTCTCTTTCACCTGTGGTCTCCCGTTTCTTAGTCTTTAGGTTTTTTGTTCATAAACAAAAAGCGGGAGAAATATAATATCTCCCGCTTTGGTCTCTGGTCGGGACGAGAGGATTTGAACCTCCGACCCCTTGACCCCCAGTCAAGTGCGCTTACCAGACTGCGCTACGTCCCGTCAGCGACGAGTATTGTATCCTTGTTTTTGGTGTTGGTCAAGAGTTATCTTTAAAATATCTTCGTTTGATTTCTTTTTATGCCTATTTGGGTTCCCAAGTTTCTTTGCAGCGCTCCAGAACGTACGCCCATTTTTCTTCTACTTCCTGTTGAAGCTGTTCCACTACAGGCTTCCATGCATCTCCCTTGAACAGGTGCCTGAACCTTCCTTGTGGCTTTAGGAACTCCTCAACGGGGACAAAGCTTCTTGGCTTGTATGATAGCTTCCACTCTCCGTTTATTACCTCATAGATTGGCCATATCCTCGTGTCGGCTGCTAGTTTGCAAATATCTCTCTGCATGGCTGGCTCTATCCTCCAGAAGAGGACGCAGGGAACCAATATGTTCACGAAAGATGGTCCAGGAGTTTCTATAGCTTTTTTGACTTTTTCGATCACATCTTGAGGGTTGTGCAACGTCGTTTGTGCTACGTAGGGAATATGATGTGCAGCCATTATATCGGTTAAATCCTTAGCGCGTTGTACCTTGCCAGGTATTTTCTTTCCTGCAGGTGCAGTGGTGGAGCTAGCACCTGTTGGAGTAGCGCTGCTTCTTTGTGCTCCCGTGTTCATGTAGGCCTGGTTGTTGTAGCAAATATAGGTGAAGTCATGTCCTCGCTCAGCTGCTCCAGACAAAGCCTGAAGACCAATATCGTAAGTTCCACCGTCTCCGCCAAATGCTACAAACTTTATATCCTTGTTTATTTTGCCTTTTTTCTTCAATGCAACATAAGCGGCCTCTATGCCAGAAATGTTGGCGCCTGCGTTCTCAAAAGCACAATGTAGGAAGGGAGCATTCCAAGCGTTGTATGGATAAATAGTAGTGGAGACTTCCAAACATCCCGTGGCGCAGGTAATAACAACCGGCTTATCTACCGCCAAAAGGCCTTGGCGAACTGCTGTTGGTGCTCCACATCCAGGGCACATTCTGTGCCCCCTTGTCATAGGTGTATCTTTGGTAGTGAAATCTTTTAGTCTAACAGCCATAGCTGTAGCACCTCCTGATTATTCCCTCAGTCCGAGGTAGCGTTCCTCTGGGCTAAAATCGCCGTTGATCATGTCCATAAACGCCTTTTCGGCATCATGGACGAAGAAATCTCTTCCACCTAGGCCATAAACGTAGCTGTTGGTGGGAACTAGCGTTCCACTGTCGTACAGGGCTCCTTTTACTTCAGTAAACAGAGGTGCGCCAGCTCCTATGCTCACAGCCCGGTCTAAAACTGCTATGCCTTTCTTTCCTTTTAAGGTTTCTGCTATATCCTGCCACGGGAAAGGCCTGAACATTCTGACCCTCAAGCACCCCACCTTGTGGCCTTCTGCCCTCAATTTGTCGACAGCTTCTTTTACGGCGCCTGTTGCGGAGGACATTATGACCGCTACATACTCCGCGTCTTCCGTCTTGTATGCTTCTATGACCGGGTATTTCCGTCCAGTAAGTTTGAAGAACTCCTCTGATACTTCTTCATATACCTTTCTTACGTTTTTCATTGCTTCGATTTGCTGGCGCTTGATTTCGAAATAATAATCTGTCAGGGCCAAAGAACCGTAGGCTACAGGGTTGTCTACGTCAAGCAATGGGAACAAAGGATCTCTTTCCCCGATGAAGTTTTTAACCTCTTCATCCTCAAGAAACTCAATGGGCTCAAAGCAGTGGCTTGTTATGAATCCATCCTGGCAGACGAAAACGGGAAGAAGTACGTCTTTGTGCTCTGCAATTCTTACACCCATTATCAATGAGTCATAAACTTCCTGGGCATCCTCGCAGTAGAGATGTATCCAGCCCATGTCTCTTTCAGCCATACTGTCGCTGTGATCGCAGTGGATGTTTATGGGGGCCCCAATGCTTCTGTTCACTAATGCAAAGACTATAGGTGCTCTATAAGAAGCAGCAATTGGGAATATTTCATGCATTAGTGCTACGCCGTTGGCGCTGGATGCGGTCATTACTCTTGCGCCTGAAATGGAAGCCGCCAAGCATGCGCTTATGGCTGAGTGTTCACTTTCAACAGTTACAAGATTGGTGTCCACCAAGCCATCAGCTACAAACTCAGAGAACTTCATGGGTATATCTGTGGATGGTGTAATTGGATAAGCGGCTACGACATCGGGGTTTATTTGTCTCATGGCCTCCGCTGCAGCCCAGTTGCCACTTGTTATATCTTTACGTGCCATCTTTTACTCACTTCCTTTCTGTGCTGCGTTATATAAAGTCTGATTCGGGACGCATCTCGATGGCGTCCTTGGGGCAGACCTTTGCACAGACTCCGCAGCCCTTACAGTAGAAATAGTCTACGCCAGTAACTTTTCCTTCTTCGTTTGCTTTTATCGACCTGTCAGGGCATTGGATCCAGCATTGGAGGCAGTGTATGCACTTGCTTTCATCCCATACGGGCCGAATGCTCCTCCATTGCCCTGTTTCAACCTGCTCAGCTGTAGCGGCCGGGACTACTGTTGCTGGAGGCAGATCTTTCCATCCTTTGAGTTTCATCCTATTTGCACCTCCTCGTAACCTCTTTTTATGGCTCTCAAATTAGCCTCGAGGACCTTCTCTGGTAGTTTGGCCATTTTGTGTTTGAAATGGTTCAGGAACATATCGATGGGTATTTCTTCAAAGAGCCTGGCCAACGCTCCAAGTATCGGTGCGTTTGGTCTGTTTTGCCCGAATTCTTCCAAGGTGATCTTGGTGGCATCAACGGTAAGGACTTTGCTTTTTTCGGATAATTTAAGCTTTTGCTTTATTTCTTCGGGTTTTTTGGGGGTGTTTACTACGTAAACAGTATCTTCCTTTGCACCTTCAGTGGGGTTTGATGCATCAAGCAATGTGGGGTCGATAACTACCACTATGTCAGGATTGAGTACCCCTGATCTGACACGTATTTTTTCGTCAGATATGCGGTTATACGCTTTCATTGGTGCGCCTTGGCGCTCTGCTCCATACTCGGGGAAGGCCTGGGTGTATTTGCCCGCCTCAAACAGCACTTCCGACAGAAGGGCAGAGCCAGTCTTTGCTCCTTGGCCGCCTCTACCGTGCCATCTTATTTCTAAAACCTTTGACATCTACATATCGCCTCCTTGGGTTTTCTGCAATATACCCACAGTTTTCGCTTTTGCTGCTTAGAAAGTCCCTAGCATGTATAATGTGGCAGAGAATGCAATGAACTCCTTCGTAGTTTAAGTGCATGCAATGATGTATATAAGAATGAAACTTCTGATTCGCTATAATGTATATTGTATGGAGAAAGCTGTATTAGTCAAGTTATTTATGGCGGGTCTTATTCGGTGCGCCTCGGGGAAACCAAAGCGGAATGAGTAAGGGAGGAAGTGTATTTATGTTGTTAGGTAACTTTGTTCTTTTAGATCCGTATTGTGATGTTCCAAATATATTGGAAAATAATCAAGCCAAGAAAACAATAGTGGAAATTGGTTTCGGCAACGGCGAGTTTTTGGCTTTTCTGGCAAAAAAATATCAGGACTCTGTATGTTTTGGTATAGAGGTTTCCAAGAAATGCATACAGAAAGCGTCAAAAAGACTGGTTGGTTATGAACAAAGAGTCTTTTTGATGTTAGGGGATGCCAAGTTTTTGTTGAGGGAGTGTTTCCCCGACGAAAGCATAGATCATATATATATGAATTTTCCGTGCCCGTGGCCTAAGACAAAACATGAAAAAAGAAGGGTTACGTCTGGAGGTTTTCCAAAGGTTTTAGCATCAGTTTTAAAGACGGGTGGAGTTTTTGAGGTCGTGACCGACGATGAAAACTATGCCTTAGAGATTGAGGATATCTTTTCTAACTACAGTACTTTTGACTGTTTGTGTCATAATTTGAATGAACCGAGAGAAATATCTACCAAATATGAGAGAAAGTGGAAGGAAGAAGGTAAGGTTATACATACGTTGCGTTTTGTGAAAACTAAAAAAGACACGTTAATTAGAATGACAGAGGAGGGTAATGATGTGCACGCCATAGTCAAGCTGGATAATCTTACTCGAGAGAGTTTCGATAAAATAAGGGGAGTAAAAGGAGCTAGAGATGCTTCTCGGTGGTGCTTCGGTGATTGTTATGAAAGCGAGAATCGTATCCTTTTGCTGGAGGTTGTTGTAAGTGACGAGGATTTTCACCAGCAAATTTACTTTCGGCTCGTACCGAGAAAAGAGGATTGGCTCATAAAGGTCGATCCAGCGGTTAAAGCTTTTGCAACTCCAGCGGTAAAAGGTGCTTTGGAGCATCTTCGCAGGTTCTTGGAGGAAAATGGTGGCTAATCGTTGAAAATGGTCTAAAGAGATTGGACACGGAATCAGGTTTGATATGTTTAGTTGGAAGAAAATGACTGAAGAGAACTTTGGGCGCGTATTATGAAGAATATGAATGTAAGGCCAACATCTGAAAAGGTTATACAGGGAATGTTCAATATAATGGGCTCCTCTGTTTGGGGCGCTGCTTTTCTGGATTTGTTTGCAGGTACTGGACGTGTCTCCAAGGAGGCCCTTAGGCGTGGAGCAGAGAGAGTCTGTTTAGTTGAAAATCACAAATTTGCTTTAAGGAAACTCAGAGAAGATTTGCATACCCAAAGAAACTTGAATGTTGATATCATTGGTATGGACGTTAGAAGAGCCCTTCAAAAGCTTGCTAAGGAAGGTGAGGTATTCGACATTATTTTCGCTGACCCCCCGTATGGTAAGGGCTGGCCAAAGCTCTTAGTTGGGGAGCTAGCTTTCCTTCTGAGCAAGCTGTTAAAAAGTGAAGGAGTTTTAGTGCTAGAGCATTCTTGTAGAGAGGATATTCCTCCATCAAACCAGTACCTTGCTTTGGCAAGCACGAGACAGTATGGGGAGACTTGTATATCTTTTTACAGAAAGAACGGGGTGATGGGCCAATGACCATCAAGGCTATGTATCCGGGATCTTTTGATCCCATAACGAACGGCCATATTTACATTGCCGAAAGGGCGGCAGCAATTTTTGATGAATTGGTCGTAGGGGTATTGATAAATAAAAACAAAAAGTATACGTTCAGCATAGAAGAAAGAGAGTCTATGACTCGAGAGGCATTGAGCCATTTACCCAACGTCAAGGTAAAATCATTCGATGGTTTGCTTGTAGATTTTATGAGAGCGGAAAGGAGCCGCGTAATTATTAGAGGGCTCAGGGCACTCTCAGATTTTGAGTATGAGTTTCAGCTAGCCCTGATGAACAGGCAGCTTGCTCCCGAAATAGAGACGTTCTTTATAGTAACGGACGCGAAATATTCTTATTTATCGAGCAGGGTGGTAAAAGAGGTATTTCACTTTGGGGGCTCCATAAAGGATATGGTTCCCCCTGGAGTGTTTAGACGGTTAAGAGAGAGATTCCCCCCGAAGGATGTCATTCAGGGAGTATGACGGGAGGGCAGTCTTTTTCTTTGAGGTTTCCTTGTTTGGGGATGCAGGTCTCCCATAGTTCGGAAGATGTGTGCTCGAAGTCTGCTACGAATTTGGAATAGTCGTCCTCGAAATGTCTTGGCCTAAAGACTACGGGCAAGGTGGCTGTGTGGCGCATTTTACGCAGTAGAGCCTTGCCTTTCTCATTCATCCCAAGGACTCGAAGATAGGGTACACCATTCTTTTGTGTTTTCATGTATTCTTCTCGTTTGAACCCTAGAAGTACATGGGCCAGCTGTCTTTGTATCCTACTTTTGGGATACCTTTTGCTGGTGCATATTTGTACCATTCCCTCAAAGCTTCTTGCCTGTCTGGCGGCTTGATATATAAGGTTTTCTGCTCCCTCTGATATGTCTGAAAAATCTAGCAATTCTTTTGGTGAGGTTCTTACAATTACAGCTCGCAGAATTCTCCAGTAGTGTTCGTAGGTATTGAAGCATCTACCTTTTTCTAGTTCTCTGGATATTATGTCCGAGCTAAAGTTGGGAAGCATTTTCAATATATGTTTTTCCCCTCTATATAGGGAAGCCCTTATTGCAGATGCGCTTGCGAGTGGCGTTGTTTTTCTACTGTGATAATGTTCTCCTTTTCTCTGTATGGGCAAGACCACCAAAGGATATTTCTTTTCTAAAATGTGCTTCATATAGTTTAGGGCCAATATATTGTTTGGGTTTCTTACGGCATGGTAGGAGCCTGGTAAGGTTTTTTCGAAGGCTTCTGCCATGGATTCCACGAAGGAAAATCCTTCATTTAATTTCTTCCGGAGGGCAACTTTGAAAGGTTGCGGTTCTTCTAATAAAATTTCTGCTAGCTTTCTCAAGTCAATTTGAGGATCTTCCATGCCGAAGGATATGTGGGTGACCAAGCCTGTTTTCCACAGAACGTCCACGCCTGAAGATGCAAATATGCCGGCATTTTGGCAGGAGAAAGCAGATGGAATCTCTATGACAAGATCTGCTCCTGCCTTCAAAGCAGCCTCAGCCCGACTCCATTTATCTATAAAAGAAGGTTCTCCCCTTTGTACAAAATGGGAGGAAAGAGCTATTATTAATGCGTTTGCAGAAGATTGGCGCATGGCTTCTTGAATATGGTATAAATGACCATTATGAAGAGGGTTGTATTCTGCTATTATGCCCAAAATAGTGTTATTATCCATGAGTTACTCCTTTCTACTTGTTGGAGTGGCTGCAGGAGCAATCTAAAGTTTATACTATATTAGCACTTATTTTTTAAGGAGGATGGTATCATGAAGGTTCTTGTTATTAATTGTGGTAGTTCTTCGCTCAAGTATCAACTTTTTGATATGACTGATGAGTCGGTTTTGGCTAAAGGACTTGTAGAGAGGATAGGTATTGAAGGTTCTAGAATAAAGCACACCAAGACTGGTCAGGACACGGTTATCAAAAATATGCCTATACCAGATCACAAAGTGGGCATAAAGGCGACGTTAGATGCCCTTTTAGACAAAGATCATGGGGCTCTTGGTAGTCTCGATGAATTGCATGCCGTAGGTCATCGTGTTGTTCACGGAGGAGAGAAATTTTCGAGCTCGGTTGTGGTTAACAAGGAAGTGCTAGAAGCCATAGAAGAGTGCGTTCCACTGGCACCGCTGCACAACCCTGCTAATTTAATGGGCATAAAAGCCATGATGGAACTATTACCCGAAACTCCTCAGGTTGCAGTTTTTGATACGGCCTTTCATCAAACGATGCCAAAACATGCTTATATGTACGGGGTTCCATACCATTATTATGAGGAGTATAAGACCAGAAGGTACGGTTTTCATGGAACAAGCCATTACTATGTAGCCTACCGTGCGGCAGAAATTCTTGGAAAACCTGTGGAAGACCTCAAGATAGTCACATGCCATCTCGGTAACGGCAGCTCCATAACCGCCGTAGATGGTGGTAAGTCAGTAGATACAAGTTTGGGGTTTGGTACGGTTCCTGGAGTTATAATGGGGACTCGTTGTGGCGAAATTGATCCCACCGTTGTCTTGTACTTGATGGAGAAAGAAAATTTGGACACAAAGCTTATGAGTCATATTCTCCACAAAGAGAGCGGTATACTGGGGATCTCCGGCATCAGTAGCGATATGAGGGATGTAGAAGAAGCCGCAGAGGGTGGAAACGAAAGGGCCAAGTTGGCTTTGGACATGCTTTGCTATGGCATCAGGAAGCATATAGGGGCCTATGCTGCCGCGATGAACGGATTGGACGCCATAGTCTTCACTGCAGGAATAGGTGAGAATAGTTCTTTAGTAAGGGAGAAAGTCCTGGAGGAATTAAGCTTCCTTGGGATCAAGGTCGATTACGAGAAGAACAAGTCAAGAGGTAAGGAAGTAATAATTTCTACGGAAGATTCCAAGGTCGTGGCTATGGTGGTCCCCACTAATGAAGAGCTTGTGATAGCCAAGGACACTTTGGAGCTCACAAAATAAAGGTTCATAAAGAGGGGGAACATATTGTCCATTATCGAGGAAAAGCCTAAAGACTGGAGCTTTGTGGTTCACTCGGCACAGCTTGAAAACGGGAAGTTGTATAACTTTGATTGGCGAGCGCTCTTTGAAGGAACGATAATATACGACGGCATAGATTTCGAGTTTCTAGGGGATATCGAAGTTTTTGCTGAAATTCAGCGGGACAGGAACCAGATTATCGCCGATGTGAGAATCTCAGCCCGGTGTAAAGCTCCATGTTCTAGATGTTTAGAAACTGTGGTACTTGATTTGGAGCAGAATTTCAGGTATTTTTATACTCCGTGTGACTCGAAAGAGGAGAAGATTGCCGCTGAAGCGGATGATCATGTGGTTGTTCTAGAAGGAGATTTGGGGCTACTGGATTTGGGGGATCAAGTGTGGGAATGCGTCATAATGGCTCTGCCGGAGAAGGTCCTCTGTAAGGAAGAGTGTAAAGGCTTGTGCCCCTACTGTGGGAAGAACTTGAATTATGGACGCTGCGATTGCTTTAAAAACCAAGTTGACCCTAGGCTGTCTCCTCTTTCAAGATTGTGGAAAGAGATAGAAGAATAATTCAGGGAAGGGGGGAAGAACATGGCCGTACCTAAAAGGAAAACTTCACATGCAAGAACCCATAAAAGGAAGGCTCAATGGCTTGGTGCTTTGAAAGCTCCGGCAGTAGGAGTGTGTGCTCAGTGTGGAGAGGTGGTCCAGACCCATAGAGCATGTCCAGAATGTGGATATTACAAGGGACGTAAGGTCGCGAAGGTAAAAGAAGAAAGCGAAGAAACTGGCGAGTAAATCACGAATAAATAGCAGAGGAGGGGCCTTGTGGCCCCTCCTCTGCTATTGACCAAAATTGGACCTTAAGTTATACTCACCTCGTAATAACAGCAGGTAATAAAACCTGGTATTAACAAACGGGGAATGAAGTTATGGGGAAAAAACATAAGCGGATGAGCAGAGAAGCAAGACATGAGAGGATAAAAGCCGAATTAAAGGCGGACCCCATGCTTACAGATGAAGAGTTGGCCAAGCTTTTGGGAGTTAGTATAAGTACTATAAGGCTTGACAGGGCTTTGCTTGGAATCCCTGAAGTAAGAGAAAGAATCAAGATGATGGCCCAAAACGCTGTATCCAAGCTCAAGTCCTTGAGGGAAGAAGAAGTGATTGGTGATCTTGTTGAGCTGGAGCCCAATAATTTTGCAGTATCTACCTTGGTGACGACCAATGAAATGGCCTTCAGGCATACTGAGTGGGTTTCAGATCATTATATCTATGCGCAGGCCACTTCTTTAGCCATAGCAGCTATAGATGAAAACATGGTCTTCACAGGTGCTGCTCGAATTAAATACAAGCAACCTGCACGAGTAGGTGAGAGATTGGTCGCGCGAGCCAAAGTGGGGACTAAAAAGGGAAATAAATATATCGTTAGTGTGCGAACAAGGGTTGGAGAAAGGGAGATATTTGTGGGGCGGTTTATAACGGTGGTAAGCAAGGATGGTAATAGATCGGATTTGACGTCTGAGAGAAGGAGCGGGTAGAGGTGTTGATAGCGGTAGACGCGATGGGAGGAGACCATGCTCCTGAAGAAATATGCAAAGGAGCTATAAAAGCTTGTAGCGAATATGAAGATTTGGAGTTGGCATTGGTTGGGATTCCAGAGGCCATACTGCCTCATGTAGATAATTCAGGGCTTGTGGGGAGAAAGCTCCATATAATTCCTGCTGAAGAAGTGATCGGTATGGATGAGGCCCCTGCCCTGTCAATAAGGAAACGGAAAAACTCCAGCCTCCATGTGGCGATGCAAATGGTCAAATCAAAAGAAGCCTGCGGTTGTGTGTCTGCTGGCAATACAGGGGCCATAGTGGCAGGAGGTGTTTTGATAGTAGGGCGCATCAAGGGCATCGACAGGCCAGGATTGGGCGTTCCGTTACCTGCCTTGAATAGGGTCACAATGCTTATAGATGTAGGGGCCACCGTAAGGTGTAAACCAATAAACCTTTACCAGTTCGCCTTGATGGGTGATGTGTACATGAGGACCATTCAAGGGGTTGCAGAACCTTCTGTTGCTCTTTTGTCTAACGGAGAAGAGGAAATTAAAGGGGACGAACTGATACAGGAAGCACGCAAATTGATCAAAAATGCGCCTGTAAATTTCGTCGGTAACGTGGAGGGGCACGATATCCCCATTGGTAATGCCGACGTGGTTGTTTGTGAGGGATTTACAGGTAATGTTCTTCTCAAGTTCATAGAGGGAACAGGGAGCGCTATTTACTCTCTCTTTAAAGAGGAGCTTGAGAAACGGTTTTGGTCTAAAGTAGGAATGACTTTTATGATACCTATGTTGAAGGATTTATGGGTTAGATTTAATTATGAGAGAACTGGAGGCACTCCACTACTTGGCGTGAACGGTGCAGTCATAAAGGCCCACGGTCGCTCTAAGTCCGAAGCTGTGAAAAGTGCCATTGGTGTGGCAAGAAACTTCGTGATCAAGAAGGGCGTGGAGAAGATAGTGGAGGAGCTCTCTGAAGGGGGTATATAAATTGTCAAGCGCTTTGAAGATGCCTATTAAAATTTTGGGGACCGGCAAATATGTCCCAAGCAAGGTCTTAACAAACTTGGAACTGGAAAAGATTGTTGATACCACGGATGAATGGATTACTACCAGAACAGGCATAAAAGAGAGAAGGATCTCTGAAGGCGAGCTGACCAGCGATTTAGCTTACAAAGCTGCTCTTGAAGCAATAAAAGACGCAGGAATAAGCGCTGAGGAGATAGATATGATAATTGTGGCCACCAATTCTCCTGATACTCTTTTTCCTGGAGTTGCTCCCAAGGTCCAAGCTCTTTTGGGCGCGAGGCATGCTGGGGCCTGTGATGTCCAGTCTGGCTGTACAGGGTGTGTTTATGCATTGAGCATGGCCTTTGCCGGGGTTGGTAGTGGTATGTGGAAGAACGTTTTGGTGATCGGAGCAGAGGTTCTTTCGAAACTTATAGACTGGACTGACCGCAATACTTGCGTTCTTTTCGGTGACGGTGCTGGTGCGGTGGTAGTATCCGGCGGCGAGGGAGGCGGTTGTCTGTTGGCCTCGGAGCTTAGAGCCGACGGGAGCAAGGCCGACTTGATCAAGCTGCCAGGTGGATTAGTTGAGAAGCCGGCATCCCATGAAACCGTAGATAACAGAGAACATTTTGTCCAGATGAAGGGAAACGAAGTGTTTAAGTTCGTAAATAGAGTCTTGCCTTCTTTTCTAGATGAAGTTTGTGATAAAGCAAACCTTACGCCAGAGGATATAGATTGGTGGATTTTCCATCAAGCGAATATGAGAATAATAGAGGGGGTTTTGAGGAGGTCAAAGCAGCCCCATGAGAAAGCCATTATCAATCTGGATAAATATGGCAACACCTCTGCTGCGTCAGTTTTTATTGCCTTTCATGATGCCCTTAAGGATGGGCGGATCAAGAAAGGTGATACAATCCTCATGACGAGTTTTGGAGCTGGAATGACGTACGGAGCGGTGATCTTCAGCCTGTGAGGTGGTTGACAATGTTCGAAAAAAATCGAGTTGTAAAAATTCTAGGCACCAAATACCCGATAGTTCAAGGAGGAATGGCGTGGGTAGCCGATGCTGATTTGGCAGCTGCAGTGAGCAACGCCGGAGGACTTGGAGTAATAGCTGCAGGTAATATGCCTCCGGAATTGTTGGATAAAGAGATAAAAAAGGTAAGAGAGAAAACCGATAAGCCCTTTGGAGTAAACATAATGCTCATGTCTTCTACGGCTGACGATGCTATAGAGGTCGTTGCTGAGAATAAGGTGCCTGTAGTTACTACTGGGGCCGGGAGCCCTGGCAAGGTAATAGATCGACTTAAACCTTTGGGCATAAAAGTGATACCTGTGATCGCCTCCTCAGCTCACGCAAGAAGGGTGGAGCGCCAGGGTGCAGATGCTGTTATAGCTGAGGGTATGGAGGCCGGCGGGCATATAGGGGATATTACTACGATGGTTCTGGTTCCTGTGATCGCAGATTCTGTGAAAATACCAGTCATAGCTGCAGGTGGAATTGCAGATTCCCGGGGGTTCGTGGCTGCCTTCGCGTTAGGAGCAGAAGGAGTCCAGATAGGGACCCGTTTTGCAGCATGTGCAGAATCCAATGCGCACGAAAACTATAAGAAGGAGATCTTAAGTGCGAAGGATAGGGATACTGTTGTGACTGGTAGACCTACTGGACATCCAGTCAGATGCATTCGCAACAAATTGACGAAGCGATTCGAGGAAATGGAAAGGATAAACGCTTCGATAGAAGAATTGGAAAAGCTAGGAGCAGGGCGATTGAGGGCCGCAGTAGTGGAAGGTGACACGGAGTGGGGTTCCGTTATGGCGGGTCAGTCCGCAGCGCTGGTTAGCGAAATTAAGACGGCCAAAGAGATAATAGAAGAGCTATTGAGTGGTGCTGAAGCGGTCCTGAGCCACGTTAAAGATAGTCTTTTTGAGTAAAAATAGAGGTGAATTGGTATGGCGTATAGTCTCATTTTTCCAGGACAAGGTTCTCAAGAAGTAGGGATGGGTAGGGAATTCTTGGATAATTTTGCTGTCGCTAGAGAAATATTCGAGATAGCAGACGACGCTTTGGGATATAAGCTTAGTGAAATAATACTAGAGGGACCTGAGGAGGAGTTAAAGAAGACCGAGAACGCTCAGCCGGCAATAATGACCGTTAGCATAGCTATATTTGAAACCATGAGGCGAGAATTGGGCTTTGAGTTTGAGCCTAAGTGCGTTGCCGGACACAGTCTAGGGGAATATACTGCACTTGTAGCGGCAGGTACCTTGTCATTAGAAGACGGCGTAAAATTAGTTCATGTTAGAGGTAAGCTGATGCAGGATGCTGTGCCATTGGGCAGAGGTGCCATGGCAGCCATACTGGGCTTAGATAAGGAAGTGATAAGCAATATTTGCGAGGAAGCCTCTTCTTTTGGAGTATGTGAGCCAGCTAATTACAATGCCCCAGGACAGATTGTCATATCTGGTGAGAAAGAAGCTGTTGATAAGGCGGTGGAGATAGCTAAAGAGAAAGGGGCCAGACGGGCAGTTCCCCTAAAGGTGAGCGCTCCTTTTCATTGTTCTCTCATGAAACCCGTGGCGGAAAAATTAAAGAAAGAATTTGAAAAATACGAATGGTCTACTCCCAGATGGCCTCTAATAGCAAATGTGTCTGGGGAAATTGAACATGACGTAGAGGAAATACAAAATTCCCTATATCATCAAACCTACATGCCGGTCTTATGGAGCGTTTCTGTGGAAAAGATGGCAGAAATGGGTATCACTGCTTTCGTTGAGATTGGGGCTGGAGCTGTTTTAAGCGGCCTAGTAAAAAGAACCCTGAAAGGCGCAAAGACTATTGCCGTTAGCAGCCCGAAGGAAGTGGAGACATTAAAGGAATTTATTTCCTTGGAGGAATAATCATGAAAGAACAAAAGAAAGTAGCATTGGTAACTGGAGCGAGCAGAGGTATAGGGAGAGCCATTGCTTTGGCTCTGGGTGAAGAAGGTTTCAAGGTGGCAGTCAATTATAGAAGTAGCAGCAAATACGCTGAAGAGGTTGTGGATCTTTTGAAGGAAAAAGGAGTGGAGGCTTTGGCTGTGAAAGCCGATGTCTCTGACCAAGGTGATGTCGATGAGATGTTTTCGAACATCGAAAAAAACCTGGGAACAGTTCAGGTCCTAGTTAATAACGCGGGCATAACAAAAGATAATTTGCTCATGCGAATGAAGGACGAGGAATGGGATGACGTTATAAAGGCGGATCTTTATTCGGTTTTCTTCGCGACAAGACGGGCTCTCAGGCCAATGATCAAAGCTAAATGGGGCAGGATAGTCAACATTTCATCTGTTATTGGCTTGATAGGTAACAAGGGACAAGCTAACTATGCTGCTGCCAAGGCTGGGATAATTGGTTTCACGAAAAGTTCGGCAAGAGAGTTAGCTAGCAGGGGGATAACTGTTAACGCTATTGCCCCCGGATTTATAGAGACGGATATGACTGCAGTGCTGCCAGAGGATATAAAGAATGGTATGATGGCGCAAATACCAGCAGGAAGATTTGGAACGCCTGAGGATGTGGCGAACCTGGTTCGCTTTTTGTGTAGCGATGGAGCTTCTTACATCACCGGTCAAGTTATAGCAGTCGATGGTGGAATGACTATGGCATAGATAAGTTCTTTGGAAGGAGGTGAAGAGGAAATGAGAATGGAAGAGATCACAGCTCGTTTGAAGGAAATTGTTATGGACAGGTTGGATGTCGTAGAGGATCAAATAAAACCCGAAGCATCCTTTGTGGAGGATCTCGGTGCAGATTCTCTTGACATCGTCGAGTTGATAATGGGAATCGAAGAGGAGTTTGATATAGAAATACCCGATGAGGATGCTGAAAAGCTTACGACCGTTGGCGATGCAATGGAATACATTAAAAACAAACTAGGTGTAGATGAGTAGTATCCTCAAATAATAAAAGGCACAGGGAATATCCCTGTGCCTTACCTGGGAGTTGAGCTCCCGGGAAGATAAAGGAGTGAATCGGCGTGAAGAGAGTCGTGATCACTGGCGTAGGTGTGGTAAGCCCTATAGCTACAGGTGTGAGAAACTATTGGGATGCCCTTAAGGAGGGGCGCAATGGAGTAGGAGAGATTACCCTATTTGATCCTTCTGATTATGATGTTCGAATAGCTGCGGAAGTAAAAGATTTTAAGCCCGAAGATTGGATGGATCGTAAAGAAGCTCGGCGTGCGGATAGGGTGATTCAGTTTGCCGTAGCTGCAGCAGATTTGGCTGTGCAGGATGCTTCTTTAGACTTTTCGCAAGAGGATCCCTATAGGGTTGGTGTTTATATAGGTAGTGGCGAAGGTGGTATATCGACTAATTACGAAGGAATAAAGGTTCTGTTGCAAAAGGGACCCTCGCGAGTTAGTCCCTTCTGCGTACCCATGATGTTGAGTAATATGCCTGCTGCTTATGTGGCAATGCGATATAAAGCCAAGGGGCCAAATATATGTGTAGTAACAGCTTGTGCTACTGCGACTCATACAATGGGCGAGGCCTTCCATGCTATCAGAAGGGGCGAAGCTGATATTATCATGGCAGGCGGCTCCGAGGCAGCAATAACCCCTGTAGCAGTGGCAGGATTCAGTGCAATGAAAGCCTTCTCCACTAGAAATGATGACCCAGCTAGGGCATCTAGACCTTTCGATATTGACAGAGACGGTTTTGTGATGGGTGAGGGAGCTGGCATTCTTATCTTTGAAGAATTGGAGCACGCACTGAAGAGGGGAGCCAAGATTTACGCTGAGGTAAAGGGCTTCGGTTCAAATTGCGATGCCTACCACATAACGGCACCGGATCCCGAGGCTATAACCCCCGCAAGAGCCATGTCTCAAGCGGTAGAGATGGCAGGTTGGAAGAAAGAAGAGGTGGAGCTCATAAATGCTCATGGTACCTCCACGCCTTTGAACGATAAGATGGAGACCCAGGCGATAGTTAACGCTTTTGGTGACCATGCCAAAAATATTTTGGTCAATTCGACGAAATCCATGATAGGTCACTGCCTTGGCGCTGCTGGTGCCCTGGAACTCATAGCGGCTCTTCAGTCCATTGTTGAGGGGATAGTGCATCCTACGGTAAATTGTGTCAATATAGATCCTGCATGTTCTGCTGTTAATGTGGTGGCCCACGGTGCACCTCTAGAGAAATCTGTAGACAAGCTACTGGTGAACAGCTTTGGCTTCGGTGGACATAACGCTGTCTTGGCTGTGGAGGGATACAAAGGATAGTTTGTCGAGATACTCAAGAAAAGAGAAACGATGAGAAGCGATGATCTTAAAAAAATAGAGTCGTTTTTTGGATATCCACTCAAAGATAGGGCCCTTTTCGAAGAGGCCCTATGTCATATGTCCTACACTAACGAAAAGGGCCTTGATGTATCTAATGAGCGGCTGGAATTTTTGGGAGATGCCGTTATCGGATTGGTGGTGTCCTCTTTTCTATATGAAACTTTTCCCTCCGACGATGAGGGACAGATGTCTCACAAGAAAGCGGCCCTAGTTTGCGAGAAAGCTTTGGCTGAATGGGCCTTGGAAATTGGATTAGATAAGTTCTTGTGTATAGGTAAGGGATTGGAGAAAGAGGGAGGGCGGAACAATTATTCGGTCCTTTCGGATGCCATGGAGGCCTTAATTGGCGCATATTTTCTAGATGGTGGATACGAGACAGCTCACAAAATCGTTAGGCAATACTGCGAAAAGAAAAAAACAGAGTTGGAGCAAAGAATATATGATGCCAACTTAGAGTTAAAGAAGGTCCTCTTGGATAAAGGTGAAATGATCTACGAACTTGTAAAGACGGAGGGGCCACCTCATAGACCTCTGCACTGGGTAAGGATATTACTGAACGGAGAAGTAATTGGGCAAGGGCAGGGCAGAAGCATAAAGGAAGCCAAAAGGAAGGCGGCAGAAGATGCCTTAAAGAATATGCAACCGCTTGCATAAAAATTGTTTTTCTGGTAGAATCTCCTTCGTGAATATCGCGAGGGGGTCTACCATGCTGGTTGCAGGCAAAAGACCAATTATGGCCATTGCAATAAGGGAAAGTATTTTAGAGCGGGAAACAGCGCTTATTAGCGTTCTGTTTCCCGCTTTTTATTACAGGAGGTGTGCTGAATGAAGGAAAAGGCGAAAATTATGAGCAAAGAGGAAATGGAGAGAGTTCTGAAAAGGCTGGCGTTAGAGATATTGGAGAAAAACAAGGGTATGAGTAATAGCCTGCTGGTAGGAATACAGCGAAGGGGAAACCACCTTGCAAGTAGACTGAAGCAGTATATTGCAGAATTAGAGCAGGAAAAGGTTGTAACAGGAGTCCTTGATATTACTCTGTATAGGGATGACCTCTCGCTTTTACATGATCAACCTGTGGTTCATAGTACAGGTATCCCAGTGGATATAACTGGGAAAAACGTTATTTTGGTGGATGATGTCTTATACACGGGTAGAACTGTTCGCGCTGCACTAGATGCCTTGATGGACCTAGGTAGGCCAGCATCTGTTCAGCTTTGTGTCCTCATCGATAGAGGGCATAGGGAGTTGCCGATACACCCCGACTACGTAGGAAAAAATATTCCCACCTCAAAGAACGAGATAGTGGAAGTGCGGGTGGAAGAGCTGGACGGTGTAGATGAGGTAGTTATCTGCGAACGGGGGGAATAAATTATGGAGTGGAGACACAGAGATCTAATAGACATTGATTGTTGGGAGAAAGAAGAGATACTTCACCTAATAGACCAAGCTAGAAACATGGAGGATTTGTTGGACAGACCTATTAAAAAAGTTCCTGCTCTTAGAGGAAAACTCATAGTTAATTTGTTTTTTGAGCCTTCTACAAGGACTAGAGTTTCATTTGAATTGGCTGAGAAAATGCTCAGCGCAGACGTGGTTAATTGGTCCGCCTCAGGTTCAAGTACAGCAAAGGGGGAGACTCTAAGGGACACGGCGTGGACGTTGGAATCCATGGGCGCAGACGCCATAGTCATAAGGCATGGTGCTGTAGGTGCCGCATCATATCTGCAAAGGAAGCTTAAGCATGCGTCTGTTTTCAACGCAGGTGATGGTGCTCATGCTCATCCTACCCAGGCTCTTTTGGACATCTACACTGCGTCGAAGCATTTTAGTTCGCTAGAAGGGATGAAGATAGCCATTGTTGGCGACATAGTACACAGTAGGGTGGCCAGAAGCGACATGATTGGATTTAAGAAAATGGGGTGTGATGTGGTGGTTTCTGGACCAAAGACTCTTATGCCACCCGAACTAGAATACTATGGGGTTAAATATTTGAGTGATCCAAAAGAGGCTGTCAGAGGGGCCAATATGGTCTATCTCTTGAGGATACAGAGAGAAAGACAGGAAGAAGGGCTGTTCCCCTCTTTGGATGAATATTTCAAACTTTTTGGAGCAGACGAGGAACTGATAGCTTTGGCTGAAAAGGATGCTCTGGTCATGCATCCAGGTCCCATAAACCGTAGGGTGGAGATAGATAGCGCTGTGGCAGATGGCCCACAGAGTGTGATCCTTGAACAGGTGAGAAGTGGCGTAGCCGTTAGGATGGCCCTACTGTATCTATGTCTTGGAGGTGCGAGGTAATGAAAAGAATCTTGCTAGCCAATTGCAAGGTGTTCGACGGGAAAAGGATGCTTGATGATGAAAAATTCATTTTGATAGAAAACGGTGTTGTAAGCAAGATATCAAAGGAAAAACCTTCCCTGCAGGGTGATGTGAAGATTGTTGATCTAGAGGGATTACTTGTTTGTCCAGGCTTTATAGACCTTCATGGACATTTTAGAGACCCTGGGCAGGAATGGAGAGAGGATATATCGTCAGGTTCGAAAGCAGCAGCCAACGGCGGTTACACCACTGTCGTGGCTATGCCTAATACCGATCCTCCCATTGATAACCCATTCTTAATTAGATATGTAATAGAAAAAGGCAAATCAAGCGGTGGCGCAAGGGTTTTGCCCGCTGGGGCAGTGAGTAAAGGTAGGGAAGGAAAAGTCATGGCAGAAATGGGCAAGATGGCGGAGGAAGGAGCGGTATTCTTTACTGACGATGGTTCTCCTGTGAAGGACAGCAGTTTGCTTCAGAAAGCCCTTTTGTACTCTACCCACCTTGGCGTCAGGATAATGGAGCATCCCGAGGATGGTGATCTCTCCAAAGGAGGCCAAGTCAACTACGGTTTGTGTTCCTCAGTATCAGGTCTCAAAGGGAATCCTGCTTCTTCTGAGGCAATTGACATCAAAAAGTGTATAGCTCTGGCGGAAGAGACAAAAGCTGCTATCCATCTCACGCACGTAAGCACAAAGGCGGGTATAGATGAGATAAAGAAGGCAAAAGAAAAAGGATTACCGGTTACATGTGATGTTACACCTCATCACCTTACCTTGGATGAAACGGCAGTGGTAAAAAGTGGATTTGACGCTACTTACAAGGTAAATCCCCCTTTGAGAAGTTGTGAAGACGTAGAAGCCTTATGGCAGGCCATATCAGAGGGGGTCGTAGATGCAATAGCTACGGATCATGCACCCTACCACATGGACGAAAAGGATCTACCCTTCCAAGAAGCTCCTTTTGGGATCGCTTCTTTGGAATGTTCAGTTGCAGCGGTCCTGAATGAATGGTCGAAGCGAAAGATTTGTCCGCTGGAGAAACTTTTAACCCTATGGACGAGCAAACCTGCTGGACTTTTGCCAGAAAGGTGGTCAAATCTTGGCGCCATCAAAGAGGGTGCCCCAGCAGATATAACAGTGTTGGATCTAAATAAGGAAAAGGTTGTCGAAGTTGAGAAATGGAAGAGCAAAGCCCGTCTTACGCCATGGAATGGGAGTGTTTTGAAGGGGTGGCCTGTGATGACCTTGCGAGATGGAGAGGTTTTGTTTTGCGATAATGAGCTTATGGGAGCTGGGGATTGACCATGAACGGGACTAGAGATCTTGGAGCTATCGTTCTTGAGAAGTTTCAATTCAGCGACGAGTTATTCATGATTAGGGTCTTGCCGGAAGAAGATTCTAGCATACCTTTGCCTGGCCAGTTTTACTTGCTGAAGTCGTGGGAGGGGTTTGACCCCCTCCTTTCCAGGCCGTTTGCACCCATTGCGGTTCATGAAAATGGATCCCTGGATTTTCTTGTAAAGGTTGTGGGTAGGGGTACTAAAATTATAAATTCGTCTATCGAAGGAGCTAAAGTAAAATTGAGGGGACCATGTGGGAAACCCTTTCCAGCACCATCGGGGCAAAGGCTTTTACTTTTAGGAGGTTCAGTGGGTATAGCGCCCATGCTTTTTGCATACAAAAGGTATAAAGATATAGTGCCTGCTAAATTGGTTATAGGAGTTCCTGGAGGAGAATGGGAAAACTTCTGTAAAAGTGAGCTTATGAGCGATACCAACCTAGAAGTTTTTTCTGACGATGGAAGCATTGGAAGATCGGGAACTCCCTTGACGTTCCTCACCGAAGAAGGTGTTGGAACAGATGATGAGGTATGGGCTTGTGGCCCTATTGGTATGTTAAAGGCTCTAGGGGGTTCACTGATACACAAAGTCAGGGAAGATCAAGTCTACGTTAGCTTGGAAGCCCGCATGGCCTGTGGAATAGGTGGTTGTTTGGGATGTGTTATACCAACTACCCTGGGTAACAGGAGGGTGTGTGCTGATGGTCCGGTGTTTAGAATGTCGGAGGTGAGCTGGGATGAGCTCTAAGAGGCTTCTACAAGCGAAGATAGGAAGTTTGACCTTGCGCTCTCCTGCGATAATTGCTTCCGGAGTATGGCCTATGGAACCAGAGAGATGGCCATCAGGGGTGGTCGATAACGTTGGGGCAATTTGCACAAAAGGTTTGACCCTTTCTCCGAAAGAAGGAAATAGGGGCATCAGAATATGGGAAACCAATTGTGGTCTTTTGAATAGTATAGGCTTACAAAACCCAGGGCTGGAGGCCTTTTTGAAAAATGAATTCGACCAATTGAAAGATTGCGGATGTCCCATAATTTTCAATTTGGCCTTTCATCGGGAGGAGGAACTATATCACCTTTTAGACATTCTAACTTCCTTTGGCTTTACGGGCACAGTAGAAATCAATGTTTCCTGTCCTAATGTATCTGGAGGGGGTATGACATGGGCTTTGAACTTAGCCTCTTTGGAGAAGGTACTGAAGAGAGCGAGAGCCTTATGGCGGGGGGATATGTGGGTTAAATTATCTCCTAATGTTCCAAAGATTTGCGATGGCGCCATAGTAGCCGAAAGTTGTGGTGCCGATGCTGTAGTGGTGGCAAATACATGGTTAGGGCTGGCCATAGATGTGAAAAGGAAAAAGCCTGTATTCGAACGGATTTTCGCAGGGCTATCGGGGCCCGCTATATTGCCTCTTTCCCTCAGATTGGTCTGGGAAGCAGCATCTGCTGTGAAGATTCCAGTCATAGGGTGTGGAGGAGTAGCTGATGCGGAGGGAGCGCTCGCTATGTTAATGGCTGGAGCATCAGCTTTTCAGGTTGGGACTGCGTTGTTCTCGGATTTTGAAGTTGTGAAAAAAATTTGTGATGGAATAGAAAATTACATGGCGGAAAACCAAATAAACGACTTGGAAGAAATCGTTGGGATAGCTCAAAAAGCATAAAGAGATAAGGGGGTATTTTTTTGAGAGATAGAAAGACTGAACTCATCCTTGCATTGGATTTGGATTCTCCAGAGGAAGCGAGAGAGTTTCTTACCAAAAATTGCAGTAATTTAAAGTATATAAAAATAGGGCCCAAGCTTTTTATCAAAGGAGGAAAGGATTTTCTGAGCTTTGTAATTGGGGAAGGTTGGGATGTCTTTTTAGATGTTAAACTTCATGATATACCTAACACGGTGAAGGGAGCAGTAGAAGCCGCTTCGGAATTGGGTTTGTGGGCTCTAACGCTACATGCTGCTGGTGGAATAAAAATGATGGAAGATGCTTTTCGTGCGAGAGGTTCCAAAGAAAAACCTCTTTTGTTTGGTGTAACGGTTCTTACGAGCATGGATGAATCGACGTTGCAAGAAGTAACTCCTGGATGCTCCATTAAAGAAAGCCTTGTAGCAAGAGCAAAAGCCTGTCTTGCAGCAAAAATGGATGGTATAGTTTGTTCGACGAAAGACCTGCATTTGTTTAGTGGAAAAGAATATGAGAATTTATTGAAAGTAGTTCCTGGAATTCGTCCAAAGGATTTCGTTAATAAAGATGATCAGAAGAGAGTGGCAACGCCCGCTGAAGCGGCAAGGAGTGGAGCAGATTATATAGTGGTGGGTAGGCCTATTTTGCTATCCCATGATCCCAAAGAGGTTATAAATAATATATTGGAGGATTTGGAAAATGAGTAAAGAGCAGAACAAACCTTTAGATTATAAGTACATAGAACAACTTATGAAAGAGTCGGGAGCTCTACTGGAAGGTCACTTTTTGCTCTCTTCAGGTCTACATAGCCCTTATTATTTACAGTGTGCCCTTTTCCTAAGGTTTCCTAAAAATGCCGAAATAGCAGGTAAACTCCTGGCTGAAAAAATAGTAAAATTGGGAAAGCCTGATTTCGTTGTTTCACCAGCCCTTGGAGGCCTCATAATAGGACATGAGGTTGCAAGGGCCTTAGACGTTCCCTTTCTCTTCTGCGAGAGGGAGGGCGGAATAATGAAGATGAGAAGGTTTACTCCACCTAGTGGAGGAAAGTACGTAGTGGTTGAAGATGTGATCACAACGGGAAAGTCGACTCTTGAGACTATTGAGGCCGTAAATGCCAAAACTAGTGCAGACTTATTAGGTGTGGCCTGTATAGTGGATAGAAGCTCTGGAAAGCTTCAAAGTTTACCAAGTCCCATTTCGTTATGGCAGGTAGATTTTCCTGTGTATTCACCAGAGGACTGTCCGTTATGCAAGGATTCATCTTTACCATTAGTTAAGCCGGGGAGCAGATCTTAGTGTTTGTGAGCGTTTTTTTGAGGCACAAACCAAAAAGCAAGAAAGCCCTAAAAGTTTTTTTTATGGCTCTATGTTTATGCATTATTTTTTTCCGTTCAAACGTTTTTGCCAAGGAACAGGAAACCAATATATTGGTTTCTGATCCTTGGCTATATGTCATAGTCAAGTTTATAGGAGGGGTGTACTGGAACGTCCACCCGTTTTATTTTTGGAACGACGAAGGGAATTTAGTCAAAGTGTCAAAGGTTTCCAAAGGTGACTATATCTTTGTGCCTTACAGAGAGCTGAAGGAAATCAAAAGACTGGGTATATCTCCTAAGTATGAAAGGTTGGTTTCAATATATGAGAATAAGCCCTCAAAGCTAGAGAATAGCTGTTATTTTTTGGATCCATCGATGTTACCTTTCATCGCTCTGGGGGTGATGCGCTCTCTATCTGCTATTGATCCTAGCCATTATCCGTATTATCAGAGAAGATTGGCAGAGTTTCAGACACGATTGGATAGCGTTGTCAGAGTAGGTAGGCAACTTCTTTGGAACGTAGAAATTTTTGACCTCACAGGATTTTCGGGATGTTGGTTGAGGGCAGTCAGTGGCAGGAGCAAACAAATTTTTAAGGCTAAACACGAGATAGATGGCGTTACTCCAGAAGAATTTGATGAAATAATTTCGCAAATCAAGTCCAACAAAGGCGTAGTAGTTTACAGTTCGAATCTGCCTAAAAATCTGTTGCCAACCCTTGAAGGTGTGCCACTAAAGGTGAAGTTTGCCTATCCCACCAAAGAGGAGGATTTTTTCGTTTATCTTTATGAATTTAATTTATCGATATGGAATGCGTACCGTTCAGCAAATTTTTGATAAAGTTGCCATGTTTTTGTCCTTCTTTTATTTATTGAGCCTCTGACATCTTTAAATGGGTTATGTCGGCAGCAGCGAAGGTGGAGGTAGATCCATCTTCCATTTTTACAATGAGGTTCCCCAAAGGAGAAATACCTGTTGCTGTGCCTACGGTAAATTGGTCATTTTGCTCAACTTTAACCTTCATCCCCAAGGTCGAACAAAGTTTTGAGTATTTTTGTATGCATTCTGTGATACCCTCGTTTTTTTCCAAGTTTTTGACCTCTTTTTCGAGTTTTCTAATAAGAGTAGCTATGATTTTCCCCCTGTGGACATCCTTTCCTAGTATAGCCTTAAGGGAAGTAGTGGGTTTGTCGACGGATCTAAGTATTTGGGGGCTTAAATTGGCGTTTATTCCTACACCTATGACGGCATAATGGACCTTGCCAGGTTCACTAGAGGCTTCAATCAATATTCCACAAAGCTTAGCTCCCCTGAACAATACGTCATTGGGCCATTTAAGCTCAAGATCTATGTTGAATAATTCCTTTAGACTATCGTGCACAGCAATTGCCGTTGATAAGCTTAAAAGCTGTAGTAGGCTGGGGTCAATGTTTGGACGGGTTAAAACCGAAAGGCTTATACTTCCTTCTTCCGGGGAAAGCCAGGTTCGACCGAGCCTTCCTCTTCCTGCTTTTTGTTCTCTAGATATCACTACGACTCCTTCGCTGGCTCCTTGACGGGCTAGAGATTTGGCAGGTTCCTGAGTAGAGTCTAGGGATTCCCAGTAAAGTATGGGATGGCCCCACGCTACGTCTTCGAGCTCAAGTTCTATCCATGTTGGGCTGAGATCTGCTTCGTTTTTATCCAAAAGCCTGTATCCTTGATGAGGTACGGATTCTATGTAAAATCCCTCTTCTCTTAGAGACTCTATAGTTTTCCATATGGTCTGTCTTGATACGTTCAAAAGGGAGCTCAGTTCGGAGCCAGAGATCAGATTTTTTTCTTTTTCCATGAGAATCTTCAACACCTTTTTTTTTGTATCATTTGTTTTCAGCATTTAGAGGCCTCCTAAACCAATTTTCGTACAATGGTGATGATATAATGGTAATCCGCTCGTAGCAAAGCTTTTTGGATAATAAGCATTCACATTATATAATGAAAGAACAGTTTAAGGAGGAGTTCGAATGACCTTATTGCCCATATCTACCGTATTGGAGGAACTGCGCTCCATGATGACGGAGCTGCAGGACAGCCTTTGACCCAGCTTCACTAAAGAAGAAAATAGACCAAATCACCGAAATGACGGGAGAGCAGGGCTTTTGGGATAGGGATGATGCCCAAGAGTTAACAAAAAAACTGGCTTTGCTCCAGGATCGTTATAGCAAATGGCAAGAGATGGAAAATGAGTTGAAAGAGATAGAAACCATTGCTGAGCTATTGGCGATGGAGCAGGACGAAGCTCTGGAAAAAGAATTTTACGAAAGAGCTGAAAAACTTAAGAAGAGAATAGAAGAAGAGCAAGTAATGCTGCTTCTTGATGAAGAATATGACGAGTCAAATGCGATAGTAAGCATACACCCAGGGGCTGGAGGCCTAGACTCCCAAGATTGGGCAGAGATTCTTTACAGAATGTATCTAAGATGGGCTGAGAACAAGGGATTCAAGACTAAAGTGCTTGAAATTTCTCAGGGGGAGGAGGCGGGAATTAAGTCTGTTACGTTTCAAGTTTTTGGTCCCTTCGCCTATGGATTTTTGAAGTGCGAGAGGGGAGTGCACAGGCTTGTTCGAATTTCACCTTTTGATACCGCAAAGAGGAGACACACCAGCTTTGCGTCTGTCAATGTCTCTCCTGAGCTTCCTGATGACGTGGAGATCAATATTAATCCTGAAGAACTTAAGATAGATACCTTCAGGGCTGGTGGTGCAGGGGGGCAGCACGTCAACATGACGGATTCGGCAGTGAGAATTACTCACATACCGACGGGGATCGTCGTGAGCTGCCAAAATGAAAGATCTCAACACATGAATAAACAGGTGGCCATGAATATATTAAAAAGTCGCCTTTATGAGCGAATGCAACAGGAAAGGCAGGAGCAGCTTGAACAAATTCAAGGGGAAAAGAAGGAGATAGGTTGGGGAAGCCAGATACGATCTTATGTTTTTCATCCTTACACTTTGGTTAAGGACCATCGTACTGGGGTAGAGAAAGGTAACATTCAGGCAGTAATAGACGGCGACTTGGATGATTTCATTTTTGCTGAACTGAAACGGCGCAAGAAAAGAACAAATGATAAATAACTGGAGGGGCAAAGGATGTTTAGATTTAAGTTGAAACTTTTACTTTCTATAATTTTTATCCTCTGTTGCTGTACTTTCGCCATGGCGCAGTCTACATTTAATTCAACTATACCTGTTATGTCTCTTGATGACATCAAACCAGGCATGGAAGGAATTGCTTACACTGTGGTCAAGGGACAGGAGGTAGTTACTTTTCCTGTTAAAGTCTTGAGCGTAGTCCCATCGGTCGAGTTGCCCCACCAATTAATATTAATTCAAGCTTACGGTCCGGTAATAGAAAAAACAGGTGGAATAGCAGCCGGGATGAGTGGCAGTCCTGTTTTCATAGATGGGAAGCTCGTCGGTGCCATAGGGTACGGTTGGCATTTCAGTGAACATGACAAAGGGCTTGTGACTCCTATATCTGAAATGGCTGCAGTTTGGGAGTGGCCGGACAGAGAAATAAAATTGAGGGAACCTATAAATATAAAAATTGAGAACAGTGAAACTGAAGGTAAGAAAAGCGGCGATATTAAGAACCTGGAAACTCCCATAATGATGTATGGGGTAAGTGATCGTAGCGCTGGAGAAATAAGCGAAAAACTTGGAACCAGCTATTCTATGTTGCCCCACTCTTTTAAGGCTACTTCACTGCCCGTTAACATGAATGCAAAACTAACTCCTGGGGATGCTGTTAGTGTCCTTTTGGCGTGGGGAGACGTCTCTATCGCTGCTACTGGCACACTCACAGCTTTATCCAAGGATGGACGTTTTCTGGCTTTTGCGCACCCATTTTTAAATCGCGGTGCAGTTTACTATCCTTTGGCTAAGGCTTGGATTCACGATGTAATACCTAGCGTACAAGCTCCTTTTAAAATAGGGACTCCGACAGAGATTGTAGGAGTGGTTACTCAGGACAGGCCGCAAGCCATTGGCGGATATATAGGCAAAATTCCTACGGCGTTTGATTTCTCTCTTAGTATGCGGGACAAAGATACAGGCAAAATAGTCAAAAAAAGGTTTCAGTTTGTGAACGACCCCTTTTTGTTAAGCGAACTTATAGATAACATTTTGATTGGATTATGGGATGACACTTGGGAAAGAAAAGGAGAAGGCACCGCTAAGGTTGATTTAAAGATAGAAGGTGGCTCACTAGTTGAGGGATGGCAAAGGACAAACATGTTCTACTCAGGAAAAGACCTGGCGAAGGATATGTTTTCGGAAGCGGTGGACATAACAAAGACCATAATGCTGAACCCTTTTTACGAGATAAATCCCTTTGGTGTGCATCTTGATGTTGAGGTGACCCAGGAACCTAGAATTCTTCTGATAGAGGATCTCATAGTGCCTGAAAGGGATTTAAAACCTGGAGAGACCTTTGAAGTGAAAGTAAAAATGCGTCCATACAGGGGTAAAGCGATCGAGAGGAAGTTTACGTTGAACGTTCCAGAAGATGCTGCTGGGACCTATGAGGTGGTAGTAAGAGGTGGAGGCATAGACGAGCCGTCTCAGGAGTCTTTGCTGCAAGGATGGAGAGCTATCACCAATTTGAACGAGCTTTTGCGCGAGATAAGTTCAATTGAGGCTAACAACGAAGTTATAGTTGAGCTTAGATATGAGACCCCCGACAGGGCCCCGTGGTCCTCTAAAACCGAGAAAGAAGATAAAAGACTTTTGAGCGAGATAAAGAAGGAAAAAATGGAAAAGGGACTGCTAAAAGTTTTTAAGTCGAACTATTATGTTGATGGCCTATTGAGGAAGTTAATAAAGGTCGCTGACAAGCAGAAATAATTTTCCTGATTTGCTTTGGAAGGAGGCCAGCTTTTGCGGATAATTAGCTGGTTAGGACGAGAGATTATCTTAGTGGTAGAAAACCTGGGAGCATTTTTTGTAATTTTTTTTAAGATTACAAGCGGCTTGTTGTCGAAAACCTGGAGCTTACAGGATTTTTCAGAGCAGTTGGAGCGCATAGGTGTAAGCTCTGTGTTCATGGTAGCGATAACAAGCGCGTTTACGGGAATGGTTATGGCGGTTCAGACCATAGATCAGTTCATTAGGTTTGGAGCGACAGGCTATATTGGAGGGGTGATTGGCCTTAGTATCACCAGGGAGCTTTCTCCTGTGCTGACAGGACTCGTGGTTAGCGGGAGGGTAGGAGCATCGATGGCCGCCGAAATAAGCTCCATGAAAGTGACTGAGCAGTTGGATGCCCTCAAAGCTTTCGGATTAGACGACATAGTTTTTGTAGGTGCTCCTAGGCTGCTTGCAAGTTTTATAATGCTGCCAGCTTTGACCATTTTCTCAGATTTTATTGGTATAAGCGGGGCTTTTTTATACGTTCTGGCTCATGGGGTCAATTCCCATATTTTCAGAAAATCTCTTGAGGTACTTCTTGATCCCTATGATATATGGGGGGGAATTATCAAAGCAGCTGTTTTTGGGATTTTGATAGCCGTCTCTGCATGTACCCACGGCTTCAGAGCCGGGCAGGGAGCAAAAGGAGTAGGTGTAGCTACTACAAGAGCTGTTGTTTGGAGCAATATGCTTATATTGGCCACAAACTACATCCTTTCGAGCCTTTTGTTTGGAGGTATGTCAAGTTGAGTCCTCCGGTTGTTACTCTTGAAGAAGTCTCGGTTTTTTTCGGCAGCAAGGAAGCCCTTAAAAGCATCAACCTTTCATTGAGTATGGGAGAGGTCAAGTGCATATTGGGCCCATCGGGCTGTGGCAAAACTACTACTCTTAGGGTTATAGCTGGTTTACAGAAGATACAGAAGGGCAGGATGAAGCTTTTTGATTCTTACGTGACGCCGGAAACCGAGGAGAAGGATCTGGCCGATTTTAGGAAAAGATTGGGAGTAGTCTTTCAAGGTGGGGCTCTGTTCGATTCTTTAACAGTCGGTCAGAATATTGCCTTTCCCTTGAAGTATTGTAGAGGTATAGAAGATAGAGCGTTCATAGAAAAAAAAGTAAAAGAAATGTTAGACCATGTGGAGCTAGAAGATGTGAGGGAGCTGTATCCTTCGGAACTTTCAGGGGGTATGAGAAAGAGAGTTGCCATAGCTAGAGCTTTAGTTCACGAACCTGAAGTTTTACTCCTTGACGAACCAACAACTGGCTTAGATCCCTTAACTGCAAGACATATAGATGCTCTGATCGTAACCCTGTGCAGAAGATTTCAAGTAGCTGTTTTAGTTGTTACCCATGACATGGTGTCAGCTTTAGGCATTGCAGATAGATTGGTTCTCATGGATGATGGGCGGGTGGTATGGCGTGGCACCTGTGATGAATGGAACAAGATGGATGATCCGGCGGTAAAACGTTTCGCTGCGGGGCTCATTTCGGTGCGTGGGGGAGATCTGCCATGAATAGGGAAATTAAGATAGGAATATTTGCTCTGGTAACAATAATATTGTTAGGCCTTTTGGTATTCTTCAGTGGAGGCTTGCGCTTTAAAGAAAAAGGTTATGAACTAGGCATAGTTTTCCATGATGCAATGGGTCTAAGCGTAGGTTCACCAGTTTTAGTCTCTGGAATAGAATCGGGTAGAGTAAATTCTATGGAGCTTCTAGAGGAAGGAGTTTTGGTGACGGTAGGTTTGAAAGAAGGGATATCATTGCCGGTTGATAGCAAGTTTACCATAGATACTGGAGGTCTTTTGGGTGAGCCCAGAGTAAAAATAATAAGGGGAACATCTAGAGAATTGTTGGGGCCTAAAGCCAGAGTAATAGGAGAGCTCCCCCCCTCCTTTGACGAAATACTTGGGGACATAGAGGAAGGTCTTGGTAGCATAAAAGACACTTTTTCAAAGGTAAATGCCTTTTTAGAAAATCTTTCTGGAATGGCTGACAATTTAGAGAACTTCGTCGAAGAAGCGAAACCAGCAATTGTCGATGCAGCTAGAGCTGTGGAAGAAGCCGCCAATTCATTCGAAAACCTATCAGCAAATATGGAAGCCACTGTGAAGGAAAATAGGAGCAATATAACAAAACTTGTCAGAAACGCTGAGGAATTGTCTAGTCGGTTGAATTTTATAATTTCCGAATTTGACAAAGATAAAAAAGGTGGCAAAGACTTGAGAGAAACAGTAGTAAAAATCAAAGAAGCTGCAGAGGAAGCCAAAGAAATGGCTATTTCCATAAGGAAGTTCGTCCAAGGCTTTGAGGGGGAGTCTGGCAAAGCCTTCAACTTGAGGAAACTATCAGACCTAGCTGATAGAGCCGATAAAACCCTTGCATTCATCGAATCGATAAAATTAGGTGGCGACCTATATTTACATGGAGATTTAGATGGAAGGGATCCCATATTCGATGCCTATATCCATTTGAAGAAAGGTGATTCTCCATACTCATTGCTGGTAGGAATGGCAAACATAGGTGATGATCCTGGATTTACAGGTGCCGTGGGTTATGAGTACAAAGACTGGCAATTCATATCAGGCTCAATAAATGATTACTTTGGTTTTGGTTTGTCCTATAACCCAGACTTTTCCAAGGGGGATTTGTCTATAGGCGCTGCTTGGTGGAACGAAGAAGGTGGCAGTTTTTCCGTTGAGGGTAAGTATTCTATAGATGAGGATTGGGGATTGTTCTATAAGCATCAGGAAATAGATTCGGAGGAAAGAGATTCGCTGGGAGTGTTCTACAGGTTTTAGGTAATGAAAATAATAGTAGGATAGGTGGTATGCAACTAGCCATGTTTATAACGTTGGAAGGAATAGATGGATCAGGGAAAAGCTCCCAAGCTGAACGGGTAGCGGAGATAATAAAAGGCATCTGGAAAGACAAAAATGTTGTGCTTACACACGAGCCTGGGGGGTGGCCTGGCGGGATATACCTAAGGAACACTATAATTGAAACCCATTTCTCAAACCCCTGGGCAGAGTTGTTTCTCTTTATCTCAGATCGGTGTGAACACGTAGAGCGGGTAATAGCTCCTGCGTTGAATGAGGGCAATATAGTTGTCTCTGAAAGGTACAATGACTCCACTCTGGCGTATCAGGTATGGGGAAGATGTTTACCAGAAAAGGATGTAAGAACAATCATAAATATCGCGAAGCTCCCAGAGCCTGATTTGACTTTCTGGTTTGATGTTTCTGTCGATGTGGCAGTGAAGAGGCTTTCAAAAAGGGGAAACTTGGATAGGATAGAAAAGGATTTGCATCTGTTGGAGCGCATAGCTGAAGGCTATAAAACCCTTTGGAGAGAAAATCCTAATAGGATAAAGCGAATAGACGCTAACAAGGATGAAAAGTTAGTCTGTATGCAGCTAACGGAGGAATTGAGGAAATATGCAGAAGAAAAATCTGGCTGTTAATGAGAATGAGGAAGAACAAAATTTTCTTCAAGAGTCCTTTTCTTCCTTGGTGGCGGAGATCAAAAGCAATGGGATAGATACCAATTTTGCATGTGTACTTCCAGGTTCTTTGCAGAGGAAGCTTGCTGTGGAGTTAGGCAAGTCTCTATTGTGTGAAAGCAAAACAGGGGAAGATAATTGTGAATCTTGCAAGGCGTGGGTTGGAGAGAGTCATCCTGATTTAATAATTATCGGCTCTCCAGACAAACCTCCAGGGATCAAAGAGTGTATGAGTCTATGGGAAGAGATATCCCTTTTCCCTGTGGCCGCCAACAGAAGGGTTGCTTTTCTTTTAGGATGCGACAAACTTTCCCTTCCTGCGGCCAACAGCCTGTTGAAGCTTACCGAGGAGACCCCGGGAGATGGATTGGTAGCCCTTTTGATGGAAGAAGAAAAAATGCTTCCCACGCTTAAAAGCAGGTTGCACATTTTTCGTTTCAAGCTTCCCTTGCTAAAATCATCGACTGATATACCTAAAAATAAAGATCAATTTTTGAAATGGTTGAGATCTACATCAAATATGAGTACTGGTGAGGTAGCTTTGGTTTTGTCCGGTTGGGTGTCAACCCTGGTTGATGAAGGTAGGTTCGATAAGGCCGCCGACATTGAGATGGCAAGAGTGTTGTCAGAGAAGTACAATATGTCCAAAGAAATGCTCGAGGATTTAATATATATGGTGTTGTGGGAGGGGTATGATTTTGAGCTTTTATCTGGTGTCCTTTGGTAAACCTAGATTTCTAGGAGTTGTAGATATAGATAGAAATCTACAAAAAGGAACTTACATAGTCGTCGAGAGCGCTAGAGGTCTTGAGTTAGCGCTAAATCTAGGAGGAGTAAGTCCCGACAAAGTTGAACGGTACAGGGAAAAATTTAGCAATGTATCCCAGGATGAGTCACCCCAGTTGAAGGGCAGTGAGCCTCTTTTTCAAGATTTGATCTATGTCCGGGAAGCTGAAGCTCTTGATCTATCTGAGAGCACTTTGCAGAGGGAAGAAGAGGAAAAAGTTCTGCTTGATGCAAGAGAGATCCTTAAGGGACATAAGTTGCCTATGAAATTAGTGGAAGCAGAGTATTTGCTGGATCGCAAGAAACTATTTTTCTTTTTCACTTCTGAGCAAAGAGTAGATTTTCGGGCATTTGTCAAGGACTTGGCTCGGAAGTTCAAAACTAGAATAGAGTTAAGGCAAATAGGTGTAAGAGATGAAGCAAAGGTTGTCAAAGGTCTTGGTCCATGTGGAAGGCCTTGTTGTTGTGGCTATTGGTTGAATACTTTTGAGCCTATATGTATTCGCATGGTCAAGGAACAAAATCTTTCGCTGAATCCCGCGAAAACTTCAGGAATATGTGGTCGATTGATGTGTTGCATCGCATATGAACGGGAGACCTACTCCAAGCTTTGGGAAAGGTTGCCCAATCCAGGATCAAAGATAAAGGGGCCTGATGCGACGTATGTGATATCTGGCGTGGATATAACTTCTGATTGTGTGAAGATAATAGAGCCTGGTAAGGGAGAAATATTGGTGCCCGTGGATAAATTTGAGGCCTTCAGAGAATGTGTTGAGAGGGGAGAGGTGTGGTCTGATTTTCAAGTCAAACCTCTTATTGAAATAGAGCCAATAGAAGAAGAACCGGAGTTTTCTTGGGATGATAATTTTGAGATAGAGGTCACCACAGGGGAAGTAGCACAACTCGAGAACCAAGATATTGAACGTAAAAAAGTTTCAGAGGAAATGCAGGATAAAGAAAATAAAACAAAAAACTCAGTTGCAGAAACGTTGCAGGATTCTGATGAAACCACCAAGGAAGGTAAGCGGGAAGGAAGGCGTAAGAGGTCAAAAAGAAAAAATAAAAACAAAACCAATGCCGCTAAAAGAGAGGGTAGCCAAAAGAAAGAAATAAAAGACAACAAGAAGAAAAGAACTAAACCCCAACGGGAACAAGGCTAGTTGCCGTGGGTATTACTCTGGCTAAACTGAGGTGAGAGATAGATGGTTTTAGGAACTATAAAAGAAAAACTGGCAAAAGTTAAAAACAAACTAGGTATTGCCAACCTAATTTCCAAGGGTACAATTCTGAGCGACTCTTTCTGGGAAGAGTTGGAAGAACTTTTGATTCAGGGAGATGTGGGTATCGACTATTCAGAAGACCTCGTAAGGGAGGTTAAAGATAGGACAAAAAGGGAAAAAATTCAAACACAGGAAGAAGTAAAAGAGATTTTGAAGGAAGTCTTAAGAGAGAAGTTGGGAAGAGTTGAGGGCATGGGGAAGGATTTATTGGCTACGGAGAATAAAAGCCTTGTCGTTTTGGTTGGAGTCAATGGAACTGGTAAGACTACCACTGCTGCAAAGTTAGCTAGATTAGCCAAGGGAAGAGGCAAACGCCCTATATTGGTTGCTGCGGATACATTCAGGGCAGCGGCAACAGAGCAGTTAAAGACCTGGGGAGAAAGGTTGAATATAAAAGTCATAGCTAGAGAGCCCGGAAGCGACCCCGCCTCAGTTGTTTTTGATGCAATCAAATCTGCTGATGCTGGCGGGGGCGATTTCTTGGTAGTAGATACCGCAGGAAGGATACACACCAAGAAAAACCTGATGGATGAACTTGGTAAAGTTATAAGGGTTGCATATAAGGAAACTCCTGGTTGGGAAAAAAATGTTTTGTTGGTGCTTGATGCAGTAACAGGCCAGAATGGGCTTTTACAAGCCAAGACTTTTGGGGAAGCGTTGGATTTGACAGGGGTTATTCTTACTAAATATGACAACACAGCGAAAGGAGGCATATTGCTGGCTATAGCTGAGCAACTGAATATACCCATATACTATGTAGGTCTAGGAGAGGGTTCTGAGGACTTGGTGCCTTTTTCGGTGGATGAGTTTATTAACGGTCTTTTGGAGTAAATTGTGGTACATAAAAGGTTGTGAGTTGAGTATGTCATATTTGGTTAAGCTTGTTGTAGGTGTGCTCTATCCTGATGACGAATGGTTGGAATGGACGAAATCTTGCTTAAAGAAAGAGTTTGGCGCTGTGGAGCGCACGTTGCGGGGTATTCCTTTTGAATATACGGATTATTATAAAGATATATCTCCTAGCTTGTTCAAAGCGTTTTTTTCCTTTACTGGCCTTTGGGCTGCAGAAAACCTGGCTGATTGGAAACTCTTCACGTGTGGCATTGAAAGGGCTTCGGGCAAGACCAGAAAGATTAATATAGATCCTGGCTATGTGAATGGTGCACGATTGGTTTTGGCTTCTACTAAAGACCATGCTCATAGAATATATTTGAGAGATGGTATTTTTGCTGAAGTTACTTTGAGATATAGAGGTAAAAGATGGGTGCCCTTTGATTATACCTTCCCTGATTTCAGAAGTGGCCTGTACGATGATTTTTTGTCGGCAGTGAGAAACGATTGGCTGCAAGAAATACGGTCACTTAAGGAGGATGAATAATTTGATAGAACGATATTCAACTAAAGAAATGAGCAAGCTGTGGTCTGATGAGAGCAAGTTTAAGACCTGGTTGGAGGTGGAGATGGCCGTTTGTGAGGTGTGGGCCGAGAAAGGGGTTATTCCTCACGACGCCATGAAGGTAATACGGGAGAAAGCAAACTTCGACATAGAAAGAATAAAAGAGATAGAGCAGGAAGTACATCACGATGTAATAGCTTTCGTGACCTGTGTTGCAGAAAATATTGGACCTGAAGGAAGATATGTCCATTTAGGACTTACCAGCAGTGATGTAATAGATACTGCTTCCTCTCTGCTGTTAACAAGAGCATTGGACATTGTGATAGAGGCCCTTGTGTCTTTGATAAACGTAGTTCGCGAGAAAGCCCAGGAATTTAAGTACGTTCCATGTATTGGTAGAACTCATGGCGTTCATGCTGAGCCCATGACTTTTGGCTTGAAAATCCTCAATTGGCTGGATGAACTCTTGAGAGGCGAAGTAAGACTAAATTCAGCTAGAGAAATGATTAAGGTAGGGAAAATATCTGGCGCTGTAGGGACTTATGCTCATTGCCCTCCAGATGTAGAAGAGAAGGTTTGTGCTAGGTTAGGACTTAGGCCTGCGCCTATATCCACGCAAATTTTGCAGCGCGACAAACATGCAACGATAATGTCCTCGCTGGCCATATTGGGAGGCACGTTAGAGAGGATAGCTTTAGAGATTCGCCATCTGCAAAGAACTGAGGTTCTTGAAGCGGCAGAGCCCTTTTCGTCTAAACAAAAAGGATCTTCTGCGATGCCCCATAAGAGAAACCCCATATTGTGTGAAAGGATATGTGGCATGTCCAGGCTGCTTAGAGGATATGCCCTTGCAGCCATGGAAAACATGGCCTTATGGCATGAGAGGGACATAAGCCACTCATCTGTAGAGAGAGTTATTTGGCCTGATAGTTTTAATCTAATCCACTATATGATACTGATGATGCAAAAGGTTATAAGTAATATGGACGTGTTTGGTGAGAATATAAGCAAGAATCTAGATATGACTCGGGGACTGATCTTCAGTCAAAGAGTGTTGTTGGCCTTGGTGGATGCGGGTTTGGATAGAAATGGGGCGTACGAAATAATACAGTCCAACGCCAAGAAAGCGTGGAGAACTGGTCAAGATTTTCGTGCGCTGTGTAAAAGCGATGAACGGATAACGAAGTACTTATCCTTAGAATTGTTGGATTCCCTTTTTGATGTAAATTACTACATAAGACATGTAGATTCCATTTTTGATAGATTCACAGGGAACCCTTATATTGGTCAATGATGTCAAGCAAAAGGAGGGTGCCGGATATGAGCAAACCTGATAGAAATATGGCACTTGAGATGGTGAGAGTAACGGAAGCAGCTGCCATGGCTGCAGGAAGATGGATGGGGCGAGGTGATAAGGTCGCAGCAGACGCAGCGGCGGTGAACGCCATGCGCTACATGCTCAATACAATAAACATGAAAGGAACTGTTGTCATAGGAGAAGGCGAAAAGGATAAAGCCCCAATGCTTTTTAATGGGGAAGTTTTAGGTAGCGGGGACATGCCAGAGGTAGACATTGCGGTTGATCCAATAGATGGTACCCGTCTTCTATCATTAGGAAGGCCCAACGCCATAAGTGTTGTAGCCATTTCTGAGAAAGATACCATGTACAACCCGAAACATATTTTTTACATGAATAAAATAGCCACGGGTCCTCAGGCCGCTGATGCGATAGATATTGAGGCACCAATATCGGAAAACATTCGTAAAGTGGCCAAAGCTCTTGACAAAAGCATAGAAGATGTGACGGTGGTGATATTGGATCGACCGCGACATGAACACATGATAAAAGAAATTAGAGAGGTGGGGGCCAGAATAAGGCTTATACCAGATGGAGACATTGCAGGGGCTCTCATGACTTGCAAAGAGGACAGCGGTATAGATTTGCTAATTGGTATAGGAGGGTCTCCTGAGGCTGTGGTAGCAGCATGTGCATTAAAATGCGTGGGAGGCAACATGCAATGTAAATTGTGGCCTAGAAATCAGGAAGAGGCGTCAAGGTGCAAAGAACAAGGTATGGACATCAATAAAGTGCTCGGTTTAGATGATTTGGTGAAATCTGATAACGTATTTTTTGCTGCTACTGGGATAACCGACGGAGAGCTGTTAAGAGGTGTCCGTTATCAAGGGGAAAAGATAAGGACGAGCTCTTTGGTTATGAGGTCCAAGAGCGGCACAATCAGGTACATAGAAGCAGTGCACAGCCTTGAGAAGTTAGAGCTTTATAGCGGAATAGACTACAGTCCTCGGTACGAGTAGCTAGGATGCTGAACGTGTGTTTATTTTGATTTAAGATTTAAGTGCGGCTCCTATCGCCGCTTGTCCCACAGACAGGGATTCATCGTTGGGGGACAAGGATGTGTGCCAAAGGGGCCGCAAAGCTCTTTTTTTCAGATAATAGAGCGTAAGGGAGAACAACCTTTTGTTCTGCCACACTCCACCGGATAAAACAACATCTTTTATGCCTGTTTCTTTTGCAATTTCGAGGCACATCTCCGCTAAGCTTTCCGCCAGCCCTTTGTGGAAGGCTGCAGCTATCCTAGGTCCAGGAATTTGAGTTTTAGATTTAATTATCCATTTGATGGTTGGCCTCCAGTCGAGTATAAACATTTCTCCTACTCTAGCGATAGAGAACGGTGCTTTTTCCCTCGCTCCCGCGCTCATGGCTTCTAGTTCCATTGCTGCCTGGCCATCGTAACTTATTACTTCCTCGACGCCAATAAGTGCCGCGACGCCATCGAAAAGCCGACCACAGGAGGATGTTATGGGAGAAAGATGCAGTGCTCCTTCCATCAGAGGAATCAACTGAGCTCTGTGGGGCCAGATCGTAGCTATTAGATCTCTTGAACCTTCCTTGCCGAAAGTCTCATAAAGGAGGGAGTAAGCAAAACGCCAAGGTTCCAATATGGCCTTTTCGCCTCCTGGCAAATGGGCTTCGTACAAGGACCCTTTTCTGGTGAATTTTTTAAGATCTCCTACAAGTATCTCCCCTCCCCATATCTTCCCATCAATTCCTAAGCCGGTGCCGTCCAATATGAGCCCTATGACAGGTTGAGTGATGCCGTTTTCCACCATGCATGAGGCCATATGAGCGTGATGGTGTTGTACCTTTATCTCCTCAATATTGTTGGCGGTTGAGAGTTTAACCGTTTTATGTGCTATTTGGCTTGATATATATTGAGGGTGGATGTCTTTAACCAGGACATTTGGTTTAAAGTTATAAAGTCGGAGGAAATGTTTTAGGGCTTCTTCGTAATAAGTGGCGGTGTCCAGGGCTTTGAGATCCCCAAGGTACTGACTTGGAATTATGTATTTATCTACTGTTATAGCAAAAGTAGATTTCATCTCAGCCCCTGCTGCTAAGATAGGCGGCATAGCATTTTTTACTAATACTGGGTGGGGGACATAACCTCTCGCTCGTCTGTAGAAGATCTGCCTTTTACCGGCAGATGCGACGACTGAGTCATCTATTTTCATTTTTATATCTCTGTTGTGCATCAAGAAGTAATCCACAATTTCGGAAAGTTTGCTCTTGGCTTCATGGTTAGATGACACTATAGGAGTCTCAGATACATTTGCACTTGTCATAACTAGAACAGGAATTTCTTTTAACAGAAGAAAGTGCAATGGAGTATATGGTAACATTACTCCTATAGTATCCAACTTAGGAGCCACAAGCTCACTGATATCTCCATTTTTCCTCTTGGGGCATACCACTATGGGTTTTCGTGGAGAAGTAAGTAATCTTTTGGCATCCTCAGTTAGGTGTACCAACTTTTCTGCTACCTGAGGGTCCTTTGCCATTAGTGCGAACGCTTTGTAAGGTCGTTTTTTCCTAGAACGCAGTTTTGTCAATGCTTCATCGGTTGGCAAACACGAAAGATGAAAACCTCCAAGCCCTTTTATAGCCACTATATGGTTTTCCTTCAAAAGACGAATGGTTTCCATTATAGCATCTTTGCCCTTGACTATAGGGGTGTCCGAGATGTTGTTCTCAAGCCAAACTTGTGGTCCGCAGATAGGGCACGCAACTGGCTGAGCATGATATCTTCTGTCGTCTGGGTTTTCGTATTCTCTTTTGCAGTCTGGGCACATATGAAACTTTGCCATGGTTGTTTTAGGTCGGTCGTAAGGAAGACTTTCGATTATGGTAAAACGAGGGCCGCAGTTGGTACAGTTGATAAAAGGATATTCAAAACGTCTATCATATGGGTTAGTCATCTCATTTAGGCAATCTTCGCAAGTTGCTATGTCTGGGGGAATCAAAGCCTTGGTCTCTGCTTTTTCCCTGCTTGGCAATATGAGGAAATTATCTGGAACAGCGTCCACTTCTTTTTCTTCCAGTGTTTGTATGTTCTGGATGTATGATAAAGGAGGAGCGTTAGTTATAAGCTCTTGTTTGTAGGCTTCTATTTGTCTTTTGTCCCCGAATATTTCAAGTATTACTCCCTCGGATGTATTTAATACTGAACCCGTTACGCCTATTTTTTGAGCCAATTTGGCGCAGAATGGTCTAAAACCTATACCTTGAACTATTCCACTTACGAGGATAATTGCCTTCATGTGCATTGACAAACCTCCAATCTGAAGGCATTGTAATGTTTAAAAGGGATATACTCAAGAACAAGTTTTGAAGATAAATTTTTATAAGCGGGGGGCAATTTTATGGCTTTTCTGGAAAAAGGATTGGTGCACGTATATACAGGCAACGGGAAAGGAAAAACAACTGCCGCACTGGGATTAGCTGTAAGAGCTGCAGGACATGGAGCGAGGATCGCCATAATTCAATTCATGAAAGGTTGGCCTTATTATGGGGAGATAGAAGGGCTCAAGAAGTTTGATAATATAACTCACCACTTGACTGGTAGACCGGATTTTGTGGACCCTAAGAATCCAGACCCAGCAGACTACCAGGGCGCGAAGGAAGGCCTTGCGTTAGCCAAAGAAGCGATAAGCTCAGGAAAGTATGATTTGGTAATTTTAGATGAGATAAACGTTGTTCTAGATTTCGGTCTTCTTGAGATCAAGGAAGTTTTGGATGTGGTAAAAAATCGTCCGAGCTCTGTGGAAATAGTTCTTACAGGAAGGTATGCACCAAAAGAGATCATAGAGGTAGCCGATTACGTTACGGAGATGGTTGAAGTCAAACACCCATACCGTTCGGGGTGTTCAAGCCGAAAGTGCATAGAATACTGATTTGAACCGAGATATGCTTTTTAAAACGAGGTGTATAGAAATTGAAAGAGAGGGTTTTAGTAGGTTTTAGTGGAGGAATAGATAGCACTATGGCTTGTTTCAGGCTGAGTGAAAAAGGATATGAGGTGATACCTGTAACTCTTTTCTTCGAAGGATTTCATCCCGAAAACAACATCGAAAAAGCTAGCGAGGTAGCCAAAGCTTTAGGCTTGGGAGATAAACACATAGTCCATCAATGCGGAGAGCTTTTCAGACGAGAAGTTATTGCCGATTTTCTGGGAAGCTATGAATTTGGCCTAACTCCCAATCCGTGTGTTGTATGCAATGAGAAGGTCAAGTTTAAGATCCTCATGGAGATCGCAGATACTAAAGGTTGTAGCAAGGTAGCCACTGGGCATTACGCAAGGATTTTTGCCACCAACAGAGGATTAAGGCTTTGCAGAGGAGTAGATCCGGCCAAGGACCAAAGCTATATGTTGTACAGACTGCCCAAAACCTTTTATTCTCGCTTACTTTTTCCTCATGGGAACTCCACTAAGCGAGAAGTTCAAAAAGAAGGCATTATGTTGTTTCCCGAGATCGCGAAGGGAATGAAAGAAAGCGAAGATTTGTGTTTTTTGGGTAAAGGGGAACTATATAATTTTTTAGAGGGAAATTTGAAGAATATATCTAGAGGTCCTATCTTAAGCATCGAAGGTGAAATTTTAGGCTATCACAGGGGTATACACAAGTATACCATTGGACAAAGACAAGGGTTGGGGTTAGCCGGCGGCCCCTGGTATGTGGTGGACAAGCTCCAAGGAGAAAACGCCATAGTGGTCGGTAGAAAGGAAGACCTGTCAATAGAGATTATACATTGTACTAATGCTGTACTACATGAGAAAATAACTGATGGGACAATGCTAGCCTTTAAACATCGTTATAAAGCAAGGCCAGCTTTGGGGATTATATCCAGAACAGGAGAGGATTCTTTCCTAGTAAAGGCCTTAAAGCCTGTTTATGGTGTGGCTCCAGGTCAGTCCTTGGTATTATATTCAGCATCAAGGGTTGTAGGTGGCGGCATCATTGAAAAAAGCGTTGGGAGGAATGGAGAATGATAAAACCGTTGAGCATAGAAAAACTTCGCAGAAGAACGAATCCTAAGGATTTGGGCTTCGAGACAACCATGGATATTGGAGGGTTGGAAACCCTGATTGGACAAAAAAGAGCAGTGGATGCCATATCCTTCGGGTTAAAGGTCTCCAATAAAGGCTACAATATTTTTGTCGTAGGTAGTCAAGGAAGTGGAAGGACGACTTATACCTTAGAGAGGGTGAAAGAGAACGCAAAAAAAGAAAAGGCTCCCAATGACTATTTGTATGCGTACAATTTTGACAACCCTGAGGAGCCCATTGCACTAAGCCTTCCTGCGGGAAAGGGCCCTGAGCTTGCAAAGCACATGTCCGATATGGTGGAGGAACTCAAGGGTGTTCTTAGTAAGGCCTTTGAAAATAGTGAATATGAGGATGCCAAAGCTCAATTGGTCAAAGAGTTCCAAGAGGATGTCAACAACCTTATGGAAGAGTTAAGGTCTTGGGCCCTTACAAAGGGTTTCGCCATCAAGAGGACACCTCAAGGGTTTGTGAACATACCAGTGATTTTGGATGAGGACTCCGATTCTGAATCGGATCAAGACCAAGAGGAAACACATGCGTCCCCCGATGATAAAAAAACAAAGCCGAAGTATAAAGAGATGCAACAGGAGGATTTTGAAGCTCTTTCGGAAGAAGAGCAAAAAGAGCTTCAGAAAAGGTCGGAAGAAGTTTCTCAGAAAACCCTAGAAGTTTTGCGCTTAGTGAGGGACAAAGAGAAAGAACTCAAGGAAAAGATAAAAACTTTAGAAGCAGAGATATGTAGGACGGCGATAATGCCTTATATGCAGGAACTGAAGGATAAATTCGGCGATGAAGGCAAACTTGGCGAATGGTTTAATGCTTTGCAGGAGGATATTATAAGTAATTTCAGTGTTTTTGTAGCTGCAGCTAGAGATGAGTCTATAAGTGAGCAGGAGTTTAGCAGATACGATTTGAACGTTTTTGTGACTAACGACCCTGAGAACGGAGCTCCTGTGGTGTGGGAGACCAATCCGTCATATTACAATCTCGCCGGTAAGATTGAGTACGAAAGTCGTCAAGGTATTTTGGCGACAGATTTCAGAAAGATAATAGCTGGTGCAATCCAAAAGGCAAATGGCGGGTATTTAATCCTTCAGGCCGAAGAAGTGTTGCGCAACTTTATGTCGTGGGACACCCTGAAAAGAGTCATTAGAACCCAGAAAATAAGAGTAGAAAACCTAGGCGAGCAGCTGGGCATAATACCAGTTTCATCCCTTAGACCTGAGCCAATAGATATAAATCTTAAAGTAATTTTAATAGGAAGTCGCTTGCTATATCATCTGTTGAACATTTATGATCCGGAATTCCAGAAACTTTTTAAGGTTAAAGCTGATTTCGACATTGACATGCCCAGAAACTTGGAGAACGAGAAACAGATGGCACTTTTTGTTGCTGGTTTCGTCCAAAAGGAGAAGCTAAAACATTTTTCTGCTGATGCTGTGGCAGAGCTAATAGAGTGGTCTTCCAGGCTGGCCGAACACTCTCAGAGAATGTCTACTCAGTTCAACAAGATATGTGAGGTCATAGTGGAGGCTTCTGCCTGGGCGGGAGAAGAGGAGGTAGTAAGAAAAGAACACGTTATAAAGGCCCTGAGAGAGAAACAATTTAGGTCAAACTTAGTTGAGGAGAGAATTTTTAACAGCTTCAAAGATGGAACTGTAAAAATCCAGACCGACGGATTAAAGGTCGGACAGATAAATGGATTGACAGTTGTAGATATGGGTGATTACTCCTTTGGGCACCCTGTTAGGATAACAGCTAACACTTACATGGGATCCGAAGGGGTAGTGAATATCGAACGAGAAGTAAAGATGACGGGCCCAATTCATAACAAAGGGTTGCTAATACTTGAGAGTTACTTGGGGGCGAAATATGCTCAGGAATTCCCTTTATCCCTTTCGGCTCGCATAACCTTTGAACAGACTTATTCAGGTATCGAAGGAGATAGTGCTTCGTCCACAGAATTGTATTGCTTGTTATCTTCTCTTTCCGACGTGCCCCTTAAGCAAGGAATAGCGGTTACGGGTTCGGTGGATCAACATGGTAATGTTCAGCCAATCGGAGGGGTTAACGAAAAGATAGAGGGATTTTTCAAGTACTGCAAGGTTAATGGACTTACAGGAGAGCAGGGTGTGATAATACCTGAACAAAACGTTAAGCACCTGATGTTAGACCATGAGGTTCTTGATGCAGTTGCCTCGGGTAAGTTCCATATTTGGGCTGTAAAGAATGTTGACGAAGGCATAGAGCTGCTGACAGGAATAGAAGCAGGCGTTCCTGATGACAAAGGCTGTTTCCCTCCTGATAGTATTCATGGCAGAGTCATGGCGAAGTTGAGAGGATGGATGGAGAAAGCAGCAAGGCTAAAGAAAGATTTGGATAAGGCAGATCGTTGTGCTAGGGAGAAGCAAGAAAAGGAAACAGATGAAGACAAGGACAAATCGAATAGTTAAAAGCATAAAAACGGACAAAGCCCCAATATACGCTCACAAGGAAAAGATAATACTCTGCCTGGATCTTTTGGAAGAAAAGTGGGGCAACGAGGGACGGCCTTCGTATGAGTCCTTTGAAGATCCTATTGATGGTTTGATAAAAACGGTTTTATCGCAAAACACCAACGATAAAAACCGGGACATGGCATGGGAATCGCTAAAGGATAGGTTTCCTTCATGGCAACAAGTCATTGACGCGAAAGTCGAGGAAGTAGCTGACGCAATAAGAAGCGCGGGTATTGCTAACGTCAAGGCTCAAAGAATAAAGAAAATCTTGGCCACAGTGAACGGCGTTTGGGGATCTTGCAGTCTTAAGGGACTAAAAAGACTGGAAAAAGAGGAAATAATAAGTTTTTTAAGCTCTTTGCCTGGAGTGGGTCCAAAGACAATAGCTTGCGTGTTGTTGTTTGATCTGGGCATTCCAGCATTCCCTGTGGATACTCATGTCGCTAGGCTCTCAAAAAGGTTGGGCTTTGTTGGAGGTAATACTCTACCGGAAGATATCGAAAAAATTTTGGAGGAATTGGTACCAGAGGAACGATTCCTGGGAGGACACCTTAACATGATAGCCCACGGTAGGGCCATTTGTAAGGCCTTAAATCCCAGGTGTCAATTATGCTCTCTGGCGCACCTATGTGAACATTTAAATTCAAAGGGAGCAGCTTGAAATGAAATACAAAGTTGGGTGTGCTCGATGCTACGAGTACGAAAGGGGTAAAGTCCTACAAGCCCTAAAGGAAGCTGTTGCGAGAGCTGATGGATTCCCCAAACTCAAAAAACAAATGATTGTCAAACCTAACATTTTGGCCCCCCGACGTCCTGAGGAGGCTGTAACTACACATCCCGAAGTGGTCAAAGGGTTAATTACACTAGTTCGTGAAACGGTAAGCAGCGACATGGAGTTCGTGGTGGCCGACAGCCCTGGATATATCTTCACAGAGCAGAGGGATATGCTATTTCAAGTTACTGGCATGGCTGATCTGTCTAGGGATGGTTTAGCCACAGTCGAACTTCTTTCCGACAGGGGGCTTGTTGAAGTAGAAAAAGAGGATGCTAAAAGTCTGAAATCTCTCAGAGTTGCTCGAATATGGCTTGATGAAAAATATTCCACAATCAACGTTGCCAAACTAAAAACTCATGTGGAAACCTTGATTACAGGTTGCATAAAAAACATATTCGGCATAGCTGACAGAAAAACTCGAAAGGAGGCTCACGCCTCCATTACCCAGAGAAAGTTCTTGGATGCCATAGTGGA